>JBARPG010000210.1:0-5524 GCA_049642885.1 Acidimicrobiia bacterium | reverse complement strand
CGGTGACACCGATCCTGCTGCAGCCGTGAGTCGCATACGCGTCGCCGCCGAAATCGGTCGAGCAGCGGAGAATGGAGCGTGACGTATCGCGTGCTCGTTGTTGAGGACGACACCGATATTTCCCTTGCGATCGAGTTGAATCTTCGACTCGATGGTTTTCAAGTCCGAATTGAGAATGACGGACGTCGAGCGCTCGATTCGGTTTTGGAGTTTGATCCGCATTGTGTGATTGTCGATGTGGTCATGCCCGGCCGGAGTGGCTATGAGGTGTGTCGCGATGTGCGGGAGCATCCAGAGTGCTCAAAGTTGCCCGTGCTCATGTTGACCGCTAAATCGCTTCCAGCTGATCGTGAAGCTGGATTGGCGGCAGGTGCGAACGCGTTCATGGTGAAACCGTTCGAACCCGAAGACCTCGTCGCCCACGTAATTGCGCTCGTGGAACCAGGGTCGGCATCGAAGTGATGACAGGGCAGGCGGAACCCACTGCGGTTTTCGCAAGGATTGTCGTCATCTCCGATCGAGTTGCGGCGGGTGAGTACGAAGACGGCTCAGGTCTCGCCCTTGCCTCGGCGGTTCGTGAATGCGGGCACTCGGTTGACGCCATCGAGGTCGTTGCCGATGAGATCGCAGCGATTGTTGATCGGCTGACCGCAGCGGCGAACGATGGCGTCGCGCTGGTATTGACGACCGGAGGGACCGGGTTCGCACGGCGAGACATCACGCCCGAGGCGACGGAACGCGTTATCGATCGGGCAGCACCGGGAATCGCCGAGGCCATTCGCAGAGCAAGCGATGGCGAGGACCGCGGTTTCGGCATGCGCTCCCGAGGGGTCGCGGGCCTGATTGGAAACACGATCGTGGTGAATCTTCCCGGTTCCACACCGGGCGCCCTCGAAGGATGGGCGGTCATTCGTGACCACATTCCCCACCTCGTCGACCTTGTGTCGGGAGGTGATCCGCATTGAATGCGCAGGTCCCGGTATCTATTGCTGACGGCGAACGCGCGGCAATGGCGAGCGCCCGAGAGCTGGGTCGTGCTGCTCGACGGATCGCTCCACCAAATCCGTGGGTGGGGTGTGTGCTGCTGCGAGACGGAGTTGAAGTCGGTGCCGGGCACACACACGCGCCGGGTGGGGACCACGCTGAGATTGCGGCGCTGAAAGTAGCAGGGGAGCGCTCACGCGGATCGACCGCACTTGTCACACTCGAACCGTGTTCGCATCGTGGAAGAACAGGGGCCTGCACCGAGGCACTGGTGGCGGCTGGCGTTGCTCGCGTCGTCTATGCGATCGGTGATCCCGATCCGCACGTCAATGGGTCCGGCCGCGCAGCGTTGGCTTCGGCGGGCGTCGAGGTTGTGTGCCTGCAGGACAGTGATGCCCGCAGCGACCAGCAACTCGTCGATCACGTGTCGCGGGACTTGGCTCCATACCTGTGGCATCGATTACACAACCGACCGTGGGTCATTGCGAAGATTGCGATGAGTCTCGATGCTCGAATCGCTGCTGCCGATGGATCCTCGAAATGGATTACCGGCGAACCGTCGCGACGCGACGCACACGAACTCAGGGCCGACTCCCAAGCCATCCTCGTCGGTTCCAGCACTGCACGAATCGACCAACCCGCGCTGACCGTGCGTGACGCTGTTCCGCCGAGTGTCCCTCCGCTTCGAGTGGTCCTCGACTCCCGGGGAGTGCTCCCAGCCTCGGGAGCACTCGCCGACACCTCGCACGCACCCACCTTGATCGCGACGACTGACGCAGCCTCCACAGCGTGGAGTGCTTCGTGGACAGCGCATGGCGCTGAGGTGTTGCGGCTTCCGTCAGCAGATGGGCGTGTCGACCTTGATGCGTTACTCAACGAACTGGGAGCGCGAGGCGTATTGCAACTCATGGTGGAAGGCGGGTCGACCGTAACGAATGCGTTTCTCGAAGCAGGGCAGGTTCAGACCATGCGGTGCTACATCGCACCACGCCTTCTCGGCACCGATGCCACTCCGGCCTTCGATCTTCGTGGAGTGCGAACGCTAGAACAGGCACGCCATATGAGCACCGTCTCGGTCGAGCGTTTCGGCGAAGACGTTCGACTCGAATTCGATCTATAACGCCGGGAGCGACATGTTTACGGGAATCGTTGGTGAAATTGGAACGGTGGAATCGTGCGCGCAGATTGACGGCGGCACAAGAATCCGGATTCGGTGCACGGCCTCACTCGAAGACGTCGGCGTCGACGATTCCATCGCGGTGAATGGTTGCTGTCTCACAGTCGTCAGCCGAGGCGAGGGGTGGTGGGAAGCCGACGTCATGCTCGCCACCTTGAGCGCAACAACCTTGGGCGACCTCAGCGATGGGCACCGTACGAATCTGGAACGTCCGATGAGACTCGGCGCACGCTTGGACGGGCATCTCGTACAAGGCCACGTCGATGGAACCGCAGAAGTCGTCACGATTGTTGACGAGCCCGACGGCTCGCGGCGCTTGACGGTGCGACTTCCGGTGGACCTGGCGAAGTACACGGTGCAGAAAGGTTCGGTCACCCTCGACGGAGTGAGCCTCACGATTGCCGACCGAAAAGGGCCCGACTGCACCGTCTCGCTGATTCCTCACACACAGGCGGTCACTACGCTCGGGGAGCGCCGTGTTGGAGATCGACTGAATGTCGAAGTTGATGTGCTCGCGAAGTACGTCGAATCTCTCCTTCACCCACAGGAGGACGCATGAGTTTCGCCAAGATCGAAGAAGCAATCGCAGCGATTCAGCGCGGCGAAATCGTTGTCGTTGTCGATGATGAGGATCGAGAGAACGAAGGCGACCTCATCATGGCCGCCGAGAAAGTCACCCCGGAGCGCATGGCATTCATGATCCGTCACACCTCAGGTGTGATTTGCCAGCCGATGCTCGGCGAAATGCTCGACCGGCTGCGGCTGCCACTCATGGTTTCGGGCAATGAAAATACCGAGGGCCAACGTACCGCCTTTACCGTTTCGGTTGACGCGGTTGAAGGCACGACGACAGGCATCTCCGCTGGCGACCGTGCTACCACGGTCCTTGCCTTGATCGATCCTTCGACGCGCGCAGAAGATCTCAACCGACCTGGTCACATCTTTCCGCTTCGCTACCGGGAGGGCGGAGTGCTCAAACGTGCCGGACACACCGAAGCCGGCGTCGACCTTCCCCAACTTGCGGGGCTCCTGCCGTCAGGCATTCTCGCGGAGGTCACCAATGACGATGGTTCCATGGCCCGCCTTCCTGAGCTGACGCGTTTCGCGGACGAACACGGGCTCATCATGATTTCCATCGCTGATCTCATTCGTTTCCGCCGCTCACGGGAGAAGTTGGTGCGCCGCGTATCTTCGGCGCAGATTCCAACAGTTCATGGTGCATTCACGGCGCACGTGTTCGAATCAGTCTTGGATGGCACCGAACACATTGCCTTTGTTCGAGGCGAGGTGGAACACCACGACAACGTATTGGTCCGCGTGCACTCCGAATGCCTCACCGGTGACGTCTTTGGATCATACCGATGCGATTGTGGTCCGCAGCTCGACGCCGCCCTCGCGAAAATTGCGGAAGAAGGCCGGGGAGTCGTGATCTATCTGCGTGGGCACGAGGGCCGCGGAATCGGTCTCGGGCACAAGCTCAGCGCGTACGCGCTCCAGGAGGCTGGCCGTGACACCGTGCAAGCAAACGAAGATCTCGGCCTTCCCGTGGACTCCCGTGAATACGGCATCGGCGCCCAGATGCTGGTCGATCTTGGTATTACAACGATGCGTCTCATGACAAACAACATGTCGAAATATGGCGGGCTTGATGGATACGGCCTCGAAATTGTTGACCGAGTTTCGATTGACACTCCGCCCCGCCCAGAAAATGCGGCGTATCTTCGGACCAAAGCTGAGAAACTTGGTCACCTCATCGATATGGATGCGGTTCGAGCAGCCGAGGAACGTGGACGAGAAGGGGACGCTGGCTAGTGGGTACCTTTGATCACGAGCACACTCCCGTTATCGCATCCGGGATGAGAGTCGCGATCGTTGTCGGTCGATTCAACCGTGAGATCACCGCAGCCTTACTTGACGGAGCCCTGAAGGTGCTCGGGGACGCGGGCATCGAGGAACACAACGTGATGGTCGCGTGGGTACCTGGCGCATTTGAAATTCCGATCCTTGCGCAGCGATTTGCGGAACACCCAGACGTCGATGCAGTGATTGCGCTCGGCGCAATCATTCGCGGGGATACCCCCCATTTTGACTATGTCTGCAATGCCGTAACGAGCGGTTGCACCCAAGTGGCGTTGGAAACTGGCGTTCCGGTCATCTTCGGGGTTTTGACCACGGACAATGAGGAACAAGCCCGCGCACGTATCGGCGGCGAACATGGCCACAAAGGTGAAGAAGCTGCCTTGAGCGCAATCGAAATGGTGGCGTTGCTCCAGACCGTGCCCGAAGCCTGAAAGGATTCGAAGTGTTGAGAATTGTGCTCCCCAAAGGCTCCCTTGAGGCCGCGACGCTAAGGCTGTTTGAAGAAGCCGACCTGCCCCTCCTTCGTTCGTCCTCCGTCGAATACAAGGCTGGCATCGATGACCCTCGCGTTCGGGAGGTGATGATCCTTCGACCGCAGGAAATCCCAACGTACGTGGCCGACGGCCTATTCGATATCGGGATTACCGGTCGCGACTGGATCGAGGAGACCGGGGCTGCCGTCGAAACTCTGACGGAACTCAATTACTCGAAGGCAACGAGCCGTCCGATACGCATGGTGCTGGCCGTCGCAGGCGATGCCCCATGGAACTCAGCGGCTGAGTTGCCGAACGGAGTTCGCGTCCAGACCGAATACCCTCGAATCACACAACGCTTCTTTGAGCGCATCGGGGTGGCGGCGAAGGTGTCGCTGTCCTATGGGGCGACTGAAGCGAAGGTGCCCGAAATCGCTGATGCGGTCGTCGAGATCACTGAAACGGGTCGTGCCTTGCGTGCCGCTGGATTGAAGGTCATCGACGAACTCCTGGTGAGTCGCACTGAACTGATTGCCAATCCGCTTGCAGCGAGCGATCCCGAGAAACGCCGTGCGATGGAACAGCTCCAGACCTTGTTGACGGGGGTGCTCGACGCCCGAGGGCGCGTGTTGGTGAAGCTCAATGTCGGCGCCGCCCAACTTGATGCGGTGGTTGCGCTGTTGCCAGCACTTGGAGCTCCGACGGTGAGCCAGCTTTTTGGTACGGACGCCTATGCAGTCGAGACTGTCGTGCCAAAGCGTGAGATCAACATTCTGATTCCAGCACTTCGCGAAGCCGGAGCCTCGGGAATCCTCGAGTTGCCGATCTCAAAGATCGTCGCGTAGGTCGCGGGTTCGGTGGGGTCGCAACTACGTCGAGGTCGAGTGACAGCGTTCGATCCGGCCCGCGGACTCGGACTGGTGCTCGCTGAGGACGGCGCCCGATTGCCGTTCCATGCTGCATCGATCGCCGATGGATCGCGCAGAGTCGCGATTGAATCGGATGTCGTGTTTTCTGTTGCACCAGGACC
>JBARPG010000209.1:0-10491 GCA_049642885.1 Acidimicrobiia bacterium | reverse complement strand
TTCGCGTGTCGTGATATCCAAGTACTCCGCAACGCTTTCGGCCCCCACCGTCAGGGCGTGGCCGAAGCTGATCTTGGGGTGCGGCGAGAAGCCCTCGGTGAATGCGAGCGGGACCTGCGCCACGCGCAACGCACGTTCCAGAGCTCGGGCGAGGTCACGGTGACCAATGAATCGCACACGGCCCTGTTTCGAGTATTTGAGACGGGCATGCATCAGACCGTCACCCCCACCGGTTTGGGCGCGATCACAACCGGGACTTCCGCCGTGAGACCAGGCCCTGGGGTCCCTTGGCTTCCGCCCGCCGGCACAGTGTTCGATGCGACCACGTGCTCAAGCGCGAGGTCGGTGCAGACACCACAGTCGTAGCACGGCGTCCAGCGACAGTCCGGAAGACCGTGTTCTGCCAGCGCCGATTGCCAGTCATTCCACAAGAAGTCTTCGCGCAGACCCGCTCCGATGTGCGTCCACGGCAGAATCTCCTCGCGTGTTCGATGGCGGGTCACATACCAATCGGGGTCGAGACCTTCCGCTGCCATGGCGCTCAACCAACGGTCGAGCTGAAAACGTTCGCTCCACTCTTGGAACACTCCGCCCGCACGCCACACCCGTTCGATCACAGCGCCGATACGGCGGTCCCCTCGGGAAGCAAGCCCCTCGGCGAAGGTCGCCGCAGGGTCGTGCCATTTCAAGCGGGCACCGCTGCGGTGCAGTTCATTGCGCAACATATGGATCTTGCGCTGCAACTCGTCGACACCGTTTTGTCCGAACCACTGGAAGGGAGTGTGCGGCTTGGGCACGACACCACCGACTGACACGGTGCAACTCGCTGCCTTCGTGTGCTTGCGGCCAATTTCGACCACACGCCGGGCAGCGGCGGCGATTCCCATCGTGTCTTCATCCATCTCGGTCGGAAGACCGGTGAGGAAGTAGAGCTTCATGCGGCGCCACCCGTTCGAAAACGCGGCCTCGGCAGATGCTTCAAGGTCATCGTCGCTGATCAATTTGTTAATCACTTGACGCAATCTCCACGAGCCGCCTTCAGGAGCGAAGGTCAAGCCCGACTTCCGTACCTTCGCAATTTCTGAAGCAAGCCCAACGGTGAACGCGTCGACGCGCAAACTCGGGAGCGATACTGAAACACTCCCCGTTCCCGGTTGGCAGTCCATGAGGTCGCCGACCATCCCGTCGATACCGGAAAAGTCCGCGGTGGAGAGCGAGGTGAGTGCAACCTCGTCATAGCCGGTGCGGGCGATGCCGTCAGCGACCATTTGGCGCACTTGCGCTGCAGAGCGTTCACGCACCGGGCGCGTGATCATCCCGGCCTGACAGAAACGGCAACCGCGCGTGCATCCGCGAAACACTTCAACGCTCAAACGGTCGTGCACGACTTCGATGAGGGGCACGAGTTGTTGCTTCGGGTACGGCCAATCGCCGAGGTCGGCGACGGTTCGTTTCTCCACCCGCTCCGGCACATCACTGTGCAGCGGTGAGATCTCGACGATGGCTTGTCCCTCGTAGCGAACTTGGTACATCGACGGGACGTACACGCCGACAATGCGAGCGAGCGCGTGCAAGGTGTCACTCCGCGAGGCGTTGCGTCGGCGGGCATCATGCAGCACCTCAGTGATTTCCCCGACCACCTCTTCTCCGTCACCCAAAACGAAGGCGTCGACAAAATCTGCAAGTGGTTCGGGGTTGAAGGTGCAATGTCCACCGGCAATTACATAGGGATGTGACTCGTTCCTGGCAGCACCATGAATTGGAATGCCGGCCAGGTCCAAACAATTCAGCAGGTTCGTATAGACGAGTTCAGCGGAGAGGTTGAAGGCGACTACGTCAAAGTCGAGCGCTGGACGATGAGTTTCGAGCGAAAACCACGGGACGCCCGCCGCGCGCATTCCTGCTTCGAGGTCAGTCCACACCGCGTAGGAACGCTCGGCGACCGCGTCGGGTCGCTCGTTGAGCAATTCGTAGAGGATTTGGAGACCCTGGTTCGGGAGGCCGATCTCGTACGTATCGGGGTAGGCAAGGAGCCAACTGATTCGATCAGGGCCATGCACGGGCTGTGCGCGACCACGTTCCATTCCGATGTAGCGAGCTGGTTTCTCCACCCGGGCCAGGAGCGGTTCTAACCGCGGCCACAGGTTGGACATGTCCGGTGATGCTACCCCGGAACGTGTGAATTCCTCGCCACGGTGTCTGACAGCTTGTCGTTGTTGATGTTTTGACTGACTAGGCGCGGTCGAATCGGTTTGTGCTGACATTGATGACAAGACCGATGCAGGCGAAGGTCGCAATCGTCGATGAACCGCCGTAGCTCATGAGCGGGAGTGGGATCCCAGTGACGGGCATCAGGCCCATCGTCATTCCGATGTTCTCGAACACCTGAAATCCGATCATCGCGAGCACGCCTGCACAGATCAGGGCGCCGACTTCATCCCTGGCGGAGCGCATCAACCGCAGGAGCCGCACGCATATCACGAGGTACAGCCCGATGACGGTGGCGCCACCCGCGAAACCGAGCTCCTCCCCTACGACCGTGAAAATGAAATCGGTATGTTGCTCAGAGACGTAGTCGAGTTTTGTCTGCGTGCCGTTGAATAGGCCCTTCCCCGCGATGCCTCCGGAGCCGATCGTGATCTTGGCTTGGTCGACGTTGTACCCAGCATCACGGACATCCGTTGACGGATTCAAGAACGATGTGAGACGGTCGAGCTGGTACGTCTGCAGCACACCAAGCTGTACGACCATCACGCCGCCCGTGATCGCGAGAAGGGCGAGTACAAGGAGCATCCGCCAATGCACACCCGACAGGGCGAGCATGACGAAGGCGATGATGCCGATTACGACAGCGGTACCAAGGTCAGGCTGGAGCAAGATCAAACCGATCGGCACGCCGACGCCAATGAGGCACCGCAGGACGATCGGGGTATCGGGTGACCCGCGTTGGGCGCCGAGCAAACTGGCAAACGCAACGATCAGCACGAACTTTGCGAACTCCGCGGGTTGTAGCTGGAATCCGGCGACTTGGAACCAGGCCTGTGCGCCCTTTTGTTTTGTTCCGAGCGGAGAAATAACAGCAAGCAGCAAGACCACCGTGCCGATGACGAGAATTGGCGTGAACCTCATCCAGCGGTGGTAATCGATGGCTGCCGTCACTCCACAAACGACAACACCGAGGGCAACGAACATCGCTTGGCGTTGCAAGAAGTACGTCGTCGTCCCTGAGCGCAGCGCCGCCCCACCTCGGGTCGACGAGTACACCATCATGACGCCAATGAATGCGATTCCAATGAATGCGATCACCAACGTCCAATCCAGGTTGCGCCACCTGGGAAGGTCGCGTCGCGATCGCGTGATCCGCTCGACGTCAGAGGTCATCGCCACTAGTAACCGGTCCCCGATCCCCGGACGAACCGGATTGTGGTCAGGTCCTCAATTCCGGCGAGACGCTCCATTACGCGTCGCACGAGCGGCGCCGCGATGTAGCCGCCGTATCCGGCCTGCTCGAGGTAGGCGACGACCACTTTCTGCTTCCCGTCGATGGTGATCACACCGGCAAAGGAGGCTGCCGGCTGCTTTCCTGCTTTCTGAATGGTCCCGGTCTTCCCCCACACCGGGAACTGAGCGAAGGGGAAGCCTCGGAACGCAGGTGCCGCGGTGCCATTCCCATTCTGAACGACTCCCGTCAATCCCTCGATCACCGGGTCCGAGAACTTCTTCGGAACATCGACGGCACCCAGCACCCGCGGCGCATATCGGCGCACGACCGTATCGCCGTTTTCGACGAGGGCTGCCGCCAACTGCGGCGCGTACCGCTTGCCGCCATTCGCAAAGGTGCCGTACGCGACCGCCAGCTGCAGCGGAGTGGATCGCATCTCGTACTGGCCGACCGCAATTTGCACGTTGTACCCACCGAGCCAAGCGGGATTCGTTCCGTTGACTTTGGCGGTTTCGGCCTGCCACTTTGCGTCGGGCACGAGGCCCGCCCCATCCTGTGGCACGTCCACCAGGGACGGGCTCCCAAACCCAAACGAGCGAGCGGTCTGCTGCAGCTGCTCCCCTTTGGACCAGTCCCCATCCCCGCCACCATTGGCGATCCCTTCATCCCAGAATTCTTTTCCCAACACATAGAAGTAGGTGTCGCTTGAGACGGTGAGTGCGGTCGCGAGATCAATGTTCCCGTGAGCAACCTTTCCATCGTTGTAGAAACGGAACTCGCGACCCCCGTATTCGACATAGCGGGGGCTCGGACGCAACTCCTTCGGATCGAGGGGACTGATCGGGTCGGACATCGCAGCCACCGCAGTAATCAGTTTGAACGTTGATCCGGGCGAGTATCCGGCCTCCGTTGCACGGTTGAGCATCGGTGCGTGGTTCGTATCCTTGTTGGCGTCTCCGTATTTCGTGTTGAACTCTGCCGTCGAGATCCCGCGCACGAAATCGGCCGGATCGAATACCGGGTTCGACGCAATCGCGTCGATCGCTCCACTTTCGGCGTCGTACACCACGACCGCTCCGCCGTCAGCCGCATAGGTACCGCCGAGTTCTCGGTCCTCGCTCGCACGCGCCACGGTAATCGCGGTATCCAAATCCTCCTCGAGTCCCTTCTGGAGACCGATGTCAATGTGCAGCTTCACGTCGTACCCGGGAATCGGGTCTTTGTGCGCAATGCGTCGCCCTACTTGCCCGGTGCGGTCCACCTCGATGCGATCGAAGCCAGCGGTACCCCGGAGCTGCGTTTCGTAACTCGCTTCGATCCCATACTTGCCAATGAAATCATCGGGCGAATATCCCTGTCCGGGACGCAGTTTGAGCTCACCCTCGTTAATTCGTCCGATGTATCCGAGAACGTGCGAGGCAATGTCCCCATACGGGTACACCCGCTGCGGATAGCTCGCGACATGGACATACTTGAACTGGTCTGAATGCTCCGCGATGTACACAACCATGTCCGTCGACACATCGGTCGCGATCGGAACGGCTCGATAGCGCGAGTACTGGGCGTCATTCCATTTTCGCTCGATAGAGGAGCGCGTCGTGTCGAGGACAACTGCCAGACGATCAAAGAGCCCGTTTCGCTCGGTTGCTGGAACATCTCTCGCGACCTCGATCACAGTCGTCAACTGATTCTCGGCGAGGACGCGACCTTGTACATCGAGGATCCTTCCCCGCGGTGGCGCGATCGCGATCGTGCGTGTTGCGTTCGCCACAACGCGCGCGGCGGCGGCCGATGATCCGCCGACCTGCAAGAACCAGAGTCGCATCCCCAACGCGGAGAACAGGATCAGTGTGACTGCGCTCAGCACATTCACGCGCGAGGTCTTGACCTCAGCCACGAATTGCACTCCGATGATGACCGAAATGGAAGGACCCCAGGACGAAGCGCGTAAACGGGAACACCCACAGCGCTGTCACTGCATCAAACACTGCAGCCACCAGCACGGTCACGAGAGAACGTGCTGAGGCGAGCCCGTCATTCCCCGCTAAGACTTGGGCGAAAAGGAGCACGCCACCTCCGACGAGACCCGAGACAAATGCCAACCCTGGGGTGACCCACCAGCGCACCCGGCCGAAGAACACGTGCGAGGACCCGACAATGAAGCCCGCGAGCGCGCCTGCGAGAGCGGAAGCACCGAATGGAGGGCTCAAGAAACAGTCGTAGGCGAGGCCAGCGCTGAACCCGACCAAGGCGCCCTCTTCAGGACCGTTTCGCGACGCGGCAAGCGCCGCTATGACCAGGAACATTTCGGGGCCGACCCCGCCAATGCGTAGTTGCGGAACCACGCACACCTGCACCAGGGTCAGGAGAACGATGACCAATGCCCATCGTGACGTCTTCATCCTTGAGCACCGTTTCCACTGCTCGCAGCACTCGTCGAACTCGCGGTGTCCTGCGCTATCGAAGTGCTGCTCGTCGTCGGCGATGGCGGTTCGTCGGAAACGGGAGCCCACTTGAGGATGCGAACCACGTCGAGCTCATCGAGGTTCACAACCGCTTCCAACGTGATGCTCACCTCGGGGTCAGCAAGGGATCGCTGCTCGGAACGCACGCGGCCGACGGGGATTCCTGGCGGGAAGAGGGCACTGGTCAAGCCCGCGGTGACGACGACTTCGTTCTTCGAGAACTTCGCGCCCGAGCCGATGAACCGAAGCTTCAGTCGGCGGTCGGGCCCTGTGCCCTGGGCAACACCAATTTCCTTCGCCTTCACCAGGCGCACGCCGACCGACTGGTTCGGGTCTGAGATGAGCCGAACGATCGACTGCGATGGCATTGCCTCAATGACACGCCCGACAAGACCGTCTCCAGCCACGACGGGGTTGCCAACCTTCACACCATCATCACTTCCCCGATCGACCACAACGGTCTGTTCGAAGTTCGAACGCGTGGGTGAAATCACATTCGCAAAGGTGTCGGGAATCTGTTCAACCGATTTGAGGCCAGCCGATTTCCGAATCGCCGCCGCGCTCGCTCGTGCATCGGCAATCCCTTGCAGTTCCGACTTGAGCTCGGCGACCTGGTTGCGAAGCGACACGTTGTCGCGTTGGAGACTCCCCGCGTTCGACAGGCCTGTCAGGTAGTTGTGTACTGGGCCCAGGACCGTGTGTGACGCGGAAGTCAGCGGGGAAACACTCTGGTTCGCCGAACGTCGTAGATCGTTGAAGAAACCGTGCGTTTCTGAGCGCTGATCCAACGTCATCAAGGTGACCGAAGCGAGTATGAGGACAGCGATCAAACGCCGCCGGGAGCCCAAACCCATTACCGCTCCGAGCGGAACGACGATCCTTGCCGCACCCCGAGGCCTTCGAGGTAGTGACCGGTGCCGAGCACGACGGAGTAGAGGGGGTCTGCCGCGACGATGATTGGCATGCCGGTTTCGTCGGCAAGTCGCTGGTCAATTCCCGCCAGCAACGCTCCGCCGCCGGTCAACACGATCCCACGCTCCATGATGTCCGCTGCAAGTTCTGGTGGCGTCTTGTCGAGCGTCACTTTCACCGCATCAACAATGGCTGCGACCGGTTCCTCGACAGCCTCGCGAATTTCGCCCGTTGATACGACAATGGTTTTGGGCAAGCCAGAATCCAGATCGCGTCCACGGACTTCCGCGAGGAGTTCCTGCGCGAGTGGCGATGCGCTCCCGAGCGCGATCTTGACTTGTTCCGCGGTTCGCTCGCCGAGCGCGAGCCCATGCTCTTTCCTCACGTAGTCAATAATCGCTTCATCGAGTTCATCGCCAGCGATGCGAATGGATTCAGATGCGACAATGCCCCCCAATGAAATGACCGCTACCTCAGTGGTGCCACCGCCGATGTCGACGACCATATTCCCTGCGGGTTCGTGCACGGGCAGGCCAGCCCCAATCGCCGCCGCCATGGGCTCCTCGATGATGTGTACGGGTTTGCGTGCACCGGCGAGTTCCGCGGCGTCTTGCACTGCTCGTTGTTCTACGCCCGTCACACCTGAAGGGATGCAGACAACCATGCGCGGCTTCTGGAATCGGCGCTGCAGCACGCGCTGAATGAAGTAGCGCAGCATCTTCTCGCACAGATCGAAATCGGAGATGACCCCATCTTTGAGAGGACGAATTGCCTGAATGTGTCCAGGAGTACGGCCGATCATGCGTTTGGCCTCAGCGCCAACGGCGACCGGCTTTCCGTCGCGCGAGTTAATGGCCACGACGGAGGGCTCATCGAGCACAACACCGCGACCTCGCACATAGACCAGCGTGTTTGCGGTCCCGAGGTCGATCGCAATATCGCGACCAACCACGTTCGAATACCAGGATTCGCTCAACCTCGTCCTTCCCGCGTCGAGGAGCGACTCACCAGGCTAGGGCGAATGCTGGCGAAAACACCAGCCGCGCCGGAAACTACGAGGAAAGGCTTGGGAAGAAGATGCTGATTTCACGCGCCGCGGACTCGGGCGAATCTGAACCGTGCACCATGTTCTCGCCCATTTCAATGG
The DNA here is from genome assembly GCA_049642885.1 of Acidimicrobiia bacterium. Lineage (GTDB taxonomy): Bacteria > Actinomycetota > Acidimicrobiia > IMCC26256 > JBARPG01 > JBARPG01. The sequence goes on along the minus strand of JBARPG010000209.1, from coordinate 2,525 downwards.
CCAGATCGCCGCGAAGCGTGCCGGGTGCTGCCTCACGAGGATTGGTCGTTCCCATCATCGTGCGCCACACCTTGATGGCCTCAGTTCCTTCAACAACGCCGAGGACGACAGGGCTGCGGGTGATGAAGCCAATGAGTTCGCCGAAGAAACCCTTCCCGGCGTGTTCGGCGTAGTGCTGCTCTGCCGTGGCGCGGTCGAGTTGGCGCAGTTCTAGCGCAACGAGCTTGAGTTGCTTGCGCTCGATGCGGGCAAGAATTTCACCGACGAGTCCACGTTCGACCGCGTCTGGCTTGCAAATGATAAGGGTACGTTCAGTCATGGCGCTGAAGGTACTGGCCCGCCATTGCGCTGCTCGAATGCGCCAGGTTGCTAGCCCCGACGAAGGATGCTTCGCGCGGCGCCGACTACATAGAGGGAACCGCACACCACGATCTGTCCGTCATCAAGGGTCACTCCCTCGGCGAGCGAGAGCGCGGTGGCCATGTCTTCGGCAACTTCGACACGCAGCAAGGGGCCACGAATCCGCGTCGCGGCGTTCGCGACTTCCTTGGGGTCGAGTGCCCGCGGGCTGGGAGGGCGCACACAAATCACGTGACGACAGTCGCTGAGTCCGAGCGCACGCAACATTTCTTCGGGATCTTTCTCCTGCAAGAACCCGACGACGAGCGTTCGCTCGGCGTGGCCGAACTCCTCATCGAGCGCACGGCGCAATGCCTCCATGCCCGCGACGTTGTGCGCTCCGTCCAACAACACAAGTGGTTCGCGGCTCATCACCTCTAGGCGTCCGGGCGAAGTGACCGTCGCGAAGGCCTCACGAACAACATCCTCGTGCAACGGGTCTCCGACGAATGCGTCCGCCGCGGCGAGTGCAATCGCAGCGTTCCTCGCTTGGTGCGCCCCATGCAACTGCAGGAACACGTCGTCAACAACGCGGCCGCTCGATTCAAGCGTGAGCAGACGGCCGCCGTGCGCGAGCTGCGCGCTCCGCACGGAAAAATCAACATCGGCTCTGAGCGTGAACCCTGCTGGTGTCGCGGCGAAGATCGGTTGAAGGTCGACGTCGGTCTCACCGAGAACGAGCACCGCGCCCTCGTCAATGATTCCGGCCTTCTCCCGTGCAATCGCTTCTCGGGTCGTGCCGAGATACGCAACATGATCGATCTCAACATTGGTCACAACGGCAACGAGCCCCGACATCACATTCGTTGCATCCCAGGTTCCACCCATTCCGACCTCGATCACCGCGGCCTCGACTGCCTCATCGTTGAAGTGGCGGAAACCTGCAGCGGTGAGGATTTCGAAGTAGCTCGGCTGGGTCCCGGTGCCCGCAAATGCTGCGTCTTCGGCCAGACGAACCGCCGCAAGTTCTTCGTCAAGGTCACGGTCTGAAATGGGTTCGCCGTTGATGGCGATGCGTTCATTCACTCGCTCAAGATGCGGGCTGCTGTAGGTACCGACAGAACGACCGGAAGCAATGAGCAATGAGGTCACCATGCGAGCCACCGAGGTCTTGCCGTTCGTGCCCGTGATGTGAATGCCGTCGAGATCAAGCTCCGGCGAACCCAAGTACGCGCTCAGCGCCAACATGCGATCGAGGGTGGGTGCGCCGATGCGATCCCGCCCAGCGACGACACCGACGGAACCGAGTTCCATGTTGATGTGAGCGTCGAGCCACTCTCGAATATCAGAACGCACCGCGAGCCCTCAGCGAATGTGGAGCGAACCAGCAGGCACCGCTAGGCGCTGCGTCGCTCTGTTTCTTCTGTGATGAGTTCGGGATGACCAATACCGTTGACTGCGTCTGCATCGATCACACAACGTGTCACGTCTTCGCGGCTCGGAAGATCAAACATGACCTCGAGCAGCACGTGTTCGAGAATCGCGCGAAGTCCACGTGCGCCAGTGCCGCGCTTCAAAGCGAGGTCGGCGATCGCTTCGAGTGCTCCGGGCGTGAACTCCAGGTCAACGTTGTCGAACTTGAAGAACTTCTCGAACTGCTTGACGAGCGCGTTCTTTGGTTCGGTCAGGATCGATATCAGCGCCTCACGATCGAGGTTGTCCACAGCACCAACGACGGGAAGGCGACCAACAAATTCGGGAATCAATCCGAACTTCAAAAGGTCTTCGGGGAGGGCCTTCGAGAAGATCTGAGCGAGATCCTTCTCCGACGCTTTTCGGACTTCAGAGTGGAACCCGATCCCCTTGTTGCCGAGCCGTGATTCGATCATCTGGTCGAGGCCCGCAAATGCTCCACCGCATATGAAGAGGATGTTGGTGGTATCGATCTGAATGAATTCCTGGTGCGGGTGCTTGCGACCACCTTGCGGCGGAACCGAAGCGGTCGTACCTTCGAGAATCTTCAACAACGCTTGCTGCACACCTTCGCCGGATACGTCTCGGGTGATCGAGGGGTTCTCTGACTTGCGAGCGATCTTGTCGATTTCATCGATATAGATGATGCCGGTCTCGGCCTTCTTCACGTCGTAGTCGGCGGATTGAATCAACTTCAGCAAAATGTTTTCGAC
>JBARPG010000208.1:0-7858 GCA_049642885.1 Acidimicrobiia bacterium | reverse complement strand
CGTGAGAAATGCTTCTTCGCACGCGGCGAGATCGCCCTCAAACAGCGGCACCTCGCTATGACTGATCTCAAGCGCGGCAGCCTGTTCGAGTACAAGCGCTCGGGTTACTCCCGCAAGACACCCTGATAGCAACGGTGGCGTGTGCAGTACATCGTCGATGATGAGAAAGATGTTGGAGCCCGTGCCTTCGCACAGCTCGCCGCGTGTGTTGAAGAAGACGGCTTCAGCGGCGCCATGACGGTGTGCCTCGTCGAGCGCCAACACATTGTCCGCATAGCTCGTCGTCTTAATCCCGGCGGTAGGGCTGTTGGGGTTGCGGGTCCAGGGACTCATCGCGATTGCTGTCTCGCTCGGCCAGGTCGGGAGGGGACTCGCCATCACGGTCAGGGTCGAGCACTCCGAACCGCGATCGGAACCGAGCGGGCCGTCGCCGGAAGTTACCGTGACGCGAATTCGCGCATTGATGAGGGCGCAGGCCGAGAGCAGTTCGTCGATTGCGCGTTCGATCTCGGCTGGGGTGGGCGCCACAATGCGCATCCGCGAGCACCCGTCGGCGAGTCGATGCATATGTCGATCGAATGCGAACACAAGTCCGGCAGTGCATCGCATTGTTTCGAAGACTCCATCGCCAACCAACAGCCCATGATCAAGGGGCGAAATGCGCGCCTCATCGACTGGAAGGATTTCGCCATTGATCCACACCACGGACGGGGTTACCGCTGACGCCATCACGGTCCTTTCACTGTTGGGATTCCCAAGCCATCTCCGCGTAGCGCAGAAGGCGATCGGCTTTGAGTTCTGTCTCTTGCCACTCCAATTCAGGGACAGAGGCCAAGGTGATGCCACCACCGACTCCGAGCATTGTTTCAGTTGCGGTGTGGGTGAACGTGCGAATGGCAACGTTTAGGGCGCCACGCCCCTCGACGGTATCCAGAAAACCGATTGATCCGCAGTACGCATTTCGCCGCACGGGTTCGAGTGCTCGAATGATGCTCAACACTCTGGGTTTCGGTGCCCCGGTGATCGAAGCGGCGGGGAGTAGTGCGGCCAGTACTTCGCCGAGGCTCGCGCCTGAATCGATCTCCGCTTCGACCGTTGATACCAAATGCCACAGACCCGGATGTTCTTCGAGTTCGCAGAGTCCGCTGACTGCGAGTGAGTCTGGAACTGCGATTTTCGAGATATCTGCACGAGCCAGATCGACCGTGATGATGTTTTCCGTACGATCTTTCACGCTGTTGATGAGCTCGTCAGGGTCTCGGTTCGTGCCCTTGATCGGTCGCGTTTCAATGCGGCCGTCCTGCCAGGTTGCGAGCAACTCTGGCGATGGCGACACCAATGAAAAACGTTCCGTACGAAGAAACGCGGCATGCGGCGCAGGGTGGCGGGTCGCGAGTTGTTGGAGCAGCGCGACTGGGTCGATTCGCGCAGCGAAGGTGAGACGGCGCGTGAGATTTACTTCGAAACATTCGCCGGCTTTGAGTCGCTCCAGCAGATCGCTAACGGCATCGCAATATTGCTGACGATTCAAGCTCGAAGACAGCAACTCCCACGGAGGGACGTGACGTCCGTGTCGGCCATGCTCAGCATTGCGTTCCGGCAGCGACTCGTGATCGATCGGGCTCGCTGCCTCGTCTGCATCACGGATGACGCGTTCCCGATGTCGGAATCGCCCGAGCCACAAGCCCGGAATGTTCGTGTCAGTGGGCAAAGGGTCGAAGGTCGGCTCAGTGCTCGCGCCCGCTTCGAACCCGATGAATCCCGCCCACCATCCGGGGGTCAAACCGTCGATCGCTGTCCGAAGATCTTCGACATGATCAGGTGCCACAACTTCATCGAGGCCCCACGCAACAATCAGGTCGGGGCCGTCTGAGACCACGCACGCCGATTCATTCGAATCAAGTCGCGCCAGAACGCCGATTGCGTGCTGCCATTGCCGCAGCGTGCTCCAGCGTCGAACCTGCTGCACCATCTCGGTGCGAACCGTAGCCCCCTACGCTGTGGTCCATGGATTGGGATTTGAGTACCGAACAGGACGCCTTTCGCAAGGTGGTGCGCGAGTTCGCGATTAGCGAGATCGCCCCGCACGCCGAAGAATGGGATCGGGAGCACACCTTCCCCCTTGACACGGTGTTGGCTATGGGAAAACTCGGACTGTTCGGGTTGATCTTCCCTGAGGAGGTTGGCGGTTCGGCCGCTGACTTCTTGACCTACATCATCGCCCTCGAAGAGATCGGCCGAGTCGACCAGTCGATGGCGATCACGCTTGAAGCCGGAGTGTCGCTTGGTGCGATGCCCTTTCATTTGCTCGGTACGCCGGAGCAAAAGGCCGAGTATCTCGTGCCGATGGTGGCTGGCGAGCAGCTCGGCGCATTTGGCCTTACCGAAGCCGAGGCCGGGTCAGATGCTGGAGCGACGAAAACTCGCGCCGCGCTCGACGAAACGAGTGGGGAGTGGGTGGTCAACGGTCAGAAGAGCTTCATCACCAACTCGGGTACGCCGATCACTCGTTGTGTCACCATCACCGCTCGTACTGGCGAGCATGAGATCTCCAATATCGTGGTCGACGCTGGCACTCCCGGATTCTTGGTGCAGCCGCCCTATCGGAAGATGGGATGGCATGCCTCCGACACGCACGAGTTGATGTTCGACGACTGCCGCGTGGCGGAAGCCAACTTGCTTGGTCCGCGCGGCGAAGGGTTCAAAACCTTCCTGAAGATTCTCGATGAGGGGCGCATTGCGATCAGTGCGCTGTCGGTTGGGCTTGCTCAGGCATGTCTTGACGAGTCACTCGAATACGCGAAGACGCGCATTGCATTTGGCGGTGCAATCGGGCGCTACCAGAGCATCGCCTTTAAGTGCTCCGATATGGCAGTTGCGATCGAGAATGCGAGGAACTTGACGTACAAAGCAGCTTCGATGCGTGACGCCGGTCAGGACATTCGGACGGTTGCAGCGATGGCAAAGTTGTATGCCACCGAGGCTGCGGTAACCGCCACTCGCGAGGCCACACAGATCTTTGGAGGGTATGGATTCATGGATGAAACACCCGTGAGCCGCTATTACCGTGACGCCAAAATCCTGGAAATTGGTGAGGGCACGAGTGAGATCCAGCGGCTCGTTATTGCGAGGGCGCTTGGGTTGCCCGTGTCGACCTGACCTAACCTCTCAACAGTGACCTCCCTCCGAGCCGTTGTCCGCGCGTTTACGTTTCGCTTCTTTATTGCCATGGTGTTGACCGGTTCGATAGCGGTCGGTGCGATGACGGTGGGGAATCGGTGGGTGAACGACTTTGTCCGCGAGATTCCGAAGCTCCCGAAGAGCCAATCGAAGGGGCTCGTCGACATCGATCCAGGCGACCCGCAGACCTATTTGGTGATTGGTTCTGATACGCGCGCGAACGTGGACGTTTCCGATGCGCAGGCAAAGGAATCCCTTTGCGATCCGGTGAAGGGGTGTGACGAGAGCGCTCGATCAGATTCGATGATCTTGGTTCACATCAATCCCAACGAGAAGAACGTCTTCGCGGTTTCAATTCCGCGTGACCTGCGGGTGACCGTCGAGGGGCGAAAGTCGAAGATCAACGGCGCCTTCTCGCTCGGAGGCGCGGCCGGACTCATCAAGGCGCTCGACGAGAATTTTCATATCATCGTGAATCACATTGCCGTCATCGACTTCCAGCAGTTTCAGGAGATCAATCGAGTCGTCGGCGGCGTGCACATCCCATTCCCATTTCCCGCCCGTGACCGGAAGATCAAGGTCGAGTGGCAGGAGACTGGGTGCGTGAACCTTGATCCTGGGTCGGCACTTTCGTATGTTCGCTCGCGTGCGATGGAGGAGTTTCGAGGCGGACGATGGGTGTATGCAGATGCAACCCCGGACATTGGCCGGATCGGTCGACAACAGAGCTATTTCCGCAGGCTGGTACAGAAGGCAGCCGGCAGTGCCGGCGATATCAACGGCTTTGTCGAGCTTGCAGAGGAGGTCAAGAAGTTTGTGCAGGTTGATCAGGGATTCTCGGAGACCGACTTCTTGAAACTCGTGAATGCGATGAGTCGTATTGACGTCGGATCGGACACTGGAATCGAGATGACGATCTTCCCCTGGAAGGACGCAGGCAACAAGAGTGACCTCGTTCCTGACGATGCCCTATGGCCCGCAGTCAGAGACCGATTGAACGGTGCGGCGTTCACTGAGGCGCCAGCCGCGAAGACTCGTCTTCGAGTCCTCAATGCTTCGGAGCGAGTTGGGGCAGCGATGGAGGTTTCGGATTTCTTCACGAAGTTCGGCGTGCAGCCTGCAACCCCAGCGACTGGCAACGCGCCGGAGCTCAGCGAAACGACGATCGTGAAATATGCGACCGGCGCATTTGAGAAGGCCAAACCACTGAAGGCGTTCTTGGGTGCAGACGTCGAGCTGGTGCAAGACGCATCAATTACCGACGCCGATGTCGTCATCATTCTCGGTACGAACTTCGCTGGACTTGTCGATTTCAAAGCAGCGTTGGCTGCGAGTTCTTCCATTGCGGCCGCACCGTCAACGAGTGCCCCGGGCACAAGCAAACTCCCGTCCACCACGACTACGACGACTTCAGTTGCGTATCCCGCGGGATACGACCCAAAGGCCGTCGAGTGCGATCCGTGAGACTGCTCGTCACCGGTGGCGCTGGGTTCATCGGATCGAACTTCGTCCGCTACTGGCGCAATGAGCACCCAAGCGACGACCTTGAAGTTCTCGATGCCCTGACGTATGCCGCCAATCCCGAGAACATCGCGGGCATGCAGGTGCCCTTGCACCATGTCGACCTGCGCGACGCTGCTGCGACGAGCGCGTGTATGCGTCTCGTGCAACCCCATGTGATCGTGCATTTCGCTGCGGAGTCGCACAACAGCCTCGCGGTGCTCGACCCGAGCCTGTTCTTTCAGACGAATGTCATTGGTACGCAGAACCTCCTCGAAGCAGCGCGGAACCAGGGCATCGAGCGCTTTCATCACGTATCGACCTGTGAGGTCTACGGAGATATGGATCTTGATGACTCCACTCCCGCGTTTACCGAGACTTCGCCGTATCGGCCCCGTACTCCATACAACGCGTCAAAGGCAGGAGCCGATCACGCCGTGCGATGTTACGGGGAGACCTACGAGTTGCCGTTCACGATTTCAAACTGCGCCAACAACTACGGGCCATATCAATTCCCCGAGAAAGTACTCCCGCTCTTTGTGACCCGCGCGCTGCAGAATGCCGACATTCCTGTGTACGCGTCGAGCGATCACCGCAGGGAATGGGTCCATGCGCTCGACCACTGCTCCGCGATTGATCGCATACTCAACGATGGCAAAGCCGGAGAGACGTACCACGTTGGTACTGGCTTCGAACGCAGTGTCACACAGATTGCCGACGCCGTCTTCGAGCACATTCCAGAGACGCAGTCACAGCGCGTCTCGGTTCCCGATCGTCCGGGGCATGACCGCCGTTACCTGCTCGACTCCTCGAAGATCACTCGGGAGCTTGGCTGGCGTCCCTCGATCGAGTGGGGGACGGGCGTCGCCGAGACGATCGAGTGGTACCGCTCGAATCGTGCATGGTGGGAGCCGCTGCTCGAACGCGCACCGGTCTTCGAAGACCGCTGGATTTCGCAATCAGGAGTTGATCCGTCGTGAGTCGTGCGGCACGTCCAACGCTCATTCTTGGTGGAAAGGGTCAACTTGGGAAGGCGTTGGCGCGGCAGATCACAGGCGATGTTGTTGCGATCGGGCGCGAGCAATGCGATGTCACGAGCCGAGCACAGGTCGAGCAAGTGATCGGCGGTTTGCTTCCTGCACTCACGATCAATTGCTCGGCGATGACCGGCGTCGATCTCTGCGAAAGGGAACCAGCCGCCGCAGGGCTCGCGAATGCAATCGCTCCCGGGCTCATCGCGGACGCGTGTCGCCGCCACGACTCGCGCATGGTCCAGATCTCGACCGACTTTGTATTCGACGGTGATGCGGGTCGCCCCTACTGGGAATGGGATGCGACAGGGCCGATCAACACCTACGGTAGAACGAAGCTCGAAGGCGAGGAACTGGTCGCGCACCATCTCCCGGGAGCGTTGGTCATTCGAACCGCATGGCTCTTCTCTGACACCTCGCATGGATTCTTGAAGTGGCTGCAGTCGCAACGAACGGCGAATCAGCTGGCGGTCGTCAACGATTGTTTCGGGTCGCCCACTGCGGCCGCCGACGCCGCTGCGACCATTTTTCAACTCGCTCGTGATCGCATCGCGGGCACGGTGCATGTTGTGAGTGGCGGTGACCCCGCGTCACGTTTTGAAATGGCGACGCATGCGTTCGAGGCTATGCATCCAACAGTCGCTGTTGTGCCGCAAGCCGCGGCAGCATTCCCGCGTGATGCGGCACGCCCGGTAAACAGTTCGCTCTCAACACACACACTTCGATCGCTGGGGTATCCCCGGTTGCGTGATTGGCGGGATGCTTTGTCCGAAACACTGAAGGTCAACTCATGAGCAAAATCACAGTCGTCGGTGCCGGCTATGTCGGACTCACTACCGCAATGTGTCTCGCGCACCTTGAACACGAGGTCTGCTGCGTTGATATCAATGAAGAGCGCATCGCCGGGCTGCGTGGCGGCGTCGTGCCGATTCGCGAGGACGGCATGCAGGAGCTGTTGCGTGAGGGACTCGATGCTGGAAGATTGACCTTTTCCACGAGCGCCGCCGATGCAGTCCGCGATGCGGAGTTCGTCTTCTTGTGCGTTGGCACCCCGTCCGATGAAAACGGTGAAGCCGACCTCTCGGCTGTCGATGCGGTCGCCCGAACGATCGCACCGCACCTCATGTCTGGCGTGGTGATCGTGAACAAGTCGACGATGCCGGTCGGCAGTACGCGGCGTGTGCATCGCGTGCTCTCGGAGGCCGATGCCGCTCACGAGGAGTTTGGCGTCGCATCAAACCCCGAGTTCCTACGCGAAGGTGCCGCGATTCGAGATTTTCTTCACCCAAGCCGAGTTGTGGTCGGTGCTGAAGACACGGCGACTGCACAACGCGTTGCTGACTTGTACCGACCGCTCGGCGCACCCGTTGTGATTACCAGCCCGGCATCCGCGGAACTCATCAAATACGCGGCGAACGCGTTCTTGGCCACGAAGATCAGCTACGCAAATGCGATCGCCGCGGTGAGCGAAGCAGTGGGCGCAGACGTTTCCGACGTGATGCTCGGTATGGGATACGACCCGCGCATCGGTCCAGAGTTCTTGAAACCGGGCCCAGGATACGGAGGCTCGTGTTTCCCGAAAGACATCTCCGCGCTGTTGCACACTGCACGCCAAGCCGGGTATCACTTCGACCTTCTCGACGGAGTGGTCGCTGTCAATCAGGAGCAGCGCGAACGTGTGGTCACAAAGATCCGCAACGCTGCGGGCGGGTCCGTCCAGGGGATTCGTATCGGCATCTGGGGGCTGACCTTCAAAGCCAACACCGACGATGTCCGCGACAGTCCGGCAATCGCAATTGTGAATGATCTCCTTGCTGAAGGCGCCGAGATCGTTGCACACGACCCCGCACTCGGACACGCGCCCCTCGAAGGCATCACGCTCGCCGCAACTCCAGTTGAAGCGGCCACGGGAGCAACCGTTGTTGCTCTCCTGACCGAGTGGGATGAGTATCGGTGGATAGCCCCGGAGATGCTTGCGGACGTTCTGAAAGCGCGACGGGTTGTTGATGCGCGTAATTTGTTGGATGCCGCGGTTTGGCGGCGAGCCGGGTTCATCATTGATGGGATCGGTCGCCTCTAATGCGCGTCGTCGTCACTGGCGGTGGGGGGTTCCTCGGGTCGCATCTTTGCGATGCGCTCCTGGCACG
>JBARPG010000207.1:0-5164 GCA_049642885.1 Acidimicrobiia bacterium | reverse complement strand
ATCTTTCAAGTGCTTCGCGATTTGGGGAAACCCTCGATCGCTCGAGTGCAGGGCTATTGCCTTGCTGGCGGCTTCGGTCTCGCGATGGCATGCGACCTCGTCGTGGCTTCCGACAATGCCACCTTCGGCACACCCGAAATCAATGTTGGGCTCTGGCCCTACATGATCACAGTGCCCTTGCAGCGCGTGGTCCCTCACCGACTCCTGCTGGAAATGATGATGACCGGGCGAAGGGTGACTGCAGCAGAGGCACTGGCCGCGGGCATGCTGAATCGCGTGGTGCCCGCCTCGGAACTTGATGTGTGTGTCGATGAACTCGCGAGCAGTGTCAGTGGAAAGGCACCGCTCACGATGGCCTGGGGCCGCGAATCCTTCTTTCATGTTCGCGGTATGGATGACGACGCTGCGCTTGCCTACCTGCAAGCCAAGCTGACGCAAACGATCGGTACCGAGGATGCAATCGAAGGGGTCACGGCGTTTGCAGAAAAGCGGGCCCCACAATGGAAAGGTCGCTAGTCGTGTCGAATGAGCAGCACCAATGGGGTCCACTCGTCCAAGACCTTCGACAGCGACGAACGACTGCCGAGAATATGGGTGGTGACGTCGGTCTTGAACGTCAACGGAGCCTCGGGAAACTGCCGGTGCGCGAACGCTTATCGCTCCTCGTCGACGACGGAACCTTTGTCGAGTACGGCATGCTCGCAGCGCACATGGATTCTGGCCTCGGCGATCGCCACCTCGCCGCAGATGGGGTGATCACCGGTGTCGGCGAGATCGACGGTCGGCAGGTTGCGATCGCCGCCTATGACTTCACCGTGATGGCGGGGTCGATGGGGATGGTTGGCGAAGGGAAAGTCGCACGTATGCGCGCGCACGCGCTGCGCCAGCGCATCCCAATGGTGTGGTTGCTCGACTCCGCCGGAGCGCGCATCATGTCGAATTCAGGATCGCAGTTTGCAGGCTTCGGTGCGCTGTTTCGCGAGCAGGTCGCAATGAGCGGGGTCGTCCCGATGGTGGCGGCCATGCTCGGACACTGCGCTGCCGGCACCGCGTACATCCCGGCGCTCGCCGATTTCGTGCCGATGGTGAAAGGCACCTCATCGATGGCGCTCGCTGGTCGCCACCTCGTCAAAGCTGCCGTCGGTGAGGATGTCACTGAAGATGAGATGGGTGGCTCGCAGGTCCACACGACGATCAGCGGGGTCGCCGATCTCGAAGTCGAATCCGATGAGGCGTGTCTCGATGTCGTGCGGAAATACCTCGCGTATTTTCCGTCGAACAATGAAGACGCCGCGCCTGTCGGGTCGCTGGATGATCCCGCCGACCGTGCCGTTCCCGAGCTGTATGACATCGTGCCGACCGCTCCGAGGCGTGCGTATGACATGCGCAAGGTTGTCACCGCGATTGTCGACGACCATGACGTGTTTTGGATGAAACCTGCATGGGCGAAGAATGTGCTCACCGGGCTTGCGCGCATTGATGGACAGTCCGTTGGCATTGTCGCGAACCAGCCGATGGTGCTGGGGGGCGCGCTCGATGTGAACGCCGCAGACAAGGTGGCGCGCTTCGTGTGGCTGTGTGATGCCTTCAACATTCCGCTCGTGTTCTTGCATGACGTGCCGGGATTTATCGTCGGGTCAGCGGTTGAGAAGCAGGGGATCATTCGACACGGCGCCAAGATGCTGTTTGCCGTGAGTGAGGCGACGGTGCCGAAAGTGTCCGTGATTTTGCGGAAGAGTTACGGGGCCGGGTATTTCGTGATGAACGGGATGGCGTACGAGGCGGACTACATCGTCGCGTGGCCGACCGCGGAGATCGCGGTGATGGGGCCTGACGGCGCAGTGAACATCATCCATCGAAAGACACTTGAGGCGATCGAGGACGAGGCAGAGCGCAATGTGCGCCGTATCGAACTCGCCGAAGAGATCCGCTCATTTATTGACCCGTATGTCGCGGCGGGGTATGCGCACGTCGATGACATCATTGACCCGGCCGAGACGCGTGCAGCGATTGCGCGTGGGCTGCGCATTGCAGCGAACAAGAGCGTGACGCGGCCCTGGCGTAAGCACGGCGTCCTCCCCGTCTGACACTGTGGGCCGTGCCGATAATCTGCGCGCTCCCTGCTTCACAATTCTTCCCTAGCGGTCGAATTGCTTCGCAACGTCGCCCGCTCGATCATCGGCACGGCCCGCAGTATCAACGTAGAACTCACCACCGGAACCGAGCGACGTTGCGAAGTGATTGGAGCGCAGCGAACAATCACGGAGCAGGGAGCGATGGGCTCTGATGGTGAGTTCTACGGAGCGACCGTTCAGTGCTGAGGAGCGCGGAGGGTTGTGGAGTGGCTCGGGGCGTCGGCACCGAAGCGTGAGAGCGTCGCATCGACGTCGAGTGGTTCAGTGCGGATCGATCGATCGCTCTCGGTCATCAGCTCGGGCGGAACGTTCCAGTGCACTTCAAACTCGATACCGTCGGCGTCGCGCGCGTACAGGCTCTTTGAGGTTCCATGGTCACTTGCACCAACGAGAGCGTGGTGCTCCTCCAGCGATTTCATGATCTCGACAAGATCACCGAGGCGTTCCACTTCCCAGGCCAGGTGGTACAGGCCCACGGTCGATCGGCCCGCTCCCGATGCGCCGGCCCCAGGCCCGATGCTGAACAGACCAAGGTCGTGGTCGTTCACCGACCCGGGCGCTCCAAGAAATACGGCACCTGGCATTTCATGGCGCACGGTGAACCCGAGCGCGGCGCTATAGAAGTCGGCGGATGCTGCCGCATCTCGTACGTACAAGACGGCATGGTTCAGGCGCTGGATTGGCACATGCGCACGGTATCGTCCTGCGCATGACTGATGTACGCGCGGAAATCACCGCAAACGTTTGGCAGGTCAGCGCCTCGGTTGGCGATGTGGTGGCCGAGGGCGACGAAATCGCGATTCTCGAATCGATGAAGATGGAGATCCCGGTCGTCGTGGAAGTCGCGGGGACGATCACACAGCTCACGATCGAACCGGGTGGCACGGTCCGTGAGGGTGACCTCATGGCAGTCATTGAGCCAGCACCGTGATCGAGTATTTCCAACGCGACGCGATCGGGGTACTCACGATCAATCGCCCCGAGCGTCGCAACGCGCTGAATGCCGAACTCTGCGAAGAGATGCGTACACAACTGAGTGCGATTGGCTCGGTGATCCGCGTATTGGTGGTGACGGGTTCGGGCGAGGCGTTTTGTGCGGGAGCCGATCTTGCCCAGCGCCAGCGCGATCACGGCGCGCCCGCGCACGGGGGCCTCGACTCCGGCGGCAAGGACACCTTCCGGCCCAGCTTCGACGCGCTCTGTGATGACCTAGCTGCACTCCCAGTTCCGGTCATCGCTGCCGTACGCGGCCCGGCACTTGGCGCGGGGATGCAACTCGCGGTCGCGTGTGATCTCCGTGTCGCATCACCCGAGGCCGTATTCGGTATCCCTTCGGGAAAACTCGGGGTCATGTTGTCCCCGCGCAACATCGTCCGGATGCGCCAGGTCATGGGTGCGTCAATCGCACGGGCGGTGTTGATTGGTGGCGAACTCCTCGATGGCACACGGTCGCATCAGCTCGGCTTTGTGCACCGCCTCGACACAGATCCCCTCGCCGCAGCGATGACTTGGGCCGACGCGGTCGCGCACCTCGCTCCGCTCTCTGTTGGTGGACACAAAGCGGCGCTCAATATCGCCGACCCACTCGACCTCACCGAGGCCGATATGGTCACGCTCAAGGCCTTGGAAACTCGTGCCTTCGCTTCCGACGATTTACGTGAAGGCCTCACCGCATTCGTCGAAAAGCGTCGACCTGAATTTCACGGTCGCTAAGAGGCCGGCCCTTCTGAAGAGACGGCGATGCCGGCGAGCGGCGGGAACCCATTGAAGCCAATGCTGCTGTAGGTCGTCGTATATGCGCCAGTGCTGTGCAGCAAGACGCGGTCACCGTCGGTCAGTGCGATCGGGAGTTCGTAGCCCGCATGTTCATAGAGCACGTCAGCGCTGTCACAGGTCGGTCCCGCGAGTACGACTGGCTGGGTTGCGGTCCCATCGTGTTCGGTGGTGATCCGGTACTGGATGGCTTCACCGGTGGCTTCGAATAGCCCTTGGAAGATCCCGACGTCGAGAAATACCCAGGATTGAAGGTCGGCGAGGGATTTCCGTCCAATCGTGATGACCTCTGACTGAAGCGTGCCAGCATCGGCAACAAGGTATCGGCCAGGTTCGAGAATGAACTCGGGCTGGTGACGGCCCGCGTATGCGTTCGCGATCGCAGCGGAGATCGCGGTTGCATACTGATCGATCCCAGGCGCGCCCTGACGGTAGATGCCCGGGAAGCCCCCTCCAAGATTCACGAGGTCGACGTTGATCCCGTGCGCCTCAAGCTCATCCGTCATCGCGATCGTCGCCTTGAGGGCAGGGTCCCACGCCCGCGTCTCGGCTTGTTGCGACCCGACGTGGAACGCAATTCCGATGCGCATTCCGGCGCGGGCAGCTCGTTCGAGCAGTTGCACGGCGGTGCGGTCATCGCATCCGAACTTCCGGGAAAGCGGCCAAGCCGCGCCTTCGCCTTCGCTGAGTACCCGACACATCACGAGCGCGCCGGGAGCGAGCTCAATCAACTTCTCCAACTCGTGCGCGGAATCGAAAGCGAAACGATCGATGCCGAGCCCCGCGGCATACGCAATCGCGGAGCGCTTCTTGATCGTGTTTCCGAAGCTCAGCATCCTTGGGTCCGCTCCAGCGCGGAGGCAACAAGCGATTTCTTCCGGTGACGCGACATCGAAACGACACCCTCGCTGAGCGAGCAGACGCAACACTTCGGGCATCGGGTTCGCCTTGACGGCGTAATACGCGGGAATGCTCGGAAACGCAGCCGTCAACTCGGCGTAGCGCGCGTCGACTACATCCAAGTCGACGACGAGGTACGGGCTTGTGGGTGCCGTCGCGAGCGCCTGCTGCACATGGCGCGGCAAGTCTGCTGCGTTTGCAGTGTGGGGAATCTCGTTCACGCCACGAGGTTACGCAGCAGCGCTTGAACTCGTTAGATGCTGGAGGGAAGCATCCGTTCGATGTGCACATAGCACATGAATAGCAGTGCGAGGAATGGCAGCACCCCGACAATCCACACGTACCACTTCTTACGG
>JBARPG010000206.1:0-7829 GCA_049642885.1 Acidimicrobiia bacterium | reverse complement strand
CCGGTGGAGACACACCAACGCTCCACAAGATGGGCGGCGCGGATTTTGCGAAGGCACGAACGAAAGCGCGCCATGCGATTGCGGAGGTCGCCGCCGAACTCGTCGAGCTCTACCGAGCCCGGGCCGCAACCGAAGGGCACGCGTTCGCACCCGACTCGCCATGGCAAGACGAAATGGAAGCTGCGTTTCCGTACGAGGAAACGAGCGACCAACTGCACGCCATTGAAGCGGTCAAGGCCGATATGGAACGACCCCAACCGATGGACCGCTTGGTCTGCGGAGATGTCGGATTCGGAAAAACCGAGGTGGCGATCAGGGCGGCATTCAAGGCGGTACAAGACGGCAAACAGGTCGCCGTGCTCGTGCCAACAACGCTGCTCGCACAGCAGCACCTACAGACGTTTCGCGAGCGTTTTGCGAACTACCCGGTGCGCGTCGAAGTGCTCTCCCGATTTCTCACTGCAAAAGAAGCGAAGAACGTCGTGCGAGATCTCGAATCGGGATCGGTTGACGTCGTCATCGGAACCCATCGCCTCTTGAGCGCCGACATCACGATGCCGCGACTCGGACTCCTGGTCATCGATGAGGAACAACGCTTCGGCGTGAACCACAAAGAGCGCATCAAAGCGCTACGCGCGCACGTTGACGTGCTGACGCTGACTGCGACTCCGATCCCACGCACCCTTGAAATGTCCCTCACCGGAATTCGCGAACTGTCGTTGATCAACACGCCACCCGAAGACCGCCAACCGATCCTCACCTATGTCGGCGAGTACTCCGATCACGTGGTCTCTGAGGCAATTCGGCGTGAATTGTTGCGAGAGGGTCAGGTGTTCTACGTGCATGATCGCGTCGCGGATATCGAACACGTCGCCGAACGTATCCGATCACTGGTCCCAACGGCCCGCGTCATGGTGGCGCACGGGCAAATGGATGAATCAGCGCTCGAGCAGGTGGTGCTCGCCTTCGCTCGTCAGGAAGCCGATGTGCTGGTGTGCACGACGATCGTTGAGAGTGGAATTGACATGCCGACGGTGAACACCCTCGTCGTCGGACGCGCCGACCGGCTCGGACTCGGCCAGCTCTACCAGCTCCGCGGACGCGTCGGGCGCCGCGGCCAGCGCGCATATGCGTATCTGCTGCACCCCGAGGACAAGGTGCTCACCGAGCAGGCCTATGAGCGTCTCAAGACAATCGGTGAGTTCACCGATCTCGGGTCGGGATTCAAGATTGCGATGCGCGACCTTGAGATTCGTGGGGCCGGTCACATGCTTGGCCAGGTCCAGTCGGGCCATATCGCGGCCGTTGGATTCGACCTCTACTGCGAAATGGTGACCGAGGCCGTCGCTGAACTCACCGGGCGTCGCCAAGAGCCTCCGCCGGAAATCGTCATCGAGCTTCCGATCAAGGCCGTGATTACCAGCGCGTATATGGCCAAAGATGATGCACGCCTTGAGGCGTACCGTCGCCTCGGCAATGTTCGCGACCATGCGACGGTGTCCGACATCGAACAGGAGTGGCGCGACCGGTACGGCCCACCTCCTGCGGAGACCGAAGCCCTGCTCGAGGTCGCACATTTGCGCGCAACGTGCGCGATCTACGGTATTTCGGAGATCGTGGTAGCGCGGGGGGCTGCCCGCATCAGGCGGGTCGAGCTGAAGGCCTCGCAGCGCGCCCGGTTGGCACGGCTCGTGCCAAAGTCGCTGGCGAAGGACGACGGGGAATTGGTCGTACCCGTGCCGACTGATGGTCGCGAAGCGGCTCAGGCCATCCGGGGGCTTCTCGAAGCCCTTGAGCTTGTCGAAATGGTCAAAGACGAAGCTGAGAATGAGAGTTCCCCGGCTGAGTCGGGGAGTCAGTAGCGTTGTGAACTTATGACTCGAAGTTCGGCGCGAATGCGCATTCTGTCTGCAATGGGCGCCACAGTGTTGGTGCTCGGATTCAGCGCCTGCGGCGATGATGACCTCTCAGCGAGCAACACCGCGCAGGCCGTTGTGGCAACCGTGAATGGTGAGAACATCACCGGCAGCGAGTTTGTTCGCGTGCTGAATCAGTACTCCCTCAACCGGCGTTTCGTCGACGCGGAGTCGGTCAAGGGGGGCAAGGTGCTTTCGGGCGGCCGAGCATCAATCCTCGGCGACATGATCCGCCAGAAGATTTTCGACAAGGCCTTCAAAGACCGCAAGCTCAAGATCTCCGCGAAGAATCGCAAAGATGCGAAGACCGCGCTCATCTCAACCTTGGGTACCGCGGAAGTATTGGACGGGTTCAGTGCCAAGTATCAGACGGAGTTGATCGACGCGTACGCTCGCCGCGGAGCCCTCTTCGCCGCAATTGGCCACGGCACCAAGGAACCCACCGACGCTGAGCTGAAGGCCTTCTATTCCGCGAATGCCAAAGACTTCCCAAATACGCCCGCGCCCTTCACCGTGCAGCAGGTGCAAGCTCGGCTTGCCGCTGGAGAGGATTTCGGTGCCGTAGCCAAAGAGGTGTCAATTGATACCGGCTCAGGGCAAAAGGGTGGCGACCTCGGGTGCGCGGATCCTGCGCAATACGTTCCTGAGTTTGCCCAAGCAGTCACGTCACAGCCGGTCGGTGAAATCGGCCAGCCCGTCAAGTCGCAGTTCGGCTATCACATCATCCAGGTGTATGACAAGAAAGATCCGGGGAATGGCGGTGCCGTGCAGTACTGCGTGAAGCACATTCTCCTGCCCGAGAATGCACAGGCCGGATTCGATCCGTTTGAATCGGTTCGGGCTCAAGTTCGTGATGCGTATTTCGCGGCCCCGTTCAAGGAGCTCTTCGCGAAGGCCAAGGTCACCATCGCAAAGAAGGAAGGGCTCCTCGAAACAACCCAGGGTTTCCCTGTTGTGTCGCCGCCAACCACGAGCACGACCTCGGTTGCGCCATCTTCCAGCACGACCACAACAACAACCACAACAACAACGACGACCACCACAACGTCTTCAAAGGGTTAGGGCGAAATGAAACGCACCCAGGCAACCACGGTTGCTCTCCTCGTCACGATGATTGGTGCCGCGTGCACGAAGACTGACTCGACCGCGGATAGCAAGAAGACGAAAACAAAGTCCGAACTCACCACGGACTCGGGCACGTCATCTGACCCAAACAAGAACGTTGTTGCCACCGTCGGCAAGACGAAGATCACAGAAGCCCAAGCGCTCGCGGACTACGCGATCTTGGCAAAACTCTCCAATGCCGCATCTGCGGGCCAGGCAGGCGCGAAGAAGCTCGATCCCAAGAAGCCGACGCATGAACTTCTTCTGTCCACGGTTTCGCAGCTTGCAACTGCTGAAGCCCTGAAGCTGTCGCTGAAGACTCGCAAAGGGTCAATCACCGCCAAGGACCGTGCAGACGCTGTGAAGCAGTTGGACTCACAGCTTGCGCAATCGCCCGGAGTGAAACTTCCCGCTGATTATAAGAAGAGGTTGCTTGAGCAATACGCGATCGAGACCGCGGTGCTCCGCACGTTCAAACTCGACGATGTGTCCCTGCAGGCGGAGTACAAGAAGAACCCGCCGAAGGCTGTGACCTGCGCGCACCACCTGCTCGTCGACACGGAAGCAGAAGCAACCGAGGCGCTCAAATCCATTTCCGGCGGTGCGAAATTCGAGGACGTTGCGAAGCTCGTGTCGAAAGACACTGGAAGTGGCCAACAGGGTGGCGACCTGGGGTGTGCAGACACTTCGGGGTACGTTCCGGAATTCGCGGCCGCTCTTGACGCATTGAAGCCGGGCGAAACCTCCAAGCCCGTCAAGACGGAGTACGGATATCACGTCATTCGTCGCGATGCAGACAAGACGCCGACGTTCGAAGAAAGTCGTGACCAGATGGCCCAGGAACGTTTACCAGCGGTAAAGAAGGAAGTGCTCGGCACCATTCATTACGCGAAGGGCTTTGATCCAACGGCGCCGTCAAGTTCGCCGGCCTCTTCGCCAACTTCGGGATAACAGCGCAATGAGCTCCGGGCGCATCGACATCGTCGGGCTCGGACCAGCGGGTATCGACATGATGCTGGTGGCGGATCGTCACCGGTGGGACGATGCCGACCTCCGATTCCTGCGCACGGCGGTGCACCCTGCGGCCGAAGCGCTGCTCACCGAAGGCGACGACCTACTCGGCGGAACGAACACGACACGCACGTTCGATGCGGTCTACGACGCAGCCGAGACCATCGAGTCGGTCTATCGGCACATCGCCGATGCGGTGCTGGACGCCGCTCCGAGCGCTCGGCGCGTGGTCTATGCGGTACCTGGAAATCCTCGGGTGGCAGAACGAGCAGTTGAGCTCATTTGTGAGGGCGGGAAAGAACGTGGGATCGCCGTCGTGGTGCACCCCGCGATCGGCATCGATGACATAGCCCGCGCTCGCATGGGCCGCGTGGATTCGCTCGCCGACGGCCACGACCCAAACTCCGTCAATGCAGCACACGGATCGGTGCTTGTCACACAAGTTGATTCTTCATTTGCGTTGAGCGATGTGAAGTTGGAACTGCTTGATCGCGGATTGTCCGGCGATCTCCCAATCGCCTTCCTGCGTCGGCTTGGTACACCAGACGAGTGGATCACATGGGTGCCGCTCGTCGAAATCGATCGCGAATCCACGGACCACCTGACGTCACTGTGGTTCGAAATGCCAGTTGGTGGGGTCGAGGTTCCGACGACGACTGCGGCGGCGATGACGAGATTGATGGGCGTTGCCGAGCGGTTGCGCGGACCCGGCGGCTGCTCGTGGGATGCAACCCAGACCCACCACAGCCTTCGGCAATATGTGCTCGAAGAGGCGTACGAGGTGGTCGACGTCATTGATCAGCTGCCGGTCACAGCGCCAAACGACCTTGGCGGTGTGGTCCCCGAAGCCTACGACTCACTCGAAGATGAGCTTGGCGACCTGCTGTACCAGGTCGTGTTTCATTCGGTGCTTGCCGCCGAAGCTGATGCGTTCACGATCGTCGAGGTCATCAACCGCATCCACGACAAACTGGTCCGCCGCCACCCCCATGTTTTTGGTGCCGCTCAGGCAGATGATCCCGATGCAGTTCGTGTGCAGTGGGAAGAGATCAAAGCTGAGGAGCGAAATCATGCGTCACCGATCGACGCGATTCCACGTGCGTTCCCGCCGCTGCTGTACGCAAGCAAACTGCTGGCGCGTTCCAAGCATGTCGGCGTTGCTGAGCCGACGGCAGATCAGGCATTCGCGGCGATCGAGGCAGCACGTGACCGACTTCGAGGCAGTGAACGTGCGGAGGAACGTGAGCAGGCCTTGGGTCAGATCATGGGCGCAGCGGTTGGGTACGCGCGAGTGCACGACATCGACGTTGATGCGGCGATCATGAAGTGGGCGACTCGGCTTGCAGACGACCTGCGATCGCGGGAGCATGGGGGTTCATGAGCCCAACGAAGAAATCTAAAGCCCCGGCGGAGAATCCCGTCACCTTCCCCGTCGAGATTCGCTATGCGCGCTGCGCCTACGCCTCATTTGCCGTGAAAGCAGCAGCCGCCGCGGAGGTGCTCAGCGACGCTGACCTACGTCCAAAGGTCTTCCCCGGTGGGATCGCGATTGTCTCGATCGCCGCGGTTGAGTACATCGACGGCGACCTCGGCCCCTACCACGAAGTCGCATTGTCATTGTTGGTGGAACATCCAGACGCGAGTGGAAACGGGAAGTTCGGAGCGTTCATTCGCCAGCTCCCAGTGAACCAGCCGTACACGATGAAGATCGGTCGCGAAGTCTGGGGATTCCCGAAAGAAGTCACCGACATCGACATCGACTTTCTGCCCGGCGGAGCGGCTCGCGCTGAGCTTCGTTACGAGGACCGCATGGCGATGCGACTGACGGTGGGGCGTGGCCTCTCGATGCCCTCACGGCCATCTGCGGTCGATGCGTATTCATTTCTTGACGGCATTCGTCGACGAACCTCATGGTCCTTGGAGGCCTCGGGAACGAAGATGCGCCCGGCTGGCGCGCGGGTTGAGATTGGCGACGGGCACCCCTTCGTCGACGATTTGCGCGCGCTCGGGTTTCCGCGGCGTTCGCTCGCGGGCGGCACCGTTGCACGCCTATCCATGTCATTCGGACCAGCGAAGGAAGTTTGATGAGCGCTCTCGAAGCTCGTGTTGCAATCGTGACCGGAGCAGGTTCTGGCATCGGCCGCATCGCCTCACAAGCATTTGCTGCCCAAGGCTGGAGGGTCGCGGCAATCGATCGCGACGAACTTGGTCTCGCCGCAACGGCCCTGCATGCGGAACGCATCATCCCGATCGTCGCCGATGTCACCGAGGACCCAAAAGCGCTCCTTGATGAAGTGATCGAGAAAGTTGGCACTCCTTCTCGCCTCATGAACAATGCAGGCATCTGTCGAATCGGATCGGCTGTCACCATTTCTGCAGAAGACATCGCTGCGACCTTTGAGGTGAATCTCTTCGCAGCGATCCGCCTCTGCCAAGCCACCGTCCCGCTCATGCAGAGCACAGGCGGCGGGCAAATCATTAACGTTGCATCGCTCGCCGGGATACTTCCCACACCGCAACTGTCCGTTTACGCGGCCTCGAAGGCCGCGCTTTTGGCCTACAGCGATGTGCTTGCGAAAGAACTGAAGGGCGACAACATCGCGGTGGTCTGCGCGTGTCCCCCGATTGTGGAAACGCCAATGGTTGACTACATGCGCGAGCTCTCACCGACGGTGCTTGGCGGGCAGCGCGGCATCCACCCGCTGGGGGTCGTGTCGGCGATCGAGCACGCACTTGAAACGGGAACCTTTCTTGCATTCCCAGGCCAAGCGAAGACCGTATGGCGTATCAAACGCTTCGCCCCGTGGTTCTTGGAGCGTCAACTCAACCGCTTACAACCCGAAAACTCGCGCTAGCGTTAACAACACCAGCCACACTGGCAACATGTGTTGAACGGGAGAAGCATGAGCAGCATTGTCGATGTCTTCGCGCGGGAGATCCTGGATTCGCGGGGAAATCCAACGGTCGAGGTTGAAGTTGAGCTGGCGAGCGGTGCCCGCGGGCGTGCTGCAGTGCCGAGCGGTGCGAGCACTGGTGCGCATGAGGCTGTGGAGCTGCGTGACGGCGAAGATCGCTATTCCGGCAAGGGTGTGACGACCGCGGTTGCGAACGTGAACGGACCGCTCGCGGACGAGGTTGACGGTTTCGATGCGCTCGACCAGCGCGGACTCGACCGGCTGTTATGTGATTTTGACGGCACACCCAATAAGGGAACCTACGGGGCGAACGCGTTGCTCGGTGTATCCCTTGCGGTCGCACACGCCGCAGCAAACGAATGTGAACTGCCGCTCTACCGATATGTGGGCGGTTCAAACGCACACGTGTTGCCCGTTCCGATGATGAACGTGCTCAACGGGGGTGCACACGCTGATAGCAACGTCGACTTCCAAGAGTTCATGATCGCTCCCATTGGTGCGGCGAGTTTTCGGGAAGCGCTGCGCTGGGGAGCTGAGACCTATCACGCACTCAAGGCACTGCTGAAAGAACGCAAATTCGCCACCGCGCTTGGCGACGAGGGTGGATTTGCACCGAACCTCCCGAGCAACGAAGAAGCGCTGAAACTGCTCCTCGAAGCAATCGAACGAGCGGGGTATCGACCGGGAGTAGATATTGGGTTGGCCCTCGACGTGGCCGCAACCGAGTTCTATCGGGAAGGCAGCTACGTTCTCGAAGGCGAAGGCAAGACGTATACCGCCGAGGCATTTGCGGCGGAACTCGCGCGGCTCGCAGACGGATATCCGATCGTGTCGATCGAAGACGGCATGAGCGAAGACGACTGGGATGGATGGAAGTCGCTGA
>JBARPG010000205.1:0-9803 GCA_049642885.1 Acidimicrobiia bacterium | reverse complement strand
GTCATGGACCTCGTCATTCGTGGAGCGCAGCTGGTTGACGGTACGGGTGAAGCCGCCCGATCCGCAGATATTGGGATTGTTGACGGCAAGGTCGTCGAGATTGGCGACGCGGGTTCAATCGGCGCTGTCGCTGGCAAGACGGTGGATGCCGACGGCCAGGTGCTCATGCCCGGCGCGATCGATCCGCATACCCACTACGACGCGCAGATTCTGTGGGACCCGATCGCGAGCCCGTCGACCGAACACGGGGTCACCACCATCATTGGGGGGAACTGTGGGTTCACGGTCGCTCCGATCAAGGCACGTGACGCCGGATACATCCGCGAGATGCTAGCCAAGGTCGAAGGCATGCCGCTCAAGGCGCTCGAAGACGGCGTCGATTGGAACTGGGAAACCTTCGATCAATACCTCGATCGTCTCGAAGGCGGGCTCGGGGTCAACGCAGGATTTCTCGTTGGGCATTGCGCGATCCGCCGGTACGTGATGGGTGAAGAAAGCGTGGGCAATGCCGCGTCGCCCGAACAGATCGCGGACATGGTCGAGCTGTTGAAGGCTGGAATGTCGGCTGGAGGCTTGGGATTCTCGACCACGTTGTCGAAGACCCATTCCGATGGCGACGGTGAACCGGTCCCTTCACGATGGGCGACGAATGAAGAAGTGCTGGCACTTTCTGCCGCGGTGGGCGAGTTCGAAGGGACCTTCCTCGAAGGAATCGTTGACGGGTGTCTCGATCGGTTCTCTGACGATGAAATTGAACTCTTCGCGAATATGAGTGCTGTGGCGGGTCGGCCGCTCAATTGGAATGTGCTGACCGTCGATAGTCGCGAAACGGATCGTGTCGATCGCCAACTCGAATGTTCACTTCGTGCACGCGAGCTCGGCGGCCGTGTCGTAGCGCTCACGATGCCGGTGCAGGTGCCGATGAACATGAGCTTTGGCTCTTTCTGTGCGCTCAACCTGATTCCAGGGTGGGGGGACATTCTCGGATTGCCCGTTGCCGAGCGCATCCAGAAGCTCCAAGATCCAGCGGTGCGCGAAATGATGCAACGCCAAGCCACCTCCAACGAAGCGGGTGTGTTGCGCCGCCTCGCCGATTGGTCGAACTACGTGATCGGCGATGTGTACTCCGACGCGAACCGCGAACTCAAAGGCAAAATCGTAAAAGACATTGCGGCACAGAGCGGCAAGAGCGCGTTCGACACCTTGATCGAGATTGTGATCGCAGACAACCTGCAAACGATCCTCTGGCCGATCCCGATCGACGGAGATGATGCGAGCTGGAAATTGCGTCAAGACACCTGGGCTCGCCAAGACATCATGCTCGGCGGTTCCGATGCGGGGGCTCACCTCGACCGTATGTGCGGCGCGCCCTACCCGACGCGTTTCATTGGCGACTGCATCAACGGACGTCAACTCGTGAGCATGGAGCGCGCCGTCGAGATGATGACGAGCGTGCCCGCCGACCTCTTTGGCCTGTTTGATCGTGGGCGCATCGCAGTTGGGAATCGCGCGGACATGGTCTTGTTCGACCCGACAACAATCGGTGCCAGCCACGCCACAATGGTGAACGACTTGCCAGGTGGCACTGCTCGCCTTGTTGCTGCGGCAAAGGGCGTGCACGCGGTATGGGTCAACGGCACACGCGTCTTCAATGAAGGCAAGCCAACGGGACACACCCCGGGCACGGTGCTCCGTTCTGGTCGCGACACCAAGACTGTCTCAACTCGATAACGCCGACCCGAGCTGCCAGTCGGCATTGATCCCTTCGGGGGCCCCACGGTCGGCATCAGGGTTCGTTGAGATCCACCATCCGGCGGCCGCGATCATCGCGGCATTGTCGGTGCACATTTCGAGGCTCGGCAGTGACACCGATCGTGCACTGCGCTCGCCCAATGCCAACACGGCAGCGCGCAACGAAGCGTTCGCCGCAACCCCACCACCGATCATCAGCGAACGAGCGTCGATTTCCTCGGCCAGGCGGTTCAGTTTCGTGACGATGACCTCGACAACCGCCGCTTGAAAACTCGCTGCCACATCCGCGCGCACCGCGTCTGGATGAGCTTCGAGGTAGAGCTTCACGGCGGTCTTCAGACCCGAAAACGAGCACTGCAGCCCGTCGTTCAACATCGGCCGAGGAAAGGCGATCGCCTTCGGGTCGCCCTCGCGGGCGAGTGCGTCGATCGCGGGGCCGCCGGGATAGGCCAATCCCAACATGCGGGCAACCTTGTCGAAGGCCTCACCGGCAGCGTCGTCGACGGTGCGACCAGCGACGCGAATCCGCGCGGCGGAATGCACTTCAACGAACATCGTGTGTCCTCCGCTGACGAGGGCATACGCAGCTGGCAGGTCCACAACGCCCCCCTCCAACCAACTTGCCGCCATATGCGCATAGTGGTGATGAACAGGCAGGTACGGAATCGACAGTGCGAACGCCAACGACTTCCCCGCAGCGACACCCACGAGCAGCGGACCAGCGAGACCCGGGCCCGCACACGCCGCGACGGCGTCGATCTCTCCGAGCGCTACTCGCGCGCGAGTCAACGCCTCGTCGAGCACGGTGCCGACCTGTTCGGCGTGTGCCCGTGACGCGATCTCAGGAACGACACCGCCGAAGCGCTCGTGCACCGTCATTTGTGAAGACACCACCGACGACAACACCTCGGTGCCGTCACGCACGATCGCAACGGCGGTTTCATCACAGCTCGACTCAATTCCAAGAATCAACATGACATCTCGCTCCACCGCTCTCGGCTGAGTCGAGCGAGTCGGCGACGGAGGCGCACCGCGCCAGGGTCTGCAATCGCCCGATGCCACATGATTGCGGCGTCGCCGCCATCCTCGTAATAGTTCGGCCGCACCCCATCAACTGTCATCTCGAAGCGGCGATACAAGGACTGCGCTCCACGGTTATCGACCCGTACCTCGAGGGTCGCGCCGCTGCACTTCGCGCGCCATGCATTCTCCAGGAGTTTGGCGAGCAGCACCGTCGCGATACCGCTTCGACGCGCCTCGGGATGAACTCCGATCACGGTGAGGTGAGCATCTTCGAGGACGTACATCATGCCGCCGAAACCGAGTACGCGACCGTTCGCGATGGCGATGAGGTAATCGCGCCGATCGAGGATGAGTTCACGCTCAAAGGTGTCTGCACTCCACGCCGGCAACTGGCATGCCCGGCTGATCTCCACGACGGCTGGAATGTGGAGTTTCTTCATGTGGCGAAGCTGGAGGCGCGTGCTCATATCGATTCCTCCGCTGGCCGTACATATACCGCGGCCACCTGCTTCGTTGCGTCCTGACCGAGCGCAAGGTCGATCATCGCGAGGGGCGAAGGCCAGTCGATACACACCGGAACGTCAAGCACGCTGGAGATCGATGGCGTGGCAACGACGAAGGCCCCAGCGCTTGCGGCCGCTATCTCGTCGATGTCGAACATGCACTCCGGACGTTGCTGGCTCCACGGCTGAGCTGCATATCGCGAGAAGTATGCGGCGCTGCGGCGCGCATCCAAGAGTGAAACGACTTCATCCGCCGCTGTGCGGTACTGCCATGCCAAGGCTTCGAGCGTCGAAACGCCAACGAGTTCGCACTGCCACACGCGCGCCAGCATGTTCGCTGTGGTCACGCCCACGCGCAACCCGTTGAACTGCCCCGGGCCAACACCCACCACGACACGATCGATCTCTGCACCCACGACAGACATTTCAGTGAGGAGCTCCTCGATCAGCGGGATCAGTTCCTCCACATGCCGGGGACCGTCGGTCACGATTCCTCGTTCGACGCGCTCCCCATCCGCCCGGACGATGGCCGCTGCAACCCGTGGACTCGCCGTGTCGAACGCGAGCGTGTTCATCTCGGGAACACGACAGCGAAGTCGTCGACCATGTGAGCGCTCCCTTCCGCCACAACTCGCCTCGTTTCGGCCGTCGGTGCCGTAATGCGGAGTATGAGTGCATCATCTCCGAGGCGACGCGGGAACCGATCGGCCCACTCGACCACCACGACACCATCACTATCCATGTACGCGTCAAAATCGATCGCGTCGAGCTCTACCTCATCTTCAATGCGGCACCAATCAACATGAATCAGCATCCCGTGATCTTCGACAATCGCATAGGTGGGCGAAGCGATGGGGACGGTCACACCCATTCCTTCTGCGATCCCCCGAACCAATGTTGTCTTCCCCGCTCCGAATGCGCCGACCAAACCGATCCGCAATCCCGGAGCACAGCGAACCCCGATCTCTAAACCCAAACGATGCATTGCCTTAGCGCTCTCGACGAGCCGCGATCCAAACTGCGTGCTCATCATTGATCCGCGAGCAAGCGTTTCACGGTCACGAAATCTGCGCGAGTCTGAGCGAGTGGCAGGCCGCCGCCGTGCCGCAGCACGGCCGAGGGATGCAGCATCGGCACAACGGTGATCCCGTCAACTTCCGTGGCTACTCCGCGCAGTTTCGTGATCCCCACCTTGGTGTTGAGCAACCATTTTGTCGCGAAATTCCCGAGGGTCACCACAACTCGCGGTTCAATCATCTCCAGTTGTGAAGCCAAAAACCCGCGGCACGCTTCGATCTCATCGAGGGCTGGGTCGCGGTTCGCGGGTGGCCGACACTTCACGACATTTGCGATGTACACAGTTTCACGAGACAACCCGATCTCCTCGATGAGCTGGGTCAGCAGCTTTCCGGCGCGGCCGACAAAGGGCACACCGTGAAGATCTTCCTGTTCGCCAGGCCCCTCACCGATGAACATCAGCTGAGCGGACGGGTCGCCCGCTCCGAACACGACATTCGTTCGGGTCTCAGCAAGTCGACATGAAGTGCATGCTTCTGCGCGCGCTTGCAGCGCCGCGAAGTCAGAACGCGCTGACATCAGGCCATAACGGAGCGGACGAATCTCACGAGGTCTGCTTCGAATGCGTCTCGACGCTCGAGCATGACCATGTGCCCACAACCCTTGTATTCAATGAGTTGCGATCCGGGGATGAGTCTGGCGATACGACGGTTCTCCCAAATCGGCGTAATGGCATCGCGGGTGCCTGCGAACACGGTCGTCGGCACCTCGAGGTTCGGAAGGTCCTCCGCAAAGTCAAATCCGACCAAAGACTGCAATGCCTCGCGCCAGTTGTCGAGCTCGCATTCCGCAATCATTTCGCGCACCAGCTCGACATCTTGCGGATCTGGATCTTTGCCAAACGCCATGCGACTCGCCAAGCGACCGAGCTGGGGCCGCACAAAGACGCGGTCTTCATCAGGAATCGTGCCGAAAACCAGTCTGCCCACACTGGCACCGAGGCCGCCATGCATTGCATGCGGTGTGCGACTCAGCGTCGCAACGAGCGCAATGCCGCGCACCCGCGACTCCAGCAGGTTCTTGTATTCGATCGCGAAAGCCTGCGCGACGATGCCTCCCATGGAGTGTCCGACGACGACAACATCGCCATCGATCGATTCGATCACGGCCGCGAGATCATCTGTCATCTCGTCGATGGAGTACGGATGTTTCGGCCGCGTGCTTGCCCCGTGACCGCGATGGTCATAGGCAACGGCTCCAATCCCAAGTTCCGGGAATGACGTGAGCTGGTGAATCCAGGAACGTGCTTCGAGCATGACGCCATGCGCGAATACGCACGTCACCGGGCCGGAGCCTGAGCGAACCACATGCAAACTGTGCCCGTTCGGAGCATCGATCCACTCGCGATCGAAAGAAGCGGGGAACGCTCTTGTATCGGTGGGCGCATGAAACGTGTCCCAGCTTCGTTTCGTCGCACGCGCGGCGACTCCCGCTGCGACAACTGACCCAGCTCCCAACGTGACCGCTGTCTTCCTCTTCAACGCTGTGCTCCGCTGTACACGCGAGGGACGCGCGGACTGAGGCTGCACACGATTTCGTAGCTGATTGTGCCGAGTGCTCTCGCCCACTCATCCGCGGTGACTGTTTCTCCGCCATCAGTCCCAATCAGGGTGACGAGGTCACCGACGTGGACATCAGCGTTACCAACATCGACCATGATTTGGTCCATCGTGATCGTGCCTGCGAGTGGTAATCGTTGCCCGCGGATCAGCACCTCTCCGCCGACCGCGTGAAGCGCGCGCCGCACACCGTCCGCGTAGCCAATCGGCACCGTCGCGATCGTCGTTTCATGCTGGGTCCGATACCGCCATCCATATGACACGGCCTCATCAGCGTGCACGCGCTTCACAAAGCTCACCGCGGACACCAACGACATCGCTGGTTTCAACTCGAGTTCCGTTGGCACGGGTGCGAGCCCGTACAGCGCAATTCCGACTCGGACCATGTCATAACGAGTTTCGGGGTGGGCTAAGAGTGCAGCGGAATTCGCGATATGTCGCACCCCCGGATCGATGCCCGCGCCTTCCAACGCCGCGAGCACCTCGTCGAAGCGTTTGCACTGTTGTACAACTCCATCCCCGGGCTCATCGGCCACGGCGAGGTGCGACATGATGCCCTCAAGCTGCAAGGAAGACTCCGCAACGATCAACCGTGCGAGTCCGAGCACTTCTTCCGGCTCAGCGCCAACGCGACGCATGCCGGTATCGACCTTGAGGTGCACTCCCAGGGTGATGCTCGCTGCACGTGCCGCAACCCCAAGTGCTCGGATGCCAGGCTCGGTGTAGACCACCGGTGTCAAGCCAAGCTGCACCACTTCTTCCGCGGCGTCGGTCGGTGGTTCGGAAAACAACAGGAGCGGTGCAGTGATGCCGGCGGCGCGGAGCGCTCGGCCCTCTTCAACGAGTGCGACGCCGAGCCAAGTCGCCCCACCTTCCAATGCGGCCTGTGCGACGGGGACGGAGCCGTGACCGTACCCATCGGCTTTGACCACGGCCATGAGCCGCGCCGGGGCTGCAGAATCGACCAGGAGTCTCGCGTTGGCCTCAATGGCCGCGAGGTCAATTGTGGCGTGGGTGGGTCGCTGCTGCATCGGCACATGTTCTATCGAGTTCTCGTCGCAGTTGGGCGATTGGCCCAAGAAGATCAGACGCGACAGCGATGTCAACTGAAGCGGTGCCGTGGATCCACGCACCGGCGGCGGCGGCACGGTTCGGGCTCATCCCGTGTGCAATCAGAGCTGCGATCACACCGCTCAGTACGTCACCTGTGCCCGCCGTTGCGAGCGCTGACGTGCCCGAATCGATCACCATCGCTTGCCCTTCCGGGGTCGCTACCACCGTCGTGGCACCTTTCAAAAGTACAACTGCCCCATGGTGGACGGCCGCGCCTTTCGCTGCTTCGATTCGATCGAGACCGGGTGGATGCCCCATCAGCCGCGCGTACTCGCCGTCGTGAGGTGTGAGCACGATCGGAGGAAGGCTGGCGGCGGCGCGCACGCGCAGCACACTCGGATCGTCCGCGAGCGCATTGATCGCGTCCGCATCAACGACCAACGGATGATCGAGGGTGGCAATGAGCGTCCGCGTGGTGTCCGCTGCTTCCGCATCACGACCGATGCCAGGCCCGATCACCACGGCGTGCATGCGTTGTGCCGCGCGAGCGATTGGCATCACTGCCCCACTGCTCAGACCGTGAGGTGTCGCTGGCGCCGAAACCTCGATGACCTCTGCACCATCCCCGCTGCGTTCGAACGAATTCGTCGGCATCGCTGCGCGAACCATGCCTGCTCCGGCGTGCATCGCTGCGCGTGCTGCCAAGAGGGGTGCCCCGAACATGCCTGGAGACCCACCGACAACGAGCACCGCACCGGCGGACCATTTATGGGCGTCCGCGGAGCGCGGCTGCCACCACTCCTCGACGTCGCCTCGCACAATTCGTTGTGCGACTGCGGCAACGATGGGAATGTCAATATCAACGACCGAGATCGCGCCCGCATGCGATCGCGCCGGCTCAAAGAGCAGGCCGGTTTTGTTTGCTTGGAAGGTGACGGTCGCATCCGCGTGCACCGCCACTCCGTACATGGTCCCAGTGAGCGCATCGACACCGGATGGCACGTCAACTGCGAGCACGAGCGGCCGCGGATGTGCATGTGTTCGTGTCGCCACATCTGCGGCGACACCATCGAGGGGACGAGATCCACCGATACCGAACATCGCGTCAATGACAAGGTCTGCTCCTCGCCAGTCACGATCAAGGGAGGCTGCGCCGACCGCGCTCGGATCTTCGAGATCGATGACGTGAACTACGCATCCCCAGGATCGGAGTTGCTGCGCGGCGAGGCGCCCGTCCGCGCCGTTTGAGCCAGGCCCCGCGACCACGAGCACGGTCCGGCCATAGGTTCCGCCAAGCAGTCGGCGCGCTGCCCAGGCAACTGCGCGTCCCGCTCGATCGACAAGATCGTCATAACGCTGACCGTTCGCGAGAGCAGAACTGTCTGCTTCGCGGACGTTCTCCGGGCTCAGCAGCGGTTCCATGATTACCCCTCGCCGATAACGACGGCGACCGCGTGATTTCCGTCGTGACTCATTGAGACCACTGTTCGTTTGATTCCAGTTGAGCGGGCGTGCGCAGCGATTCCGCCATGGAGCTCCAGACGCGGCTCGCCGTGCCGCACGCTGAGTACTTCAATCTCGTGCCAGGTCCATGAGCGCGGCGTGCCTCCGAGCGCCTTGATCAGCGATTCTTTCGCGGCAAATCGCGCTGCGAAGCCCGGCGCGGGATCGGCGCGGTCTGCAATCGCTGCGCGTTCAGCCGGGCTGAATAGGCGATCGAGTACTCGTGGCTGGCGTTCCATAACACCACGGAATCGGTCGATGTCGACGGTGTCGATCCCCACTCGCATCGTCTAGCTCCGCCAGCGGTTCGCCAATACGTAGACCGGCTCGGTCAGCAGGTCGACGAGCGGCACCTCCGAGAGAAGACCTTCCGCAAACCCCGACTCGGTTTCGGTAACGGCATCTTTGAGCGCGTTGTATCGGTCGCGGTATCCCCCAAGGACTGACCGCGCGAGTT
Source organism: Acidimicrobiia bacterium (assembly GCA_049642885.1). Taxonomy (GTDB): domain Bacteria; phylum Actinomycetota; class Acidimicrobiia; order IMCC26256; family JBARPG01; genus JBARPG01. The sequence continues at coordinate 876 of JBARPG010000205.1, read as the reverse complement.
CAGGTGCGAGTGTCGCGCTCAACTCGACATGGATCAGCGTCAGACCGGTCGTGTGCACGTCTTTCACTTCGGGCACAATCACAACAACGCGCCCATCGCGCCGTCCTCGAGCGATGGTCACTTCGCGTTCGCTCGCAACCCGATGCTTCGTGCCGGTCAGGCGCGAGTCAACATCCGTACGGGATGCGATCTCTCGAGCGATACCTCCACGGTCGACCACGGTAATGGTCGCTGTGTCTCGGTCGAGGTCGCCGTCAATCCGATAGCGCGTGTACCCGTGGACGCTCACGACCGCAGGGTCGAGCGCCACAAGTGTGCGCAGCGCCCGGTACGAAAGATGATCGCGAGCGCATCCTGTGTCCACCACCGCACGAACGAGTGCGGCGCGCATGAGCGTCTCGTCGGAACGGCTGATGCCGACCGTGACCGTCTTCGCTTGATGCTTGATTGCGTCCACTGGCCGCGTCAGCGCGTCAATCGCGGCCGTCAACGACGCTGTGAGGTCTTCGATCAGTACCGATGGCGTTCCAACCTTGCCGAACTCCCATTCGTAGGTGTCCAGCGGCAGACCACCGAGTCCGTACCGGATGAGCGAAGTCAGCCGCGCCGCGATTGATGCTTCAAGGGACCCGTCGTAATACCCAACGCGGAGTTGGTCGAAGTAGGAGGAAGCTGCCGGCTGCAGCCCCGAAGCGAGGGTGCGCAGTTGCTCGTCGCCATCGTCGGTGCCGATGAGTGTCTCGATCGTGGCACGCATTTCTCGCAGGCACTTCGCCGACGCATCAATTGCCAGTGCGGCTTCATATCCGAAGAGATGCCCAGCCATCGCGGAGAGCACAAAATCAATCTTCGGATGCACACGGGGTACGGCGATCA
>JBARPG010000204.1:0-6376 GCA_049642885.1 Acidimicrobiia bacterium | reverse complement strand
GTCTCGAACACCGACTCCTGCAGTTCGACGAAGGAAAATGGTCGGCGCACCTGCAAGCGGTTGGGCTGGACAACCTGCGAGCGCATCCGAGCGCCGTTGCGCAAGTTGTGTTTCGAAACTCCTTCGACTGGCTCGAACTGTTTCCGACCGATATGGATTCTCCAGAGCAACTCGACGGACGGAATATCGTGCTTCGTCGCATCGGCATTCCCCTGTATTGGATGCTCACAATTTTGGCTCCGGTCGCAATGTGGCGCGGTCGCAGACGACGCTTCACCCAATTCTGGACGCTGATCTATTGCTCACAACTTGCGGCGTCGTTGCCGCTGATTGCCGCGCCAAGGTTGCGCTCCCTGGCCGATTTCGCACTGGTGATGATTCCCGCGGTGGAGATCGCTTCGTTGATGAATGAGCGGAGTCAACGCGTCAGCGCAGGTCGGCAATCGCTGCTGCAATCGCAAGCGCACGACGCGCATTATCCACGTGCAAGTTCTCAATCATCCGGCCATCGACCGTGACGACGCCGAGGCCCTCGCGCTGGGCGGCCTCAAATGCTTCAATCACCCGACCAGCATGTTCAATTTCATCCGGCGAGGGAGAGAACGCTGTATTGCACGGCTCTACCTGTGTGGGGTGAATGAGCGTCTTGCCATCAAAGCCCATCTCCGCGCCCTGCTGACATTCCGCAGCGAACCCTTCAGGGTTCTTCACATCGTTGTAGACCCCGTCGAGAATGACCTTGCCAGCGACTCGCGCCGCGTTCACACAACGGCCGAGCCCCCACAGCAAAGGATGGCGGCCAGGCACGAGTGCCGCGTGCAGTTCCTTCGCCAAATCGTTCGTCCCCATCACCAGCACAGCGAGGCGCTCGGAGCTTTGAGCGATATCAACGGCAGCTTCCATCGCCGGAGGCGTTTCCAACATGGCCCAAATGCGTGTGTGGTCCGGTGCGCCGCTCGCTTCCAGCAAGCGTTCCACCTTCACAACATCGGCGACAGAGTTCACCTTCGGTACGACGATGGCTGCGGGTCCCGCTGCTGCCGCTGAACGAACGTCTGCCTCGAACCATTCGGTGTCGATTCCGTTCACACGTATCGTCAATTCCCGACCGCCATATTCGCCAGACGCAACCGCCGCGGCGACAGCTTCACGGGCGACGGACTTCATATCTGGCGATACGGAGTCTTCGCAGTCGAAGATCACCGAATCAGTCGGAATGGTCTTCGCCTTATCGAGCGCTTTCTGGTTCGCTCCCGGCATGTAGAGCGCGGAGCGACGTGGTTGATATGTCTCGGTCATCAGAGTCCGTACCGTTCTGCCAGCTCGGGGTCACGAGCGGCGAGCATGGTCGCCAAATCGACGACGACCCGACATTGTTTCACTGTTGCATCATCTTGCATCTTGCCGTCGATCATCACCGTGCCGGTGCCGTCACCCATCTCGTCGATGACACGTTTGGCCCAAGTCACTTCCTCGGGAGAAGGTGAGAAGACCTTCTTCGCAATCGCGATCTGCACCGGATGCAGGGACCACGCTCCAACGCAACCGAGCAGGTAGGCGTTGCGGAACTGGTCTTCACAGGCCAGCGTGTCTTTGATATCCCCGAATGGTCCGTAGTACGGGAGGATGCCATGCATCGCGCAGGCATCGACCATGCGCGCAATTGTGTAATGCCAAAGGTCTTGCTGCGCTGTCGTGCGTGGCGCGTCTTCGTGTGCGGGGTCAGGATCGGCGCGGACGAGATACCCGGGATGCCCGCCACCAACCCGCGTGGTCTTCATGCGGCGAGAGGCTGCGAGATCTGCTGGGCCGAGGGAAATGCCCTGCATGCGCGGACTCGCACCACAGATTTCCTCGACGTTGGCAACGCCTCGCGCAGTTTCCAATAGGGCGTGCACGAGAATGGGTCGGCTCACACCTGCGCGTGCTTCGAGCTGTGCGAGCAGTCGGTCGACATAGTGAATGTCTTCAGGACCTTCGACTTTCGGCACCATGATCACGTCGATCTTGTCGCCGACTTCGGTAACGATCGTGGTGATGTCATCCAAGGCCCAAGGACTGTCGAGACTGTTCACTCGTGTCCAGAGTTGGGTCTGGCCCATCGGCACCGTCTTGGCGACCTCGACCAAACCTGCGCGTGCGGCTTCCTTTTGATCTGCCGGAATGGCATCTTCGAGGTTGCCGAGCAGCACATCCACTTGCGGTGCCAGCTCTGGCAGCTTGGCGCGCACCTTCTCCAAATGCGGCGGGAAGAAATGAATCATCCGGCTGGGGCGAAATGGAATCTCCCGGAGCGGAGTCGGCGCACCGACGGCTAAGGGGGCGAAGAAATCTCGTGGACTGCGCATAGCGCGAAACTACCGCTCAGGGATTGGCTCGTTCGAAGTGTTGGTAATCGGGATCTGCCCAGTCCCCGCCCCATGTCCAACCTCGGGCTTTGAAGGCCTGAACCACGGGACCGTCCGACAGGATCAGCTTCGGTTCGTTCAGGGTTCGGTCTGCGAATTGGGCTGCTGCCGGCGGGTCAATACGAGCACCCGATCGCACCCATGGGTTCTCGAAGGGATTGATATCAATTGCACGACCCGAGGCATGGTTTGACCATTTCGTGGTGCCATCCACATAGCGGCAATTGAATGCGGATGTGACGTCTTCTGCCATCAGCAGGTCGTCATCACCGCCTCGCGTCGCCGCAGTCGCGACCTCGTGAACGGGATAGCCCGCCGCATAGATATCCTCGAAAATCGCAGCGATATCCGCTGCAACCGCGACATGCACAAGGAGTTCTGCCGTCTTCGTCGTCCCCGCATCATCATGAACGCGCACCGTCACCGCACGAAGGTCTTCGACTGAAACGGGGCACCCTGGCCGCCAGGTCACGCCAAGCTCTTCAATCGTGACCTCACGCACTGATCCGACCGCAGGTAGAGCCGCGCTGCTCGAAGCGGCAGGCTCGCTCGTCGATGTACTCACTGGCGGGACCGAACGTGACGCGGGCGCGTGGCTCGCGGCACTCTGCTTGGGGACACGCTGCACCGACGAATGACGCGTCGAGGAAGATCCAGAGCTGCACGACCCGATAAGCGTGAGGCACGCGGACGCGCACGCGAAGCTGACTCGGACACTCAGTACACGCCACCGAGCTTGCGGTGATCCCATGATGCGGTGTCCTCGGGATGCACCACGACGAGCACTCGCTTCGCACCCATCAGCTCGACTCCTGCCCGCACCTCCGTCAGGTCTCCTTCGACGGGACCCCAGTAGCGCTGGAACACGTCCATTCCAAAGGTGTACACAGGCTCACGTTCCTCAATGATCTCGGCACGTCCTACGATCGTGATGCCGCGCAACTCCTCGTACTTGTCTCCCGCCTCACCCATCACGGTGATGCGCGGATCGCGCCGAAGGTTGACGATCTTCTGACTCCGCCCGTATGTCCAAAAGGCCAGGTTGCCATCCACCCAGGCGAACCACATCGGTACGAGGTGGGGCGTGCCGTCAGAATTGAGGGAGGCAACATGCAATGTCCGTTGGTCCTCCCAGAAGGCCCGTTGCTCATCGGTGGTCATCATGATCTGTTCACGTCTGCTCATACCGCCGAGGATAGGGGTTCGGCGATGGTTGCGATAGCGTTCCTGAGTCGTGGCAACGAATCCTGATCCCAATCTCATCCTCACCAGCCTCAGCGGCCATTCCCGCTCGCTCGACGACTGGCAGACCATGTTTCACCTCTGTTTGGTGATCCTTCCCGACCAGCCAGATGGAGCGAAGGTCATTCCCGTAGCGAAGACAATCTTCCAGACCTTGGGCGATGCCGACTGCCGAACGGCCTACGTCATTCCATCCACAGCTGCAATCGCACGGCGGATTCTCGAGGACGAAGCCGACAAGGCGTTGGTGCTGCTCGACCCCGATAAGGCCTTCGTCAAGGCCCTCGGCCTCAGGACCCTCCCCGCACTCGTGCACCTGAGGCAAGACTCGACCGTGGTCTCCGCAGTAGAAGGCTGGGATCGCGCAGCCTGGCAGCAGACGGCAAACGGAGTTGCGCGTGCCATGGCGTGGAGCACGCCCGAGGTTCCAAGACTTGCGAGCGTCGACACCGGTTGGGGTCACACCGTCCGCTGAACCCAACGGAGGGTGATGGCATCGCGGCAAACCCCTTCATTTCGTGGTCAAATGTGCCGACATTTGTGTAACAGAGGTACGAGCGAGGTAGCGTGTTGATTCGCAATCCGAACCAACCGTTGGGTTGGCGCACGGGTAATCCCCATCGCCAGTCCGGCTCGCGTTCAGCAAGGACCACAAGGAGTCCCCATATGAACCTCCGACGCCGAGGGATCATCTCAATCGCAACGACCGCCAGCCTCTTGGCAGCAGTTGTCTTCAGCGCGACCGCAGGCGCAGCACCAATTGATGACAAGCGGCGTGAGGCGGCTGCGATTCAAGACCAAATCGATGCGAATGGCGAGAAGATCGCTACGTTCGCCGAAAAGTTCAATCAAGCAAATATTCAATTGCAGGAAGCTCAAGCAGGCATCGACGCGGCCACTGCCAAGATTGCTGAGCATCAGGTCAATACCGCAGACCTCGAGCGACGCGCACGGGCACGCGCGGTTGTCCTATATCAGCGCGGAAGCGATACGAATCTGATTGCGGCCGGCACTGCAACTTCGGCGAACGAAATGGCGGCAGCCGATCACTACATGCGTGCCGCAACCCTCAGCGATGACGACCTCGTCGATCAGCTTCGCCAGGCAACTGCGGAGCAGAAGTTGTTGACCTCGAACCTCCGTGACGTTCAGCGACAAGCCCGCACCGAGCAAGCGAATATCGAGAGTGCGAAGACTGAGCTCGAGAAACTGAATGCGCTCCAAACAGCGGTACTTTCGAAGGTCAAGGGCGAATTGGCGGTACTCGTCGAGGCCGAACGCGTCGCCCGCGAAAAGGCAGCAGCCGAGGCGTACCAGCGACAACAAGAAGCTGCTCGTCAGAGGGCGGCCGAGCGCGCCGCGGCAAAGGCGGCCAGCGACGCGACGAGCACCACAACCTCGAAGAAATCTGCAACGACAACGGCAGCGAAGCCCGCCGACGGTTCGGGTACGACAACGACAACAACGACTGCTGCCGGAGGGCCACCGGCCACGACGCCGCCGAAGCCTCAGCCGCCCACTGGCAATCCCGCTCGCGTGCAAACCGTGATTAATTTTCTCTACGCGCAACTCGGCAAGCCATATGTCTACGGGTCAGCCGGCCCAGATTCCTACGACTGCTCGGGGCTGGTCATGCGCGCCCTTGAATCCGTGGGAATCTCAACCCCGCATGGGGCGACAGCACAGGGCACGATGTTTCCCCAGGTCACACCTGACCAGGCCCAGCCGGGCGACATCTTCATGTTCAGCGGGGGCGGACATGACGGGATCTACATCGGAAATGGCCAAATGATCCATGCCCCGCAGACCGGCGATGTTGTGAAAATCTCCCCGGCGTATCGAACCAGTCTCACACGCGTTTCACGCCCGCCGTACTAACAGGCGCGCTGCATCAGAGACGCGTGACCGTCATGACGGGAATCGCATTTCATCGCGGAGCTGTTCCCAACCTTTCGGCATGCCCGCGCTGCCAGCTCCAGCGAGGATGACGGCTTTTCCTCTCCCAGCGACTATGCGCATTGAGTACACGACCGGTGTCCCCTTCGCGTCGTAGCCACCGCTCAGATCGATGAAGGCAAGCTTGCCGACTTTGAATGGGTTGACCGTTGTAGCGGTGGCGCCGGGATAACCGGACATCTGTTTCACAAGTGCTGATGCCAGTTCGGGGTTTGCGAGATCAGTGAGATCGGAACCTGGGGGCAGGTCGATAACGATTGCAAAGAGCATTTCCCGTTTCGCGCCACTGCGCTGGAGTAAGCGAGCGTCGCCGTGCGTCCCGTTGGCATCGATCCCGCGTGCTTGGGTGCGATCTGGAAAGGTGAGCTTCACCCCGTTGACCGTTTCGATCACAAAACCCCGGGCATCTCTCGTGACCTTTTCCGCGTTATCAGTGAATGCTCGATACGCGAGCGCTCCACCGATTGCAAGCAAAACGAGAGCAAGCACCATGAGCCCGGCAAGTCGATTTGTGCGCGCTGCTGCAGCGCTCCGAGCCTGCGCCGCGGCCGAGTCGCGCACCTCCATCTGCGGCGGCCCCGTGACGACCGGCGCGCCCCCGTCCCACGCGAGCGGCGAATGACACATCCAGCACTGTGGCGCGTTCTTCTCGACCAGCGTCTTGCATTTTGGACAGTCCACGTATGAGATTCCTCCAGAAACGGCTTGGACGCAGCCTACGCACCCCTCAGATCGTGCGGGGCCGACGCTGCATGGGAGCATATGCCGCG
>JBARPG010000203.1:0-3742 GCA_049642885.1 Acidimicrobiia bacterium | reverse complement strand
GTCCCGACGTTCCTAAGCGCACGTGAGTCTGCTCAAGATTCTCAAGCAAAGGCCAATCTCAAGAATGCGATGACCAATGCTGACGTGCTCTTCACGGACAACGAGTCATATCTGGCACCAGACGAAGCGGGCAGCATCACGGCCTTGCAGACGGCTGAGCCTTCGTTGACGTGGCTTGCATCCGGAGTTCCTTCGGCAGCTGCCAAGCAGATTTCGGTGGATCTCAGTGCCAACACTGCGACCATGGTTGCACAATCGTTGTCCGGCAAGAAGTGCTACGTAATCGAGACGGTCAAGACCGGGGCGAGTGCGGGCACTCACTACGGCAGCAACAGCGTTTCCAACACGAACTGCGATGCCTCAACGGTCGCATCTCCGACCGGAGACAAGTTCTAGCCCTCTCACTCTCTCGGGGGTGACCGAACCACCGTGCGTACTACGCGCACTGAATCTGCCCCGCCATTCGGCGGGGCAGATTCGCGTTAGCCTCCGCCAATGTCTCAAACCATTGAGATCGCCATCGCTGCCCTGTACGGGGCCATTGTCGGCTCATTCCTGACGGTCGTGATCGGTCGAGTTCCTGCGCACGAATCCATCGTGCGGCCACGGTCACGATGCGGAGCCTGCGGCACACAACTCACGACACTCGATCTCATCCCGATTATTTCGTGGTGTGCGCGGCGCGGTCGATGCGCACACTGCGGTGCGAAAGTGTCAGTGCGGTACGTCATGGTCGAGTTGATCACAGCTGCAGTTTTCGGTTCCATCGTGTGGCGGTACGGTCTCGACGGGCGAAGCGTCGTGCTGTGTACGATCGCGGCTGGTCTCGTCGCATTGTCCGCAATTGACCTTGAGACGTTCAAATTGCCGAACGCGATCGTCTACCCGCTCTCTGGAATGGGAGCTGCCGGCATTGTCGTCGTGAGTGCGATCGAGTCGGAATACCGTTCGGGCATGCTCAGAGCACTCCTCGGAGCGGTCATCGTCTTCTGTGCGTTCTTCGTGTTGCATCTGATCTCCCCCAAGAGCATGGGCTTCGGAGATGTGCGCCTCTCCGCACTGCTCGGCGGTTCGACGGCCTGGATCGCTTGGGGGGTCACGGCAGTGAGCCTGTTCGCCGCGTTTGCCTTCGGTGCGTTGATCGGTACGGCGATGTTGCTGATTGGCCGCGCCGGTCGAAAGACCGCCTTGCCGTTCGGCCCCATGCTCGCTGCGGGATGGCTTTTTGGCCTTCTATATGGCCCACAAATCGCAGACGCGTACCTCAGCGCAAACCACTAGTTCCAAGCCGTGAAGTGAATTACAGCCTTGTAATACAGGCTTTTCTGTCGAAAAAATCTTCTTCTGCCTCTTGGCGAATGTGGTTGGTGTTGTTACTGTGGCTTGCGTTGCCACCTGTCATGACATGTCAGGTGTTGTCATATCCAGTCACCTCCTGGGGCGGGAGTGGTCTCTGGTGCGCATGGGGCTGGAGTAGAGAAAGAACGGAATGGGCGAACGAGTAGGGGACATGGCCGAGCAACTCTTGACTGTTCAAGAGATCGCGTCGGCAATGCGCGTTTCCGAGATGACCGTGTACCGATTGATTCGGGATGGTCGTCTCGGTGCTGTGCGTATTGGCAAACACTTGCGCGTCTCTCGTGAGGAATTCCACGCCTTCTTGGATTCAAATGCTGTGATCGCTACGCCAGCCGCGGTGACCTCATGAGTAAGCGCATCATCGGTCTCGACATCGGGACCTCGGCCGTTCGGCTGGCAGAAATCGAAGATGGCGCGACACCGACGCTGAAAGCGTTTGGACAAGTTGCGTTACCGCCAACCGCGGTCGTCGACGGTGAGATCATCGAAGCGCCCGCCGTGTCAGAAGCGATCGCACGCCTCTGGTCACAACTCAACATCAAGAAAGGCGCGAAAGTTCGCGTCTCGGTTGCGAACCCGCGTTTGATCGTCAGGCCCGTCGAACTGCCCGCCATGAACGAAGAAGATCTGCTCGGTGCATTGCGATTCGGAATCGCAGATCTCATACCGATGCCCATCGAGGAAGCGGTCTATGACTTCCGCATTCTCGAGGAGATCGTGTCGCCTTCGGGGGAACCACAAGTTCGTGTCTTGCTTGCGGCAGCGCATCGAAGCTCGGTAGAAGGAATCCTCGAGACGGTGCGTGCCGCAGGGGTACACGTCAGCGCGATCGATCCTGCCCCGCTTGCATTGGTGCGTGCGCTCGACAGTCACGAGCATCGAAGCCAGTTGCTCGTTTCGATTGGCGCAGGAATCACGATGGTGGTGGTCGACGATTCGGGCATGCCGCGTTTCGTTCGCACTGTTCCCTTGGGTGGCCGTTCCGTTGACTCGAGCCTTGCAGCGACCCTGAACGTCGATCAAGCGACGGCAGAACGGATGCGCATCGACGGGTCCGTCGGGATGGCAGGCGCGTCTGCGGAAGATCTTGCGCTCGGCCGGCTAATCGACACGGTCCGGTCCTCGCTCGAATATCACCTCAGCCAACCTGGCGCCGCCGTGCCGTCCGAGGTCGTGGTGACCGGAGGGATGAGCCGGGATCATCGACTCATGGACCAGCTCGCGGCAACGCTCGGACTTCCCGTGCGCGTCGGGCATCCCCGGGAACACCTGAAAGTCGCGGATTTGGGGTTCTCAGCCGATGATCTCGATGACGTCGATGCGGTGCTCTCCGTGCCCCTCGGACTCGCGCTCGGTGGCCTTTCCAGTGGTCGCACGATCAACCTCGGACGCGACTTCATTGTCGAACCAATCACTGGTGCGCGCAAAGGATTCCTCGCCGCGGCTGCCGCTGCGCTGATCCTCGTCGGAGGGATGGGGTACCTCTCCTATGCGCGAACGGGCGATTACGACAGCGCGGATCGAGACGCAAAGGCCGTAGAGGATTCCAACACGACGCTGAACGCCGACATCGCACGCTTGCAGCCGACGCAACAGCTGGGAACAGAGATTTCGACGCGCATGACCGCGTTGACACCGATACTCACGGGGGATCTCGCGTGGGCGCGAGTACTCGAAGATCTCAGGGCGTCAATTCCCGCAAACGTGTGGATCAAGTCTTTCACCGGAACGAGCACGACTGCCGCCGCAACGCCCGACGCTACGTCCGCTGAAACTGCAGCTCTTGGTTCGGTGAGCTTCGAAGCTGGAAGCTTCGTGTTCTTGGACGTGCGTGATTGGATGAGAAAGATCGAGGTGGCCCCGTCATTGAAGGATGTTTGGATCGGGTCGATCACGAAGGGCGACTCGACAACGGGTACCGCGCAAACGCAATTCAGTTCAACTGCCGATCTTGAAGACGGCGCAGAATCATGCCGGCTCGATGCCGTCGACGACCCGAAGAAGTGCCCATGAAACGGAACCCGATCGTCATCGGTGCGGTCGCGTGCGTTGCGCTCGTTCTCGCGTGGTATTCGTTGTGGTACTCGCCGCTCGGCGATGACATCGACAAGCGCACAAACGATCGAATCGCCGCAGAAACAGAACAGGACAGGCTGTCAGCCGACCTCGCGCGACTCAAGGATTTGGCGCGAGACGAAGTGAATCAGAAGGCGACACTCGACCGACTCCAGACCATGATTCCTGATGGGACGAAACTCGACACGCTGATCGAAGAACTGAACGGTGTTGCGACGGATGCCGGGTTGTCCTGGTTGTCGGTCACCCCCAATCGTCCGGTGCCGGGAGACGGAACGGTCCAATCGATTGTTGTGACGATGAATCT
>JBARPG010000202.1:0-20244 GCA_049642885.1 Acidimicrobiia bacterium | reverse complement strand
ATGCGGAGCAGGCGGGCGGTCTCTTCCTCAGTGAGCTTGACCACCGGGATCCCGGTCCACATCGCCAGTACTTCGGCAATCGACTCCTCGTTCACCTCGTTGAACAGGTCAACCCCTGAGGCGCGAGCTTCTTCCTGCTTGACAGCTTCTTCTTCGAGTAGTTGCTTCTCGCGGTCGCGCAGCTTGGCGGCCTGTTCGAACTGCTGGTTTTCGATCGCCGCTTCCTTTTCACGGCGCACCGATGCGATGGCCTCTTCAAGCTCACGGAAGTCCGGCGGCGCTTTCATCCGGCGAATGCGCAGCCGAGACCCGGCCTCATCGATGAGGTCGATGGCCTTATCAGGAAGTTGGCGATCGGAAATGTACCGGTCGGCCAAGTTCGCAGCAGCAACCACAGCTTGATCGGTAATCGTCACGCGGTGATGTGCTTCGTACCGGTCGCGCAGACCCTTGAGAATCTCGATTGTGTGCACGACGGACGGCGCCTCAACCTTGATCGGCTGAAAGCGGCGCTCGAGCGCAGCATCTTTTTCGACATGCTTGCGGTACTCATCGATGGTCGTTGCACCAATGGTCTGCAGCTCACCACGAGCCAACATCGGCTTGAGAATGCTGGCTGCGTCGATCGCTCCTTCGGCCGCGCCGGCTCCGACGAGGGTGTGCAGCTCATCGATGAAGAGGATGATGTCGCCCCGGGTCTTGATCTCTTTCAGCACCTTCTTCAAGCGCTCTTCAAAATCACCCCGGTAGCGAGACCCCGCCACCAGCGCACCCAGGTCGAGGGTGTAGAGCTGTTTGCCTGCGAGAAGGTCGGGGACATTCCCGTTCACGATGTCTTGCGCGAGGCCTTCGACAATCGCGGTCTTTCCAACTCCGGGCTCACCGATGAGCACCGGGTTGTTCTTCGTACGACGCGAGAGCACCTGCATCACACGCTCGATTTCCTTCGCACGGCCGATCACCGGGTCGAGTTCGCGGTCGCGCGCGAGTTGGGTCAAGTTGCGACCGAACTGGTCGAGCACTGCCGAACCAGATTGGGACGGTTCGCCACTCGGCGACGCGCCCGCGCCCGAGGTCGCACCTTCTTTTTGAGATCCGTATCCCGAAAGCAGTTGGATGACTTGCTGGCGAACACGCGAAAGATCGGCTCCCAGCTTCACCAGCACTTGGGCCGCGACCCCTTCGCCTTCACGAATGAGACCCAACAGAATGTGCTCAGTGCCGATGTAGTTGTGGCCAAGCTGCAGCGCCTCTCGAAGTGAAAGTTCCAGGACTTTCTTGGCGCGCGGCGTGAAGGGGATGTGCCCCGACGGTGCGGAACCTCCATGCCCAATGATTTCTTCGACTTGTGCTCGGACTGCATCGCGCGAGATGCCCATGGATTCCAGGGCCTTTGCTGCGACGCCTTCACCTTCGTGGATGAGGCCAAGCAAGATGTGCTCAGTGCCGATGTAGTTGTGGTTCAGCAGGCGTGCTTCTTCCTGCGCCAACACCACTACTCGCCGAGCTCGATCCGTGAAACGTTCGAACACGAATGCCGCCTCTCGTTCCAGTTCCTGCACTGCGGCCACGTTCGCGGTCGCAGCACCGCCAAGATGCCTTCGATTGGAGCCGGAGCGCCATCGGAGTCACCGTGACAGTTGGGTCAGTCTAACGACGTCCTTGGAGAAAGTTGTGTCGCGTTGACTGAAGTTCTTGTCGACAGTTTCGCAGCGGCGCTGAAGCTCCAAACCGCATCATTCGCAGTTTCATTGGCCTGCCGGATCAGACCGCCGCGCAGAGCCGTCGGTAGCCTGACGCTCGTGAACGTGGCTCCGCCGCCGCTGGCCCCCCTCAGTGATGATCTCGCGCAGGTCGAAGGTGAGCTGGTTGGTTCAGTTCGGTCCTCAAATGAGTTTCTGACCCAAGCCGCTTCGCACCTTCTTTCCGCTGGGGGGAAACGCATCCGCCCAACGATTGCGCTGGCATCGGGCTATGCCCTCGATGGTCTCGCCCCTGCGTCTGAACAGGTGCGCACCGCAGCGTGCGCCGTTGAGCTCGTGCACCTCGGTTCGCTGTACCACGATGATGTGATCGACGAAGCGGCGACCCGACGTGGCGTGCCGACCGTAAACGCCCGCTGGTCAAATGTCGTCGCGATCCTCGCCGGGGATTTCCTGCTCGCCCGCGCCTCAGAAGCGGCCGCATCACTGGGCGCTGAAGTCGCCGCGCTGCTCGCAGAGACCATCAGCGAACTCTGCCGCGGACAGATCGAAGAACTTTCCAGTGTGTACCGCGTCGACCGCACCGAAGATTCGTACTACTCAGCCATCACCGGGAAGACCGCTGCATTGATGGCGACCTCCGCTCGCATCAGCGGACTGGTATGTGGAGCGAGCGAAGCGACCCTGGACGCGCTCACCGCTTTTGGGCACCACACCGGGATGTGCTTTCAACTCGTCGATGACGCCCTCGATTTCGTGGGTGATGATGCGAATCTCGGGAAACGGCCCGGCCAGGACCTCGCCGAGGGCATCTACAACTTGCCGGTATTGCGCGCCCTCGATCGTGCTCCCGAACTTCGAGCGCAACTCGGTGCGCCGATCGAAGCAGAGCGGCTCGAGGCATTACGAACGGTGGTGATCGAAGCGGGCGGAGTCGACGACACGCTCACGTGTGCACACGATCACGTGCAAAAGGCACTCGAAGCCCTCAATGGCGCGCCTGATCTCGACGAAACGGTTGTTGCAGCGCTTTCGACCTACGTCGACGCGCTGGTCGATCGCGATCGCTGAACGGGTCGCCGCGTCGCCGTCTTCGGCGGCGAAACCACCTTCTTCTTCGGCCCCTTGTCGGGTGCCTGCGCGTGCAGTCGGGCAGCCACCCGAGATTCCAGTTGGGTCGCGCGCTGCACGAATGATTCCGCGCGGATTGCGGGCACGAGCGTCGGTGGCTTCTGCTGAAAGAGCTCTTCCGCTCGGAGGAGGAACTCCAAAATCGTCCGATTAAAGACCGTCGGCGCTTCGACCATGAGCCCGTGCGCGGCGCCGGGGATCACTGCGAGTTGTGCCCCCGGAATGCGCTCGACAATTTCTTCCGCGTCGCCGACTGGGGTCAGCAAATCTTGCGACCCGGTGATTGCCAGCGTCGGGACCGCGATCTTTGCGAGTTCGACGGAAAACGTGTCTTCCATCATCAAGATTCCTTCGACTTGGCTGATGAACGGCGCCGACTCGCCCGATAACACGATGCGCGACAACAGGTTCAACCACATTCCAAAACGACGGTGCAGTCGCGGTCCGACGAGCCACGGCAATGCCTGTTCACCGAGTGCCGACATATCTCGATGAGCGACGGTGTGCGCCCAATCCGAGAGCAATTCGCGACGCCACCGATGGTGACGGCACGCGGTGCACGCCAGTACGAGGGAGCGCGTCCGCTCCGGAGCGACTACCCCGATCACTTGGCTGATGACCCCACCCATGGAGGCGCCCATAATGTGAGCGGTCTCGACCTGCTCGGCGTCGAGGACCGCGATCGCGTCGGCCGCCATCCGTTCCATTTGATACGGGCCGCTCGGACGATCGGATTTCCCGGTACCGCGATTATCGACAGCGAAACATCGGAACTTCCGACCAAGGCTGAGTCGCTGAATTGCCCATCCGCGCGAATCAGTGCCCAGTCCTTGGATCATGAGTAGCGGAGGACCGTTCCGATTCCCGAAGACTTCGTAGTGAATGCGTACGCCGTCTTCGACGAGCACGTCAGGCACGCGCGGACTCCTTCAAGCTTGCAATCGCGGGACCGATGCGCTCCGCCAACTCAGCTGCCGCGAGCGGATCATGATCCGTTTCACCAACCTCGACGGAAATCGGGGCACCGAAGTAGAGCTGCCACGGACGGATCGGAAGAGGCCCTGGCCCACCAACCGCGATATACGCAGGAATAACCGGGTAGCCAACAGCGGCCCGAAGGATCGAAATCGACGGGTGACCGTGGCCGCCGACGAACCAGCTTTCGCCTGCTGGCATTGCAACCAGGTAGCCGCTTCGCAGGGCAGCACCGATGTCATGGTGATTTGGGCGCAATGCCGCGACGGCTTCAGCGATGCCGCTCGCGATCGGCATGTTCGGAACGCCAACCACCCGCAGCCGACGATTCACGGCGGAACGCACCCCGATGGCCAAGACCGTTGGAGCAATGACCTGGCTGCGGTTGGCGATAATGACTGCCGGGCCGCGTTCAGGAAGATGTTCGCCACCGTGCACCGCGACGCGGACAAAGAGTCCGGCGAGGTTGGAGGTGATGTCAACCAGCACCGGATCGGCGCCGAACCGATCCACCGCGTACTGGCCGCGGAACCGCCGTTTCACCAACTGAAAGATATTGGGGCGTTCGCCGATGCGATCACTTGCACCACTGATGCTCGTTACGGATGTCATGATCGCCGGTCCTTCTCGAATGTGTCGCCCGTCATCGCGCCACCGCCAATGACGTCGGTTTGATCGTCACGACCTCAGCCCATTCATACACATCGTGAGCAATAACTTGGGTTGGGGTCAGCGAGTCCATACCGAGTTCCCCGATACGACCAGTGTCGCCTGTGCGACCCGCGCTGAGGAGCTCTGAGACATGGTCCGGCATCGGAGCGCCAACCACCTCGGTGCCACGTGCAGCGAGAGCCCACAGCGGTCCAACAACAGGAATCGGGATGCGATTGCCGAAGCGAACGATCTGCCACGGTGATGCCGCTCCCGGCCCCACCACATTGATCGGGCCGTCGAGACCGCGTTGCACTGCCCGCACCATCGCTTGGCACGCATCTTCCGGTGCGCACAACGAGAATGGCGGATCAGCAAATGCGGGGATCGGTACCGCGGGCAGCCGCAAAATGCGTCCGAGGGGCGATGGCACATGCGAGCCCAGAACCGGGGCCATACGAATCGCCGCAACTGGCACCTCGTGTCGGCGCCCGATCGCTGTTGCGACCGACTCCACACGGCGACACATTCGCCCATAGAGCGAGCTTGGAGCGACGGGCACCGATTCATCTGGGACTCGGGCTCGTGCCCCACCCCGACCGTAAATCTCCAAACCCGAGCGAACGACGACGCGCTCGAGGGCGCCGCCCTTGGCTGCTGCGCGTAGTGATGACACGGTGGAATGGCGAGTGCGTGCATCGGCCTCTTGTGGTGCCATTCGAGAATGGGGTTCGTAGACACCGAAGTGGACGACCCACTGCGGTGCGAACTCGGCAATGACCTTCTCTTGTCGTTCGGCGTTGAGCGGGTCGATACGAGTGAATTCGGCTCGCTGGAGACGTCGGCGTGGCGGGACGAAGTCAACGCCGAGGATGTCCGTTACTTTGGGATCGGCTTCGAGAATTTGAGCGACACGAGTGCCGAGTTCTCCGCCCATCCCCGTGACCAGAACGCGCATAGTGCTCCTAACCGGGAATTCACCATCACGTTACCTCTGGCCGAAGGTGCGGAAACAACACAACCTCTCGAATCGACGAAACGCCCGCCAGAAGCATGACCAGCCGGTCGATGCCGATACCGAGCCCGCCGGTCGGTGGCATGCCAAATTCCAAGGCTCGAACGTAGTCCTCGTCGATGTCATTCGCTTCCAGATCGCCGCCGGCCTTCGCCGCCGCTTGGTCAACGAATCGCTGCATTTGATCGACCGGATCGTTGAGCTCGCTGTAGGCATTGGCCAATTCACGCCCCGCAACAATCAATTCAAAGCGCTCGACAAGGGCCGGATCATCACGATGTACCCGGGCAAGGGGTGACACATCTCGCGGGTAGTCCAGAACAAAGGTGGGTGCGACCAGTTTCGATTCGACGGTTTCTTCGTACAACTCGACGATGAGTTTGCCCGCAGACCACTTTGGGTCCACCTTCACCTCGTGGCGCGCACACGCGGCGCGGAGCTCACCGATCGGATCGTTCGGGTGAACACGTTCACCGGCGTATTCGTGAACAAGATCAGCAAGGGTCCGCCGCGGCCACGACGGTGCGAGGTCAACCGTGACTCCCTCCCATCCGACCGTGGTCGTGCCCAACACCGTTTGGCTGACCTCTGAGATCAGCGCCTCGGTGAGATCCATCATGTCGGTGTAGTCCGCGAATGCTTGATAGAGCTCAAGCATCGTGAACTCTGGATTGTGGCGGGTGGACAGGCCCTCATTGCGAAAGACACGCCCGAGTTCGAAGACACGGTCGAGTCCACCGACGATCAAACGCTTGAGGTGCAGCTCGAGCGCGATCCGCAAAGAGATCGGCATATCGAGCGCGTGATGGTGGGTGGCGAAGGGACGCGCTGTGGCACCGCCCGCGACCACGTGCAAGACCGGAGTTTCCACCTCGATGAAAGAACGGTCACGAAGGAACGCCCGAATGGCGTCAATCGCAGCAAAGCGCACACGAAAGATCCGCCTGGCGTCTTCGTTGGCGATGAGGTCGGCATAGCGCTGGCGGTAGCGGGCATCGGTGTCGGCGAGTCCGTGCCATTTGTCGGGGAGCGGGCGCAGTGCCTTCGCCAGCAACGTCACCGCGTCGGCTTTTATGGAGAGCTCGCCGCGCTTGGTCGTCATGACCATGCCCTCGGCACCCACCCAATCGCCGAGGTCGAGCTGATTGAAATGGTCATGACCGATCTCACCGATCACCCCACGCGATACGAAGAGCTGGATGGTTGCGTCACCGTCGCGCAGCGTCGCAAAACTCAACTTGCCTTGTCGACGAAGTAGCACGATGCGCCCTGCCACACGGACGCGGGCATCGGTTTCTGAACCGGGCTCGAGCCCGACATATTGGCGCTGCAACGCGCTCGCAGTATCGGTGCGGTCGAAGCGCACGGGGTACGGATCGGTCCCTTCGGCGCGCAGCGCGTCGAGTTTGGCGAGTCTGCGAACGCGCTCTCCTTCGACGTCGCCGACGGGTATGGCGTCCACGTTGTCGTCGACAGGAATATTGGTTTCGTGTTCAGTCATTTGTCTTCACCGATTGCGCTCGAAGATGAGTTGAAGTCCGTGGAGGGTGATCCACGGATCGACGTGCTGGATCGTGCTGCTGTGCGGGGCAATGAGTTCGGCGAGGCCTCCGGTCGCCACGACCGTTGACGGGCCGAGTTCCGCAATGAACTTCGTAACGAGCGCATCGACTTGACCCGAAAATCCGTACACCGCTCCGGACTGGATCGCTTCGGCGGTGGTCTTGCCGATCACGTTTTTCGGCGCGACGAGTTCCACTCGACGCAGGCCCGCAGCGCGCCCGAATAACGCGTCGAGCGAAACTTCGATGCCAGGAAAGATTGCACCACCGAGATATTCGCCAGTCGCCGAAACGGCGTCGATGGTATTGGCAGTCCCAAAATCAACGACGATGGCGGGGCCGCCATAACGGTCGAACGCGCCAACTGCGTTGGCGATGCGGTCGGGACCCACCTCTTTCGGATTTTCGTACAGGATCGGCATTCCGGTCTTCACCCCCGGTTCGATCACGAGGGGGACGATGTCGAAGTAGCGGGCTGCCATCGAGCGCAGTTCTGCAGTCACGCGGGGAACCCCGCTGCACACCGCGATGCCCGTGACCTCTACGTCCTCATGTCCGCTGACGGCGAGGAGCTGTTCCATGGCAAGTGCCAACTCGTCACTGGTTCGTTCGGCGACCGTGGCGATTCGCCAATGATCGAGGAGATCGCCATCTGTGAAGAGGCCGATCACCGTCTGTGTATTTCCAACATCAATGGCAAGCAGCATCAGGCACCCTTCGCGTCGAGATTCGCGTCGAGATCAAGGGCAATATCGAGCGCCGGTGCGGAATGGGTCAGCGCACCAATCGAGATGAACGCGACACCTGTGGCCGCGTACTCGGCCACGGTCTCAAGGTTGACACCTCCGGAAACCTCGGCGAGCGGAGCGCCGCCGAGCAATGCAACCGCATCACGCACCATCGCGGGAGCCATATTGTCGAGGAGGACCAGATCGGCACCGGCAGCTTTGGCTTCGGCGACTTGATCGATGGAATCGCATTCCACTTCGATCGTGCGGCCGGGCCAGCGTTCGCGTGATTGTTCGACCGCCCGTGTCACCGACCCCAATGCGACCAGATGATTGTCTTTCACGAGCACTGCATCGGAAAGGGACTCGCGGTGATTGACACCGCCACCTGCTCGCACTGCCGCTTTCTGCAATGCACGCAAACCAGGAATTGTTTTGCGTGTTTCACGAATCCGTGCAACGGAGCCTTCAACCGCGGCCGCGTCCACATACATACGAGTCAGAGTGGCAACCCCCGAGCAATGGCTCAGGAGATTCAGACAGGTGCGCTCCCCCATCAGAATTGAGCGAAGCGAACCGTCGAGGGTTCCAATGACATCACCCCGCGACACCTGCTGCCCATCTCGGAGCTTCATGCTGACAACCACGGATGGGTCAAGTGAGGCAAATACCTCGGCGGCGATCACCGTTCCCGCCAGCACGCCTGCAGCACGCGCAACGATTGTTCCGCTGCCCATCTGAGCGTCAGGAATACAGGCGAGCGAGGTCAGATCGCCAAGCATCCCGAGGTCTTCGGCAAGCGCAGCCGCAATGACCGACCGCCGCGCGGTGACGGGTGGATCGAACTCGCTCATATTTCCTCGCTTTCGAGCCGGACGAAGGTTGGTGAAAGGTGGTTCGCCACAAAGAATCGCCCGCGGTAGGTATCGGAGGTCTCTGGGTAGTCGGTACGAGTGTGGTTGCCGCGAGATTCCTCGCGGGCGAGTGCGCCATCGACGAGGCAACGCGCAACGGTGACGAGCCCGTCGAGTTCGCGTGCCGCGACCGAGTAGGGAGTCCCAAGCACTTCGTTCAGATCATCAATGCTCGCTCGTACTTCTGATAGCGAGTGCTCATCCCGCAGCACTCCAGCATTCAGTGTCATCGATGCTTGTAGTCGCGATCGAAGGTCACTGATTTCCGCCGAACGATCGCTGTCGATCGCCGTGAGCGCCACGGAATGGTCTGAGGACTCGTGCGTCGAACTCGTCGTAACCGAACCGCGCGCGAGATCAGCACGCAGCGCCGGCGCTAACACGCCCGACTCCTCCGCCTCAGTCACGCCGCGGGCAACCGCTTCGACCGCTCGTGGTCCGAAGACGAGACCATCGAGGAGCGAGTTCGATGCCAGACGGTTCGCGCCATGCACCCCCGAGCATGCAACCTCCCCGATGGCGAATAGGCCAGGGATGCTCGTAGCTCCATTCAAATCCGTACTCACACCGCCACTGAAGTAATGCGCGGCCGGAGCCACTGGAAGGAGGTCAACGAAAGGGTCAAGGCCGACCCGCGCCAGTTGCGCGTGGATCGTCGGGAAACGGTGCGGGAAATCATGGATCGAGCGGGCGTCGAGGAAGAGGTGTCGTTCGCCGCTCACGCGCAGCCGCTCGGCAATTGCTCGGGCGACCACGTCACGAGGCGCAAGGTCGGCGAGCGGGTGCACGTCCTTCATGAACGCGACTCCGTCCGTGTCGCGCAAGATTGCGCCGTCGCCGCGCAAGGCCTCAGAGAGCAGCGGTCGAGGCATTTCAGGCACGTCGAGTGCCGTCGGATGGAACTGCACGAATTCGTTATCGGAAAGCAATGCTCCCGCGTGAAAGGCCATCGCAATTCCGTCGCCAGTCGAAATCGACGGGTTTGTGGTCACGGCAAACATCTGGCCGATCCCACCAGTGGCGAGCAGAACCGCGCGTGCACGGAACTCCCGCGTCACGCCCGCGTGACTGATCGCCCGCACACCGACGCAGCGACCCTGTTCGATGAGCAGTTCCGTTGTGAACCACCGTTCATAGAGATCAACGCTTGTCTTGTGCGTCGCCGCAACGAGTGCTCGCTCGACTTCCGCGCCGGTCGCGTCTCCACCCGCGCGCAGAATGCGCGCCAGTGAATGGCCGCCTTCGCGCGCCAACGCGGGACCGTCGCCGACTCGATCGAAATTTGCCCCGAGTTTCATCAATTCCCGAATGCGATGCGGGCCTTCGTTCACGAGAATGCGAACAGCATCAACATCACAGAGCCCGGCACCGGCGACCAACGTGTCCTTGAGATGCAGATCCGGTGAATCGGGGGCAGTCATTGCCGCCGCCACACCGCCTTGAGCCCAACGGGTCGCCGTCTGCTCGACTTCGACTTTGGTGACCACCGCGGTTGACAGCCCCGCTGCCGCCGCGCGCACGGCCGCGGACAGTCCCGCGACACCGCTCCCGATCACTACGACATCAAACATGAGTCGCCCAGCCTACGGTTCTTCGGTTGGGAGTGATCGGCCCCGGTCGATCGTGATGTCGTCACCCGCGACAGCAATGTGCACATTGTCGATGAGTCGGGCCCCACCGAAGAACACAGCGACAGCCAACACCGCGTCGGCTTCGACTCGCTCGATGCGCTGAAAGGTTTCAGCGTCGACCAGTTCCACGTAATCGATGCGCGTCCCAGGGATCTCAGCGAGGTCGCTCGTGACCGAGGCCACGATGCTCGCGGCTTCGCATTCACCCGCTTCTATTCGATCGGCGGCACCGAAGAGCGCCAGAGCGATTCCCGGAGCGGCTTGGCGCTCCGGCCCGGTCAGGTATTGGTTGCGGCTCGACAGTGCGAGGCCGTCCGATTCCCGAACGATTGGGCATCCAACAATCTCAACCGGGAGGCTTAGATCACGTGTGAGGGCACGGATGACGGCGAGTTGCTGCGCGTCTTTCTTCCCGAAGTAGGCAGTACATGGCCCGACGATGCCGAACAGCTTGGTGACCACCGTTGAGACACCGTCAAAGTGGCCGGGTCGTGATTCCCCGCAGAGCCGCTCGGAAACAGTGTCGACGTGGATTGTCGTGTGACGCTGCCCGATGCCCCCGGGATACATCTCCTCAACCGAAGGAGCAAAGACGATTGCAGCGCCATGCGTGTACGCGAGCGAACAGTCTGCGTCGAGAGTACGCGGGTACGCCGCGAGATCTTCGTGGGGACCGAACTGTGTCGGATTCACAAAAACGGTGACGACCACCACATCGCTTTCATTGACCGCCGCATTAATGAGCGAGGCGTGACCCAGGTGCAAAGCCCCCATCGTCATCACACACCCGATCGACCGGCCTTCATTCCGTGCGCGACTCAGCGCCACACGCAGGTCAGCAATGTGGTGGAACACTTCGATGCCAGGTCCGGCGGTGTTGCCCATCTGGTTCATGCTCCCAGAATCCTTCGCATGTCCTCTGATGGATTCACCGCAAGTTCGAGTGCGGCCCGAGCCAGAACGAGATACAGCTCGCGGTCGCGGCCACGTAGAACCGAGAGGTGGAGCGCGACGGTCTTCACATCGCCTCGTTGCACCGGGCCCGTCAGTGCGGCTGCGGCCCCCACGGAAAACGTGTTGTGGACCGCGGCGTTCGCTAGCGGCTCGAAGGCACTGACCGGGACACTCGCCGCAGCAGCGAGGCGTTCCACTTCTCCGAGGAGTGCCGTTACGTGATTTGACGCGACCACCGCGGCTGCGTGATAGGCGGCGCGGGCCGTTGAGCTCACGTCAACGGTTGACATTCCCAGGGCGTGTGCGATCGCCACCAGCAGTGTTCGCGTCGAATGTGAGTCGGCGTCGATCCCCGCGTGCGCACCTTGAAACACTCCCACCGGCGCGCCC
Organism: Acidimicrobiia bacterium; assembly: GCA_049642885.1. GTDB lineage: Bacteria > Actinomycetota > Acidimicrobiia > IMCC26256 > JBARPG01 > JBARPG01. The sequence continues at coordinate 8,590 of JBARPG010000202.1, read as the reverse complement.
AGTGGCACCGTTTGAAGCGGATGAAAGGCACCGATGGCGAGGTCAGCGCGCGACGCTCGCAGGTCATCAAATACTTCGATGCCGAGTGAACCGGCACAGTGAACGATGGCTGCTCCTGTTCGGAATTGCGCAGCTCGTTCCACCGCCACCCGCGCAATGCGGTCGTCCGGCACGGTGAGGAAGACCACGTCGCTTTCGATGTTCGCAGTTGTGTCACCACGCGTCGACGCTCCAGCGAACTTCCATCCAGCGTGCGCGAGCGACCGGCCAAGTGCTGACCCGAGACGCCCAAAACCGACGACCGCGAAGCTGTTCATTCGCGCGCTCCGATCTGGAGCGTGAACGGAACGGCGACGATCGTTGGCGGCAATTCAGTCGGGTCCGGCACTGGAAATTCGGAGAGCTGCTCGGCAAGCAGTCGGTCGAGATCAGCGAGTGGCACCAACACGAATAGACGGTTCGCTACCTCCGGGTGAGGAATGGTCAGCTCGGGCGTGTGCAATTGCACGCCATCCATCCAGATGATGTCGACATCGAGGGTGCGCGCCCCCCAACGAACGACCCTGACGCGCCCGGCATGCTCCTCACAATCGTGGCACATTTGCAGAAGTGCGCGCGGAGACAGATCCGTGCCGATTTCGACCACCGCATTCAGGAATGCGTGTTCGCTCGGCCCGAGTGGTTCGGTTTCGTATACGCGTGACGACCGCGAGACCACGACACCGTGACGCTCGCCCAGTTGGTCGACGGCGTTTTGAAGAAACCCCTCACGATCTCCGAGATTGGAACCCAACGCGAGAAACGCGCGACGCGACATGACGGCGGGCTACGGACGAACGATCGTGACCGAAGTGGACTGAACGTCCACGGCAACTGGCGGGCGCAGTTTCTTGACCGTCACTTCGACCGAGACGACACCGGCAAACGAAAGACAAACGTCGGCAATTCGTTGAGCGAGTCGCTCAATCAATGCATACGACTCGTTCGTGGCAAGCGATGCAATGGCTTCCGAAACCGCGCCGTAGTCGACCGTGTCGGCGAGCGAATCGCTCTCCCCGGCGGTGGCAAGATCTGCCACAAGGCGCACGTCGATTTCAAATGGCTGCGCACGCGACTGCTCTTCTTCGAGCACACCATGGCGTGCGACTACTCGTAGGCCATTGATCTCGATGCAGTCAGACATCTCAGGCCTTCTTCAGTCCCTCGCGAACCGTCGTAGCGATGATCTCGCGTCCTTCCGCACCAAGCTCGCGCTTCGTGAGGCGTTCGATAAGTTGAATCGCGTGTGTCGGCGCGTCGACCATGCCGAGGTACAGCAACAGTCCGCCGAGTACGCCCACCAGGCGCTCACCGAACTCCTCGTGATGCATCAACAACTTTTCGCGAGGATCCGCGAGATACGCGCCGATGCAGTCGTAAATCGCTTTCAGCGAGCTCGTCAAGTCATCTTTGTGGAGCAGAGGAACTTGCACGTACGCGATGTTCGCGTCGCGGTACGCCTGCAGGTTGTGCGGCGATTCAAGCAACGAGATCACGCGAGTAAATCCCTGCTGATGAAGCCAGACCAGTTCTTCGGCGCGGCGGACCTTTCGATGGCTCCGGGAATACCCTCCGGGGCGCTCCGACGCTGCGAGACGCCCTTGGATCACCCAAAGAAAATTCCGTGGCTCGAGGCCTTGTGCCCAACGACCTTTCATGCAACTTCCTCCAAAATCTGGCGGGCAGCAACTGCTCCGACCACGTTGTGCACTCGTACCATCGCGGCGCCGTGCGCAAAGGCCCACACCGTCGTTCCGGTTGTCGCTGCATCGCGCTCGACGGGCGAACGCGTGGCCCCACCCGGCATTGGTTCCGAGTCAAGCATCACATTCAAGAACGATTTTCGCGAGGCACCAACGAGCACCGGCAGGGTGAGACGAGCCGAAACTTCGTCGATTCGCGCAAGGAGTTCGACGTTGTGACGTGCGTCCTTCGCGAAACCGAGGCCGAGGTCGACCATCACTCGGGTCGGAGCGACGCCTGCGGCGAACACACCGCGAAGACCTTCTTCAATTTCCTCGCACACTTCACTCACGAGATCGTCATAGTGCGGATGGTGCTGCATATCACTCGGGGATTGGCGTGAGTGCATGACGATGTATCCCGCGTCCGCCGCGCTGGCCGCGCCTGCAAGATCCTGGTCACTGCGGCGCAGCCCAACATCGTTCACGATTCGCGCACCAGCTTCGAGTGCGCGGCGCGCGACCTCCGACTTGGTCGTGTCGATGCTGATCGGAACTTTGCTCGAGGCAGCCAAAGCCTCAATCACTGGGAGTACGCGGGCAGTTTCGGTCTCTGCATCAACCGGGGCAGCGCCGGGGCGAGTCGACTCTCCGCCGACATCGACGACATCGGCTCCACATGCAATGAGATACTGCCCATGTTGCACGGCCGCGTTGACATCTGTGAACCGTCCGCCGTCACTAAATGAGTCGGGCGTTACGTTCACGATGCCCATGACGCGCATTCGCTGAGCAAAGACGCTTTCGACGGTGTCCACGGCGTCGGAGACTACAAGGACTGCACTCCGAGTGATTCGGTTGATATCGTGCCGTAACGGGGCATTTCGCCCGAGATTTCCTAAATTAGTTGCGGCCCGTGACGCGACCGGTGATGAAACTCATGGCCTCAGCCCGGGTTGCAGCAGATTCTTTGAAGATCCCGCGGACCGCCGAGGTCACCGTGATCGCTCCCGGCTTGCGTATCCCCCGCATCGCCATGCACAGGTGTTCGGCCTCCACAACGACGAGCACCCCACGCGGACCGAGCGCATGCACGAGCGCATCTGCGACCTGTGAGGTCAGGCGCTCTTGCACTTGAGGTCGCCGCGCAAACCCGTCAACCAAGCGTGCGAGTTTCGAGAGTCCGGTGATGCGGCCGTCCGCACCGGGAATGTATGCAACATGCGCGACTCCGTGGAACGGAATGAGGTGGTGTTCACAGAGCGAGTAGAGAGGGATGTCACGAACCATGACCATTTCATCGTGATCAGCTTCGAATGTCGTCGCGAGGTGCACTGCCGGATCTTCGTGGAGCCCAGAACAGACTTCCGCATACATGCGGGCAACTCGTTCGGGTGTCGACACAAGTCCATCGCGGTCTGGGTCTTCGCCGATTGCCGTGAGGATGGTGCGAACGGCTGCCTCGATGGCCGCGTAATCAACGGGCACCGAAGTCACCCTTCTCGTACAACGCAATATGCGGCAGGTTGCGGAAACGCTCTGCAACATCGAGCCCATATCCCACGACAAACTCCGGAGGGATTCGGAACCCCTCGTACTTCAATTCGGGATCGACCTTCTGCAGACCATCTTTCACGAGCAGCGCACACACTTCGAGCGATGCAGGACCGCGGTGTTTGAGGTTCTTTCGAAGATAGGAAAGCGTCAGACCGGAATCGACGATGTCCTCCACGATGAGCACGTGACGGTCAGTGAGGTCGGTGTCGAGGTCCTTGAGGATTCGCACCACCCCGCTCGTACGAGTCGCTGACCCGTACGACGACACGGCCATGTAGTCGAGTTCGACCGGGAGATCGATCGCACGGCTGAGATCAGACATGAACATCGCTGCGCCTTTGAGCACTCCGACGAGCAGCGGTGGTGTGTCCGCGTAATCACGCGTGATCTGTTCGCCGAGTTCCCGCACGCGGGCCTGTAAGCGATCTGCCTCGATGATGATCTTGCCAACGCCAGGTGCATGCACAGCGCAGAACCCTAGTTCTGAACGCGACCTAATCGGCCCGCGGGCGGCGATGGAGCGACCCATTCTGACGTTCGACGCGTTCGCCTCCGGAAACTTCTGTGGCCAGCACGGCGTTGCGCGCAACCTCGATCACGCGCCCCAGCGCGTCACGATCAAGTGAGGGCAGGCCCCACCACGCTCGCAACAGCTCGGCGAGCGCAGCGTTCGTGAGTTGCTCGATTCCCGCGAGGGGAAACGGCTCGGTGAGCGAGCGGGGAACGTGCGCCAAGATCTCGGAGACAGCACTCCGTTGCGACGCCGCCAATTCCCCGAAACGCGCAATGACGGGCACGACATCTCGTTGAGCAATCTCACTGAGAAGTGGCATCACTTCATTGCGAACGCGGACCCGCTGAAACCGCTGATCTTCATTCATCGGATCATCCGCAAATGCGAGGTGATGCACCGCGCAATACGCACGCAAGGTCGCTCGACGCTCATGCAACAGAGGGCGAACGATGCCGGCAGTCGGTGAAGCCATAGCAGCGATGCCATCGAGACCCGTACCCCGAATCAACCGCAGAACAACTGTCTCAGCCTGATCATCTGCTGTGTGAGCGAGTGCGATGACGGCGTCATTCGAGGCGAGACTCATCAACGCCGCACGCCTCGCTTCACGGGCGCGTTCTTCAAGATTCGACCGGTGTTCGATGTCGACCGTCACGCTCACGAACGGAACCCCGAGTGTTTGAGCGAGCTCCTGGGCACATTTCTCGTCGAGAGACGCAGATTCGCGCAATCCATGGTTGATATGCGCGACGTGCACCGCACACCCCGCGGTCACCAACGCGTGGGTCATGGCGACCGAATCCGCCCCTCCCGAACATGCAGCAACAATCGGCGTTTCTGTGCTGGGTAAATCGTGCAGCTCGAGTTTCAGCGCAGTGCTCCTTTGCGCAACATCACGAGCAACTCTTCGGAATTGGAGATGCCGATAACGCGCGCGATCCGCTGCAGCGTCGCGTACACATTCGATCGCGAAACCTCGAGGTCTTCCGCGACTGCGGCGACAGACCTTCCGGCCAGAAGGGCATCGACGACCATGCGTTGGCGTTCAGTGAGCCCCTCCAAAGAAACGCGGCTCACCGCTTCGCCCTCCACCTTCGAGTCGGAGTGCTCGAGGCGGGTCAAGTGCACGGCCCCTTCCACATCGCCCGTCGCTGGCGACTCAGTTCCGGTTCGTTCATAGTGCGCCATTGACGAAAGCGCCTCGCGCTGAACGATGCCGCGACGTTCTCGTTCGGTTCGCGGGTCGGTTAAGAGCTGTTCAATCGTTGCGATGACCACTTCGAGGTCGAACGGCTTGGTGACATAGACAAGAGCACCCTCGACACCACCCCGGAACCGGTCCTCGGGAGCTGTTCGCCCCGTCACCATCACGACTGGAATCGAAGCCACCGACGCATCGGCCTTCTTCAGTTGCTCGAGAACCTCGAAACCGTCCATTGTCGGCATCATCACATCGAGCAAGATCACGTCAGGTCGCGCACTTGCAAGCAACTCGAGGGCTGACGGCCCATCCTGCGCGTCAAGTACCTCGTGACCTGACGCCGCGAGATTCACTGACAGCAGGTCTCGAATCTCCGGATCGTCGTCCACGACCAGTACGCGCGCCATGACGAGAGCCTAAAGAGTCCGGATGCCAATTCGGGTGGCGCGTGCCTACGCCGCCGAATGAACTCGCGACAGCCACTGTGCTGGCGAATCAAGTTCTGATGCTGTCGGCAACATCGCCGCACTCGACCAGACCTCCCGTGTCAGGCCCTTCCCACCCGCGCATGCGATCTCGCGGAAGAACGCTTCGCCGCGGTCGTATTGCTTTGCTTTCGCATCGAGCCCCATCACGCGAGACAACAGCGTCGGCGATTGGCGCCGCTGCGAGAGGGTTGCGGCCATGTGCTGAGAGGTGTTCGTACGATGTTCGCCCAGCTCGTTCATCACCCACGTGGCATGCCCTTCAATTGCAGACATGAGCGTTTGGATTCGCGCGAGCAAGTCGCGTTGAGCGGAGGTCGCGAACAGGCCAGGCACACCACCTTCTGCGATGGGACTCTTCCGGGTCACGATGCCTTCGAGGACTCGCGTGACCGCGAGTATCAGGCGGCGCGGATCCGGGTCGAGCAGCGTGGCCATTTCATCGATGCACCCTTGAAAGTGGCCAGCCAGCCATGGAATGGCACGGAACTGCGCGTGATGGGTCAGCTCATGGAACGCGATCCAGCGGCGAAATTCCTCAGGTCGAAATCCGTACCGCTTTTCGGTCTCCAATAAGTTCGGCCGAACGAACATCACGAGGTCGGGTTCGGCGCCGGCGCCCGCAGTGATGTCGTACTGCCCGAGCACGTGCTTCGACAGCACGCCGAGCACCGTACCGAGTTCGAGCCCCGCAAAGGTGCGGCCCGCGACCTGAACGGGGCCGCTCATGCGAGATCCAAGTCGTTCCAGCACGGGACTCAACATGCGCCGGGCAACCGCGACATTCGCTTCAGCCCACGCGGCACGATCCACGACGCGAACTTCGGGCAAGTGCGGTGGATTCAGACCCGTGAGATCGGCCACCGCTTCGTGCGCCTCAACCGCAACACTCGCGAAGCTCGCGTCAAGAGAACGCGCGTGATACGTGGAATCGATCTTTGGGGCACGGGCCACTTTGCGGGCCGTGCGAACGGCGAGCGACCAGTCAATCGGGTCGGCTGCCATTGATCTGGCTCAGATGCCCTTCCACATTGGCTTCACGATCGCCCTGAAATATTTGGAGAGAGAAACAAGAATCAAGCCGAAGCCCAACGCGACGACCAGCGGGCCCATCCAAGCAATCCAAATCGGATCTCCGTACTCATGAGCCCAAGAACGGTCGATCCAGCAGTAATAGACGACCCAGGCCAGTGCGGCAAGCGACAACAGCGCTGCGATTCCAATGCCTACGAGGCGGGTTATTACACGCGAATCGTTCACAACATCCTCCCGAAATGCACTCACCGATCGTAGAGGCAAACTCGCAGCGAATTGCAGTTCTGTAGCTACTCGGTAACGAGTTTTTCGCCTGCGCCGAGCCCGAGTCCCTCGGAAAAGACCTGGCCTGCAGACGGTCCGCCGCCGCTCTGCACCAAGCCCAGCGACTGCTCAATTCGGAGTCGAAGAGATTCCGGCGCTTCTTCAGCGCATTTCCGGGCGATGACCTGACGGAACTCGTATTCGAAGGACACCTCTTCCGAGCACGGCGGACAGCTCTTCAGGTGGCGCACCACCGATCGATGACGGAAGCTGCCGAGTTCGCCGTCCAATAGCAGCTGAAGGTGCTCATTTGTTTCTTCGCAGTCCATCAGTCTTCTGCTCCAACGCTCACGGGAATCCCGGGGGGTTCCTCAGTCTCTGGAATCAGTCCCTCTGCTTGTGCATGCTCCCACAGATCGGCGCGCAAGGCTTGTCGCCCCCGATGCACCCGGCTCATCACGGTTCCAATTGGCACGCCCATGATCTTGGCAATTTCTTTGTACGAAAACCCCTCGACATCGGCCAGCATTACAGCCATGCGGAACGACTCTGGAAGCTCTTCCAGCGCTTGTTTGACGACGTCATCGGGAAGTGCATCGAGCGCGACTTGTTCGGCGGTTCGGCCGATTCCGATCGCGGAGGGTCCCGAAAGGCGGCTCAGCAACGCCTGTTCTTCGACGGCGTCCAGTTCGATCACGTCACCGCGACTGCGGCGCGCTCGATAACTCGAAATGAACGTGTTTGAAAGGATCTTGTACAGCCAGGCCTTGACGTTCGTACCGTCGCGAAAACCGCCGAAACCTCTGTACGCCCGGAGGTATGTCTCTTGCACAAGATCCTCCGCGTCCGCGGTGTTTCGGGTGAGCCGGAGCGCCGCCGAGTACAGCGCCGACATATGCGGCATCGCGAGCTCTTGGAATCGCGATTGGTCGGCCATCGCAGAAGCGTACCGGAATGACGGCGACAGCTTTCCGTCGCCCACACGCACGGGTGTGGAGCCGGAGAGGGGAGTCGAACCCCTGACCTACGCATTACGAGTGCGTTGCTCTACCAACTGAGCTACCCCGGCCGGGACGGTGATCGTAGTCGGCTGTGCTCCCTGGCTACAGCACGGCGCAGCAAGCCACCGTGCGCTCCAAGCGGATCCCTCAGAGGACCGAAACCAGAAAGGACTCGATCACGAGCGACTCGGAGGTGTTGTGCGCGAGCGCCTCCCGCGCTCGCCGCGCCGCAATCAGAATTGAATCATTGCGGCGTGCGTGCTCCCCCGCAGCTAGCCCATCCCGAGCGCGACGTTCGAAGGCCAAAATTGCTTCGGTCAGCGCATGGGTTCGTGCTTTGCGACGGTGGCGCGTCTGGCGCAACTCGAGACGCTTCTTCAGTGCTGACAAGGTTCGCGGTGAGAACTGGTCGCTCGATGCTGCCAACGCTTCACGTTCCTCCCGCTGTTCATTGTCGACAGCTTCCGCCGTCTCGTCGAGCAGTGCTGCAAGCTCCGCTCCCAGGGTGATTGCGCTATATGCCGACCCGTCGAGGCGTTGGATTCCTTGGGTCGCGGCGTCGACGAGGCGCGCGTACGGGCCGGCGATCAACCGTGCCCGGTCGATATCGGCACCAACCTCTGCGACCGCATGGCGCGCCGCCTCAATGCCGATGCCCTCTGCCGTCAAGATGTCGACCACTGCCTCAGGCGAAATGGCCTGGAGATCAAACCGTTCGCACCGAGAGCGGATCGTGGCGAACACGGCTTCGGGGCGAGTCGCGGTTAGAAGGAACGTGATCCATTCCGGTGGTTCTTCAAGTGTTCTCAGCA
>JBARPG010000201.1:0-3996 GCA_049642885.1 Acidimicrobiia bacterium | reverse complement strand
TCAACCAGTACGAGGCCGAGGGGACCTATTCCAACCGCTACGACGTGACGGTGCTGGTCAACGGCCTGCCGTTGGTGCACATCGAGCTCAAGCGCCGTGGAGTTGACATCCGCGAAGCGTTCAACCAAATCGACCGCTACCAGCGTGACAGCTTCTGGGCGGGCTCGGGCCTGTTCGAGTACGTGCAGCTCTTCGTCATCAGCAACGGCACGTTGAGCAAGTACTACAGCAACACCGTGCGCACCCACCACCTCAACGAACGCGCTGGTGCGAAGCGAGCCCGAAAGACCTCCAACAACTTCGCATTCACCAGCTGGTGGGCCGATGCCACAAACCGACCCATCGAAGACCTCGTCGGGTTCGCGAAAACGTTCTTCGCCAAGCACACGCTGCTGAACATCCTCACCCGCTACTGCGTGCTGACCGCCGACCGAATGCTGCTCGTGATGCGTCCGTACCAGATCGTCGCGACCGAGCAGATCCTCCGCCGGATCGAGGTGTCGACCAACTACAACAAATGGGGCACCGTTGCCGCGGGTGGCTACATCTGGCACACGACAGGGTCCGGCAAGACGCTCACCAGCTTCAAGACGGCGCAGCTCGCCACCAAGCTCGCCGACATCGACAAGGTGTTGTTCGTCGTGGACCGCAAGGACCTCGACTACCAGACCATGGCTGAGTACGACCGCTTCGAGAAGGGCGCGGCGAACTCGAACACGTCGACGAAGGTGCTGAAGCAACAGCTCGAGGACCCAAACGCACGGATCATCATCACCACGATCCAGAAGCTGAGCACCTTCATCACCGCCAACAAGGGCCACGAAATCTACGGCGGCCACGTCGTGATCATCTTCGACGAGTGCCACCGCTCCCAGTTCGGCGACATGCACACGGCGATCACGAAGGCGTTTCAGCGGTACCACCTCTTCGGATTCACTGGAACGCCAATCTTCGCCGCCAACTCCGCCAGCGGCACCAACCCGCAGTTGCGCACGACTGAGCAGGCCTTCGGCGAGAAGCTGCACACCTACACAATCGTTGATGCCATCACCGACCGCAACGTGCTGCCGTTCCGCATCGACTACGTGAACACCGTCAAGATGCCAGAGGCAATCACCGACAAGCAGGTCAGCGCGATCGACAAGGAGAACGCGCTCCTGGCTCCCGAGCGCATCGCGCAAGTAGTGGCCTACATCCGCGAGCACTTCGACCAGAAGACCAAGCGGACCTCGTATTACAGCGTCGCCGGGAAGCGGCTGCGCGGGTTCAACTCGCTGTTGGCGACGGCGTCGATCGACGCCGCCCGCCGCTACTACAACCAGTTCTTCCTTCAGCAGCAGGATCTGCCCACGGACCAACGATTGAAGGTTGGCCTGATCTACAGCTACGCGCCCAATGAAGCGATCGACGACATCCTCGCAGAGGAAGAGTTCGAGACCGACGGGCTCGGGTCCGATGCCCGGGAGTTTCTCGAGAACGCCATTCAGGACTACAACGGCCTGTTTGGTACGAGCTTCGACACGACGGCCGAACGGTTCCAGAACTACTACAAGGACCTGTCACTGCGGCTGAAGAGCCGCGAGATCGACCTCGTGATCGTGGTCAACATGTTCCTCACCGGGTTTGACGCAACGACACTCAACACCCTCTGGGTCGACAAGAACCTGCGGGCCCATGGGCTGATCCAGGCGTACTCGCGGACGAACCGAATCCTGAACTCGGTGAAGACGTTCGGGAACATCGTCAGTTTCCGAGACCTGGAGCAGGAGACCAACGACGCCATCGCCCTGTTCGGTAACAAGGAAGCCCGCGGGATCGTGCTCCTCAAGCCGTATGCGGAGTACTACGACGAGTACGCCGAACGAGTCGCGGAGCTTCAGGTCGAGTTTCCACTTGGGCAGCCGATCGTCGGCGAGGACGCCCAGAAAGCGTTCATTGCTTTGTTCGGATCGATCCTTCGGCTCCGTAACATCTTGCAATCGTTCGACGACTTCGCTGGCAATGAGATCCTTGCCCCTCGAACGGTGCAGGACTACCAGAGCATTTACCTCAACCTCTACCAGGACTTCCGCTCTCAGCACGATGGAGAGAAGGAATCGATCCTCGATGAGGTCGTCTTCGAGATTGAGCTGATCAAGCAGGTCGAAATCAACGTCGACTACATCCTCCTGCTCGTCGAGAAGCACCGCAGCGCCAAGGGCGACGGCGACGACAAGGAGATCCGCGCCGAGATTACGCGTGCCATCGCCTCAAGCCCATCGCTGCGCAATAAGCGGGATCTCATCGAAGCGTTTGTCGACTCGTTGTCCGCCACGGCTCAGGTCGACAGTGCCTGGGTGGCGTTCATTGCGAAGAAGCGCGCTGAGGAACTCGACCGAATCATCGAGGAGGAGGGCCTCGACTCGGAGGCCACCCACGCCTTTGTCGACGCGGCGTTCCGCGACGGGGCCGTGCAGTCGACCGGTACCGCGATCACGAAGATCCTGCCGCCAGCCTCTCGATTCGGAGCGGACCAACGCCACGCCGCGAAGAAGCGAACTGTGCTGAGCAAACTTGGGGAGTATTTCGACCGCTTTTTCGGGTTGAGCTGATCGCCGAGGCCGGGCTTCTGGCATGTGGGTTCCGGACGCGCTCCCGGCAGGTCACTAACTGAAGAACTCGCCCTGACAGGTGAGGAACTTGCCGATACCACCGCGCTGATGTTGCCGCCGTGAAACATGGCGAAGGTGCCGCAATCTTCATCCATGGCAGCGCGGAAGTCGGCCTATGACTCGGTGGCGCCCGAAGGCCCGGAGGCGATCTTCGTCGATGCCGACCTGAAACGGATCTTTGACACGATCGATCGGCACAGGCCGGTAGTCGTCTGACCACTTACCCGAGCCGTTGGCACCGCCCGAAGGCATACATCAACAACTGGGACGTGATTTGCCACGAGATGCCGCCGCACACGGAACCCACCGAATTCCAGCTCGGACTCCCCCCGCGAGTGGATAGGTTCTACTCATGCCTGGGACCATCGACGCGAACCAGAAGGCCTTGTGGCGGAGCTGGCTCGTAGAACGATCCGGCGACCCGTACGGTCACGCAGGATTCGATGCAACCGGGTGGGAGGCGACCACGTGGGTGCTTCACTACATCTTTGAAAATCCGAAATCGAAGACGAAACTTACCCACGACGAGGTGCAACGCGAAGCGATCAAGCGCGGCCTTGTCGAGCCCATGATCATCGGGGACGTCGATCTCCTTGAGGGCGCAACTCTTGTCGGGTACTCGGCCGACGCACGCGCTCCAGGTGCTGGCTGGGTCCGGTTGCGCTGGCACGATCTCGCCAGGCGATCGTCGATCAGTTTTGATGACCAACCTGTCCCGCCGTGCTTCAGATGGTTCCCGTACCGAAGTTGGCCTGCGAACCTGCTCACACCGGTAGAGGGGTCGCTTGACCGGGAGTGTTTGCGGGCCTTGACTCGCCAGCTCGCATCATTTGCGCCTGACGCGACAGCGACGCGCTGCGTCGCGCACTACTCGCCTCTCGCCAACGGCTATGACTTCGATGACGTGTGGATGGAAGAGGTTCTGCTTGGCGAGGTGGAACAGCTCGTGGACACGGTGGGGCAATCGACGATCACCCCAAGCAACCTCTGGCCAATCGACGGGGCGTGGATGCTCTACACCGACAGCGACCTCTGGGCGACGAAGGTGAGTGGCCCACAGGAATTGATCAACATGTTGCGATCAAACCCGGAGCTTGAGTGCATCGACTGGCCCTCCGACCCCGCCAGCGCGTCCAATGCCGCTGCCAGCCCCGCAAAGCACTTTCGATTGTGGCGCCGTCAGCGCAAGAAATAGGAGAGCCGAAATGACACGCGAACTTGTCTACACAGGATTCATGTCCCTCGATGGAGTCCTCGACTCACCCGGCGGGAAGGTCGAGGGCCATCGCAGCGGCGGCTGGGTGATGGACACCGAGTTCGTCCCCGAATCGTTTGCGCTGAAAGG
>JBARPG010000200.1:0-11005 GCA_049642885.1 Acidimicrobiia bacterium | reverse complement strand
GCGATCCTGCCCGCGTTGGCAAAGTCATTGGACAATCGCCTCGGAGCGGGCCGTGGGATCTGAGCAAGCCGGTAACGCTGACCATCGGGGTTGGGTCTTCGACATCGTCGAGTTCGAGCTCGTCGAGTTCGTCTTCAAGCGCGGTTTCCTCGAGTACCACTTCGCATTAGTGGCCGCCGAGCGCCGTCTCGTCCGCTGGTACCGAGAGCACGGGCGCCACGATCTGCCGTGGCGCGCGCAGCGCGATCCTTGGGTCATCCTCATGACGGAGGTTCTCCTTCAGCAAACTCAGGTGTCACGGGTGCTTGCGGTATGGGACGACTTTCAAAGCGCCTACCCGACGCCGCAACGTCTGGCGCAGGCGGGTCTCGCAGACATCCTCACGCGATGGAATCGCATGGGATATCCGCGGCGAGCTCGTGGCCTACATTCCGCTGCGCAGCACATTTCAGTGCATGGGTGGCCATCCAACCTCGAAGTGCTCCCCGGCATCGGCAGCTACACCGCTGCGGCGGTTCGAATCCACGCTGAAAACAGCGACGAACTGGCCCTCGATACGAATATCCGACGTGCCGTGAAACGGTACGCCGGCGACGCCGAACGCTCGCCGCTGACTGTGTCCCGACAGCTCGGTCACCCCCTCGAACCCCGACACCGATTCTGGGCATTGATGGATCTCGGTGCAGCGATTTGCCTTCCGAATCCCCGGTGCGGACAGTGTCCATTGCGAAGTCGCTGCGCAACCCGCGGGCGACACGAAGACGAACGGCAACGAGCCACTGCTCGCTATGAGGGTTCATTCCGCCAACAGCGCGGGGAGGTCCTCGCAGCACTCCGACGCGGACCAGCACTCGCAGGTCAGTACCGGCCAGCCGCTGTCGACTCACTGATCGCGGAAGGTCTCATCGTCCGCGAGGACAAGCACCTGCGTCTTCCATAGGCCGCGCGGGACTCACCCACCGATCAGCTTCGATACAATCTCGCCGTGCCAGTTTCCCAGCGTCCCCGAAAAACGAATCCAATCCCTGAGCGCCAAGTGCTGCACAGCGAACCCTCACCGCTCTGGGTTCCCGTAGTGATGTCGACGTTTCTCATTTGCGGAGTCGCCGTCATCCTCCTGAACCTGCTCGGCCTCGTTCCAAACGGGCAATCCCCGAAGTTCCTGCTGCTCGGACTCACCGAAATCATCGTCGGGTTTGCGTTCGCCACAAACTGGCATTGACCTGTGTAATCAACTGATCACACAACTGTAATCACACGTGTGTAGTTATCCACCCAGTTATCCACGACCTGTGTATAACTCCGTCGGAGGTCAGTAAATCAGGGCCCGACGTCTGGTCGAATGTCCGAGTTGTCCACATACACTTAGACCGAGTCCCCGCCGTAGCCGCCGGTTCCCACCAACACCATGTCTTCTCGACAGTGGCGAGGTGCATCCAAATCGCCCTCCATCGGAGCGGCTGTCATCGTCACCTTTGCACCGCACACAATGCACTCGAACTGCAGATCGACCGGTACAACATCATCGGGATCCGGAGTTGCAGCCGGCGCGGTGTTGAACAACCTCAGCGACCACGCCGAGATCAAATACACGAGCAACGCGATTGCGATTGCGATCGGAATTTTGAGCCACCAACTCACTCGGACACCATAGGCACGCTGACCTCCTCCGATCCCGCCCCAGGAACAGTGAAACTGAAAGAGGAACCAACACCGACTTCAGAAGCCGCCCAAATCTCCCCTCCATGCGCCTCCGTGAACCTTCGTGCGATCGCGAGGCCAATTCCGGTCCCTCGCCGGGCGCGGTGCGGCGATCCATCGAGCTGCACGAAACGTTCGAAGATTCGATGCAGGTCAGCTCCGGCTATTCCCACACCGTGATCGATGACGGTCACGGTCACCCACGCTCCATGCTGCTCCCCGCGGACTGAGACTGCTGCCCCGTCACCCGAGTACTTGATGGCATTTGAAAGGAGATTCACAAGAACGTGGCGAACCGCATGCCGATCCGCATACACCGCGAGACCCGTTGGAAAGTCGACGATCACAGAGCGTCCCTCGAGCGAGGGATGCAGATCCCTTCGCACCTCCACCATCAGATCATTCAGAAGAAATGTCTCCAAGGACAAATCAAACCGGTCGTCTTCGATTCGGGAAAAATCAAGCAATTGATCGATCAAGCGAGTCAATTCGTCGGCATTGGACTCAGCCCGGGCGAGGAGTTCCAGCCGACGATCATCATCAAAGCGATCCCAGTGCCGCCGCACCGTAGAAATCCACCCCTTCACAGAAGTCAGCGGTGACCGGAGTTCATGTGACACCAATGCAAGAAATTCTGATTTGAGTTGATCCGCTCGCTCGCGCTCAAATGCCGCCCGCTGCGACTCCTCGTAGGCTTGCGCTCGCACAATCACGATCGCTGCCTGTTCCGCATAGATCTCAAGGACTTCGACCTCGTCATCATCAAGTTCATTTCCAGACTCCGCAGACACCACCAAAATGCCGATGGGCGTCCCCGCGACGTTCAACGGAACGAGCGCGACAACCGCAGCGCTCGCGAAGTCATTCCCAAGTAATTCGCCGACCCAGGCCGCGGATCCCTCTCGCGGAAACACCACTTCGGTTCGTGCGCGCCCACGGGCCATAACGCGCCGCATCGATGAATCTGGTTCGTTCAACTCCCGTGCGCTCACGACTTCGGTGATCTGATCAGAATGCTGCGCGCGAAGTGCCTCAGGCGCAGCGATGCGAAGGTGGTCCGTTGCCCGTAGCAATATGCACGCGCGTGCCGTGCGCACCGTCTGTTCAATTGCAGTCGTGATCGACTCAAGCGTCGGTTCAAGGGCCGGAGCTTGCGATACCTGTCGCAACGCGTCTCGCAATCGTTCCAATCGATTCGTGACATCGGTCCGTTCAGAAACCATGTAGGTAGACACCAGCAATGTTGCACCCTCCGCCGAGAGGACGGCTGCGAACGCGAGTGGCGAGATGTCATCGGATATCAACATCAGCACGAAGGCAACCAGCGCGACCAGCACCGCTGTGAAGGTTCCCAGCCAGCGGTCGCTCAAGAAGGTAAAGAACAGGGGCATGCACGGGTACGCGATCATTGCGATCTCGGCATATGGACCCGCGAATACGGTGGCACTGGCCAGACAAGCGATTCCGAGCAATGCCTGCAGCAACATGCTCACATCATTCGAAAGGCGGTGGCGGAGCGCGCTCACCGTCTGGGAACAAACGGCGTAGACAACCAAGGTCCCAAGAAGGCCCCACCGCAATCTGCCTGGAACGTCCGGAAACACGAGCATTGCGGCTGCAGCAACGAGACAACCCGAGTACCGAACGCGCGCTTCAGTCGCGGCACTCACCCGCGGTGTCTGAAACATTGCACCACGCGGGGCCGACTTAAAGCCTTTCAAAGCCTGATCCATTCAACCGTGCGCAGTTCGCAGATATCGAGTGGAGACGATGGGACTCGAACCCACGACCCCCTGCTTGCAAAGCAGGTGCTCTAGCCAACTGAGCTACGTCCCCGTGTGCGGTAGGACACGTTAGTGCCCGCGTTCCTCGCCAAAGGCAGCGACCGTGATTCCCCGCCGAGCGCACTCTGCGAGCATCGCTGTCGGTACCACCCATTCGCTGACGCCGCCTACGTTCCCGCTGGACTTCAGTCGCACCTCTGGGAGAAGTCCTACGACAGCTCCGAGGGTGACACTCCCAACCACGGCGCCAACGGCCGGAATGCGCTCGGCGAATCCGTACACGACGGTGGCGTGCCGCCCGCCACGCATCCCCCACACTTCTACTCGGGCGCCGCCCCAATCATCGCGTCGCCTTCGCGCGGGTTCCTCAGTCCAAACGGTGATTGACGGCACCTCTGGAAAGGAGCGCTGCAACAGCCGCACGGAGAACGGTGATCGGACGCATTCCCGCTCGCCAATCGGTTCGGGAAACCAGCCGACCTGGCTGACTCCAGGTCGCACCGATACCAACTGACCCTCCCGAATCTGCAGGGGTTGGGTGAGAGCAGATCGATGCACGTTGACACTGGTCGGACCCGCGATACCAGCACCGGCCACACGAATATCGTCAATCGAGTCGAACAACCCTGCAGCGTGTCGAACAAGGACGTCGGTGAGGCCGGGGAGCGCACCCGCTCCGACGACGACAGGGGCGTTTCCGGTCCGTCCAGAATCAAGGATGGCATCGACGGTATGCGGGTCCGCGCCAACACTCACGACTGGAATGCCCTGAGCGATTGCCCACAAGCAAACTGTTTCGTCCGCAACGGGCGGAAGGGCTACAAGAATCGCCTCTGCACCTTCGCAGGCCGATGGATCATCTGCTTCGATACCGTGCGCGGGTGCCCCGATTGCAGCGGCCACCGCCCGGGCTCGGTCTGGTTCGCGATCGATAATGCTGAGTTTCGAAACACCTGGCATTTGCGCAAGCTGACGTGCGGCACGCGCGCCCACCACTCCGGCTCCAACGAGGGCAACGTGCATGTCAGCGATAATCGGGAGCGACGAGCGGGCGCCACCCGCTTTGCGTTGCCTCGCTTGATTCTTTGGTACGTCGGTTCAACATCGCGCTCGCCACGACTGCTGTCATCACAACAAGGACTCCTCGACGAAACGCGTGCACCGGCTCATCTTACGACTGATCGTCACCGGCGTCTCACGGGCTTGAGTGGGGCTAGCTGGAATCGAACCAGCGACCTCATCCTTATCAGGGATGCGCTCTAACCGACTGAGCTATAGCCCCAAGAGCGGGTGAGCCTACCAGCGCCCCTCAGGTACTTCTCCAAATCGTGGCCTAGACCCGAGGATCAATGTCCTGTTCGTAGGTGTAGATCTCGATTCCGCCGAACAGTTCTGAAAAGAGGTTGTAGAAGGCGGCTGCGATCACCGATCCGATTACGCAGAGCGCGTCGATGACAATGGCGATCACGACCCCCTGTTTGAGAATGATTCCAGGGCTAATAACCAGCTTCGTCTCGAAGAGGTTGTCGACGAAGCTCTCAATGCGAGTCACTGCTCCAAAACTGTCAGCAATCTTCCAAACCACGAGTGCGGATACAAGCCACATCAAGACCATCGCAGTGAAGAAGCACAGCGACATTTTGAGGACCGACCAGAGGTCCACGCGCCGAATGCGATGCTTCTGGCGACGAAGCGGGGCTCGCACTGCGCGCGGCGGCTTCTTTCGTGGAGTGGATGCCGGTCGGGGTGCCTTTGGTGGCACAGCTCCCGCCTCAGCGGACGCACCTCGCGGCGATGGGCTGACCGGGCGGTCTTCAAGACTCACGGTGTATCTCCCTCATCGTCGCTCTCCAACACTGGTGCTACAGCGACCACAGTCTCACCGTCGCCAAGGCGTGCGACGCGGACCCCTGTGGCGTCACGCCCTTGAGACGAGATTTCCTTCACGCTCATACGGATGATGTTGCCAGCCGATGAGAACACGAGGATCTCGTCGTCAGGCCCGACGGTAAACGCCGCGACCACACCGCCGCGCGAAGCCGTGATCTTCATGCCGCGCACACCTTGACCTCCTCGACCTTGTCGAGTGAAGCGATCGAGCTTCGTGCGCTTGCCGTGGCCCGAAGTTGATACGAAGAGCATGACGGTGTCATCACGAACAACATCGCAACTCACAACGGCATCTTCGGAGTTCTTGAGTTTCATCCCCCGGACGCCGGCCGTCGCGCGTCCCATGGAGCGCACGTCGTCTTCGCTGAACCTGATGCTCATGCCCATCTTTGAGACCATCAGAATTTCGTCGCTGCCGGCAGTCTGGACGACTTGAACGAGTTCATCATCATCTCGGAGATTGATCGCGATCAATCCCGTACGCAGTGACGAGTCATATTCCGACATCTTGGTCTTCTTCACCACACCATGGCGCGTCGCGAAGAAGAGGAAGGAGCCTTCTTCGTAGGTGCGCGTATCAATCACCGCTTGGATACGTTCCTCGGGCTGGAGTGCGATGAGGTTCACCAGTGCAGTCCCACGAGCAGTGCGCTCCTTCACCGGGATTTCATGTGCACGCAGGCGATAGACCTTGCCGCGATTTGAGAAGAACAGCAGATACGAGTGTGCCGTTGTCGTCAGCAAATGATCGACGTAGTCCTCATCTTTGAGGCTGGTACCTCGTAGGCCCCTACCACCGCGACTCTGTTTGCGGAACGCATCAGCAGAAACGGTCTTCACGTAGCCCTTGCGTGACAGGACAACAACGACTTCCTCATCCTCGATGAGATCAAGAACGTCTATATCGCCGGTGTCAAAGGTGATCTGTGTGCGTCGCTCATCCGCGTACTTTGCGCGCACTTCACCAAGTTCGGCTTTGACGACTTCGCGGAGTCGCTCATCGCTCGCAAGAATTGCTTCAAGCTCGGCGATAACGGCCGCAAGCTCATCGAACTCGAGTCGAAGCTTCTGATGCTCAAGTTGGGCGAGACGACGCAGTTGCATATCGAGAATGTGATTTGCCTGGATTTCGGAGAAGCTGAACGGTGCTTCCATCAGCGCCGCGCGCGCAACGGCAACATCCGCAGACCCGCGAATTAACGCGATGATCTCGTCGATCATGTCCAACGCGCGGAGCAATCCTTCAACAATGTGAGCGCGGTCCTGAGCGCGTCGCAGGCGGAACTGACTTCGGCGCGTCACAACCACGCGCTGATGTTCCACATACACGGCGAGTGCCTGCACCAGGTTGAGGAGACGCGGTACGCCATCGACCAGAGCAAGCATGTGCACTGGGAAATTGGTTTGCATCGGCGTGTGTTTGTAGAGCTGATTCAGAACGACCTGCGCGTTCGCGTCGCGTTTCAAATCGACGACGAGACGGATCGTGTCTCCGGAACTCTCATTCCGAATATCACGAATCCCCTCGATCCGTCGTTCATTTACGAGCTCTGCCAGCTTCTGGCCAATCACCTCGACTGACGTTTGGTACGGGACCTCGGTCACGACGATGCGCTGCGAATCCCGCTTGCCCTCTTCGATTTCAGCGACTGCGCGCATCTTCACCGAACCACGGCCAGTTCGATACGCATCGATGATGCCGGCCTTGCCCAGAATCATCGCCCCGGTTGGAAAGTCGGGACCCAAGACGAATTTCATCAAGTCGTCAGGAGTCGAATCGGGATTGTCGATCAGGTGGATGGTCGCATCGATCAGCTCACCCAGATTGTGAGGGGGAATATTCGTTGCCATTCCGACGGCAATTCCACCAACGCCATTGGCAAGGAGGTTGGGAAAACGCGACGGAAGGACATCCGGCTCGGTGTTTTGCCCGTCATAGGTATCACTGAAATCAACGGTGTCCTCGTCGATTTCGCCGAGCATCTGCATCGCGATGGGCGAGAGTTTTGACTCGGTGTACCGCATGGCCGCGGGGCGATCGTTCGGGTCAGGCGATCCAAAGTTCCCGTGCCCATCAACGAGCGGATAGCGCAGCGAGAAGTCCTGGGCCATACGAGCAAGGGCGTCATAAATGGCCGAGTCACCGTGTGGGTGAAAGCGACCCATGACGTCACCAACGGCACTTGCAGACTTCCGGTGCGGACGATCCGGTCGGAGTCCCCCGTCGTACATCCCATAGAGAATCCGGCGATGCACCGGCTTGAGCCCATCCCGAGCGTCGGGAAGCGCACGCGCCGTAATCACAGACATCGCGTAGTCGAGGAACGAACGTTCCATTTCTTCTTGAATTCCAATCGGCTCCACATTGCCGAAGGTTTGCTGCGCGTCAGGCATGTTGTCCTTTAGAAGTCGAGAAACCGAACGTCTTTAGCGTTCTCTTGAATGAAGGTGCGGCGCGTCTCAACGTTCTCGCCCATCAGGCGAGAAAACACGTCGTCGGCAATCGCGGCGTCCTCCACCGTGATCTGTAGCAAGGTCCGCGTGTCTGGACTCATGGTCGTCGGCCCGAGTTCATGCCAGTCCATCTCCCCGAGGCCCTTGAATCGCGCAACCTCGAGTCGCCGTGATTCATGTTCCGCCTGGAAGCGCTCAAGCGCGACCTCGTCCTTGAGGTAGTGGCGCTCTTTGCCCATGTCCACCCGAAAGAGTGGCGGCTGCGCGACATAGATGAAACCTGACCGCACCATCTCGGGAAGCTGGCGGTAGAAGAAGGTCAGCAACAACGTTCGAATATGAGATCCGTCAACATCAGCATCGGTCATCAGCACGACTTTGCGATACCGAATCTTCTCTGCATCAAAATCTTCACCCAGTCCAGCACCGATCGCTGTGATGAGTCCTTGGATTTCTTCGTTCTTCAGCGTCTTGTCAATTCGGGCGCGCTCGACGTTGAGGATCTTTCCGCGAATCGGCAAGATCGCCTGAAAATGTGGGTCGCGCGCTCGTTTCGCTGAGCCGCCAGCAGAGTCGCCCTCGACGATGAACAGCTCAGCTTCATCAGGATTATTCGATGCGCAGTCGGCCAGCTTGCCCGGCATCGAGGCCGACTCGAGAAGGGATTTCCGTCGCGTCAGATCACGCGCCTGGCGCGCAGCGGCTCGCGCTCGCGACGCCTGAGTCGCCTTGAGAACAATGACCTTGGCTTCGCTCGGATGCTCCTCGAGCCATTCACCCAGTTTCTCGTTCGTGGTCTTCTCAACGAGGGAACGCATCTCAGTATTTCCGAGCTTCGTCTTCGTCTGACCCTCGAACTGAGGGTTCCGCAATTTCACGGAGAGAATCGCCGTCAGTCCCTCACGGATGTCTTCGCCTTGGAGGTTGGCATCCTTTTCTTTCAGGAGACCTTTGCCTCGAGAGTATTTGTTCACCGCGTTTGTGAGCGCCTTCTTGAAACCCTCTTCGTGCATGCCACCTTCGGTGGTCGCGATGTTGTTCGCGAAACTGTGAATTCCCTCGTGGTATCCAGTGGTCCATTGCATCGCGACTTCGACTTCGCCTTGAGCGCTCGTGTCCTCGAACGCCACGACCCGCTTGAAGAGCGGCTCTTTTGATGCGTTCAGGTGTTTCACGAAATCGCTGATTCCGCCGCTGAACTTGAAGACATGCTCAACAAAAGGTTCGGCGCGACGATCTGAGAATCGGATTTCAAGTCCGCGATTCAAGAACGCCATTTCGCGGAGTCGGTCCACGAGGGTCTGCGAACGAAACTCTGTTTCCTCAAAAATCGATGCGTCTGGCCAGAACGTGACACACGTTCCCGACTTCTTCGATGGACCGATCTTCTCGAGGGGCCCCGCCGGCTTGCCCCCGTTCCGAAATTCGAGCTGATACTTGAAACCGTCACGCTGAATTTCGAGATCAAGCCTGGAGGACAACGCGTTCACAACCGACACGCCAACACCGTGGAGGCCACCGGAGATCTTGTATCCGTCACCGCCGAACTTTCCGCCCGCGTGCAAGACCGTCAGCACAACCTCAGCCGCTGATTTGTTCTTGTATTCGGGATGGTTGTCGACGGGAATACCGCGGCCGTTGTCCAAGACGCTGCAGCTGCCATCGGAGTGCAGGGTGACGTCGATGCGATCACAATGCCCGGCCATCGCCTCATCTACGGCGTTGTCGACGACCTCGTATACGAGGTGGTGCAGACCCGAAAGACCAGTTGATCCGATGTACATACCGGGACGTTCACGAACCGGCTCAAGTCCTTTGAGGACGGTGATGTCTTTGGCGGCGTACGCCACGCAACTGCCTTTCGTCGATGGGATCCCGCGAAACCTGATGTCATACCGCGCGGGTGGCATCTGAAATCGCAATTACGCAGGTCAGAACGCCGTTTTTCGTGCCCGAGCCTACCAAAGTCAGCGGGGCAAAATTGGATCACCCATGCACGAGAACCACACGAATTTCACTGACCTCGAGGCCGTCGTCTTGGAGTTTCTGCAGGAGGGCCGCAGCGAGGAATTTCGCCTGACTTGCCCATGCACTGTTATCCGTATGGACCGTCAACACGCCGTTGCGGAGATGTGCCGGACGCAATTGACTTCGCATGGGCTCGTCAACGCATCGCTGCCAGACCCCCATGACGCGAATGTGAACATCCGGCTGACCCAGCCCGAGGGAACCCGTCACGCTTCCGAGCGCGTCGCGCAAGGTCGTGGGTTGTTCGTTACGCCGTCTGCGTGTCATGCCCACCTCACCACGCCATCCTCCACCAGGAGTTTCGCGTCGTACGGAACTTCGGTGGAAGGGTTCCCTGCTCTCGTGACCAGCGTCTGTGGCGAGGCAAGTTCCGCCAACAGGCGTTCGGAACGTTGCGCGTCGAGTTCGCTGAAAACATCGTCCAAGAGCAAGATCGGCTCACTCCCCATTTGCTGTGCAAAGAACTGATGGCTCGCGAGTCGTAAAGCAAGCGCAAAGCATCGCTGCTCGCCTTGGGAGGCTTCATGTCGGACCGCTGCGGACCCGATCCAGCCAGCAACGTCGTCTCGATGCGGACCCACAAGCGTCATGCCTCGCTGGTGTTCCTGCGTACGTTTCGCGTGAATCGCCTCGGTCAAACTGCTCGCCAAATCCTCGACCGTGAACGCCCCTTCTGCAATCCAATCACTCCGATACTCCAACGTTGCCTCATCGGGAAGACCGGAAATCCGCTGATAGGCGTCGGTAATCATTGGATTCAGCAACTCGACGAGGCGCAGGCGGGCTCGTGTGACCTCAGCCCCGAGCATCGCGAGTTGAGTGTCGAAGATCTCCTCGGAAACCGAATCCCCGCCCGATTTCAGTACCGCGTTCCGGTGGCGCACTACTCGGTCGTAATCCGATTGAAGAGCATCGACGCGCGGCACGAGAAACCCGGCAATGTCGTCGAGATAATTGCGACGCATTTCGGCGGGACCTTTGGAGAGTTCCAGGTCGTCGGGGGTAAAGACCGTGACAGCAGTGTTCAAACCGGCGGGTCGTCGCGTCGAGATCGCCGAACCATTGAGAAATCGTTTTGAGCGGCCTGTTCGTGTCAGCGAACTTTGTATGTGAAGTTCCCGCTCGTCGCCGATGACGTCAACATCGAC
>JBARPG010000199.1:0-4749 GCA_049642885.1 Acidimicrobiia bacterium | reverse complement strand
CGTTTCGGAGAGTTCTCCACGCGCAGGGATCGAAGCCCACAAGAAGCCGTAGACCGCTGCCGCACTGACGCTCGAGATTACGACCGTCAACGGCATGTTCCACTGTTCTTGATCAGCGATCACGATGGCCGTTGCAACGACAATCCAAAGCACCGCGATCTCGATCAAGTACTTCCAACCGAGGGACATGAGTTGGTCGTATCGCAAGCGTGGCAGCGAAGCGCGAATCCACACCGTTCCATACAACAACACGAAGAGCTTGATCATGAACCACGCGGTCGGCGTGATCCATTCGTTCACCCAATGGCTCGCACCGAGCGGTCCGATGAACGGGCCGTTCGGGCCGCCGAGGAACAGCGTTACGGCGATCGCTGACATCGTGATCACGTTCATGAATTCGGCCAAGAAGAAGATCGCAAATCGGATGCCCGTGTATTCGGTGTGGAAGCCGCCGACGAGCTCCTGTTCTGCTTCAACGAGATCGAATGGCGGATGGTTGGTTTCCGCGATTGCAGAGATCAGAAAGATGACAAACGGGACCGGAGCCGCGAGCCAGAACCAGTTCGCCGGCCCGCCATTGGTCCAGTGCTGTTGCGCAACGATCTCGTGCGTTGACAGCGTGCCTGCCTGGATCAACACCCCAACAATCGCCAGGCCAAACGCGGCCTCGTAACTCAACAATTGCGCCGAGGCACGAACGGCACCGAGCAGCGGGTACTTCGAACCTGAGGACCACCCAGCGAGCATGACTCCGTAAATGCCCACACCTGACATGGCGAGCAGGAAGAGGATTCCGATCGGAAGTTCGGCGAGCTGCATATTCGTGTGATGCCCAAAGAGGGTGATCGGGCCGCCAATCGGAACGATCGAGAACGCGAGGAACGCGGGCATGATCGCCAAGAACGGCGCCAACTTGAAGGTGAAGCGATCGGCACCGTCTGGGATGGACTGTTCTTTGAAGAACAGCTTCACGCCATCGGCGAGTGACTGCAGCACACCGAAAGGACCTGCGCTGCTCGGACCAATGCGGTTCTGCATGTCGGCAATGACCTTGCGCATGAACCAGATGTAGAGCATGACCCCAATGAGCAGGATGACGAAAACGGTCACGACCTTCAGCGCCACGATGCCGAACACGCCGAGGTCGAGGCCCTTATCAAACAGCGGATCGGCCGCGAGGAGACTCATGCCCGCGACTCCAACCGCACATCGGTGACCACATCGTTTACGTCGACGAGATCGCTCACGCCGCTCCCGGCCACGCCCGCGGGGATCGACGCGACACCAAGCTCGACACGAGGATCGCTCACGACTGGCAAAACGACCGTTGCTCGGGCAGAGGTCACACGCACGTCCGCACCGTCAACAACTCCGAGCCTCGCCATTTCCTTCGGGTGAATTCGCAACTCCGGTGTGCGAGCGAGATTCGCGATGCCGGCGGAAGCGGCGACTCTCGGCGCTCCGTCATAGAGGGGGTGATGTGAGACCACGCGCAATGCGTAACCGTCACGCGGCGGGACCGTTGGCGCGGTGGGAGGAACGAACGCAGAGGTCGCGGTCGCGGGTTCCGCACTCGCCGTCGGCACCTCGACCGGTAGCTCCGCCCCGCCTTCGAGCGGAGCGGGAGCAATCGGCTCCCAGGTTGGCGTCGCAACACCAGTCTGTGCGCTGCGCCATTCGGTGCGGGCAGGATCAAATGGAATGAGCACGCCATTGCGCGCCCGCGCCAACACATCGCAGGTGATGCCCGCGAAACGCAGCACGCCCGCCGCGATTGCATCCGTGATCTCAGTGACGTCGGTTTCGAGGTGCGAGCCGCCGCATCGTCGTGCAAGCTCATTCGCGATGCGCCATGGATCGAGCACGGGAAGCACTGCTGAGACGCGGGCGGCAACTGGCTGCACACGGCCTTCGAGATTCGTAATCGAACCGCGCTGTTCTCCCCAAACTGTCGTCGGCAACACAACATCGGCGCGCGTAGCGATCTCGCTGGCGAACGCGCCAACAGCGATGACCGCTCCCGCGTTGCTCAACGCCCCGCTCAGTGCGCGGCGATCGCGAACATTCAGCTCGAGGGTCGATCCGAGCGTGATCAGCACCTGCACGTGACCGCGCTGTGCTCGCGTGAAGATGTCCTCTGCACCGGTTGGGCCGTGTAGTCCAATTTCTATTGCCCCCATCGCGTTTGATTCGCGAAGGGCTGGCAAGACCTTGACGTCAGGCAGTGCCACGAGCTGGCCGAGCGCTGCGAGGGGTGCGTCGACGCCCTCTGCGATCGACGGCCTCCCCGCGACAACGACGATGCTCCCGCTTCTCTCTCCGACTGTCTTTCCAATCGCGTGGAGCGGGTCAGCATCGGTCACCGTGCCACTCAAAGCGGCGGCGACACGCGCCGCAGCAACACTCGCCTCTCCGGGGCTGTAGGTCACAACGGTTGCATCCGCCGAAATGCCGGAGCGGACTGCGGAGATTTCAATGAGTGGAACTCTCAGCTCCGTTGCAGCGCGCCGAATCCGCAGCGCTAGCACCGGCAGTTCCTCTTTGGGATCTGGCGCCAACATCACGATCGCCTTCGCGCGATCGAGATCGTCGATCGTTGCGCGAACGGTGCCCGCATAGAAATCGGCAGGCAAGCCATCGCCACAATCTGCCGCGATGAGCGTGCTTCCGATCTGTGTTTCGATGAAACGCTTCCAGGCGAACAGGTCCTCGTTCGTGAGATCCGCGCCACCCACCATCGCGACAGATTCCGGTCCGTGCAACTCAACGGCCTTGCGGATCAGGCTCGCTGCGGCATCGAGGGCTGCAGGCCAGCTGACCTCGGTCTGGCCGCCATCACGCTTGACACTCGGCGACGAGAGGCGGGCCTCCGACTGAATGAAGTCGACGCCATACCGACCCTTATCGCACAGCCAACCGTGGTTCACCGGATCGCTGTCGACACCTAAGAAACGCAGAATCTGATTGCCCGAAGAATCCGCAACACCACGACAGCCGACGGCACAGCCATCACAGGTGGTTTCGGAGTGTTGAAGATCCCACGGCCGCGCCTTGAAGCGGTAGTTCGCGGATGTCAGCGCACCGACCGGGCATATCTGCACCACGTTCCCCGAGTAGTACGAGCTGAACGGCTCGTCGGGGAATGTGTTGACCTCGGTATGTCCCCCACGTTCAATGAATTGGATGAGCGGGTCGCCCGCGATTTCGTCGGCAAAACGTGTGCAGCGCGCGCATTGGATACAGCGCTCTCGATCGAGTAGCACAAGGTCTGAGATCTCGATTGGTTTTTCCCAATGCCGCTTCTCTTCCAGAAAGCGACTTTCACCGGCTCCAAACGCAACCGTCTGGTCTTGCAGCGGGCATTCGCCGCCGCGATCGCACACCGGACAGTCGAGCGGGTGGTTCACCAGAAGGAACTCGAGCACTCCCTCGTGTGCTTTCGCGACATTGTCTTGGTGGAAGTGCACGACCATGCCTTCGGCAACCGGCGTGGTGCAAGCGGGCGGAAGACCGCGTACCCCTTCAATTTCGACGAGGCACATGCGACACATGCCGACCGGCTTCATGCGCTCATGCCAACAAAATCGCGGAATGAAAATGCCAGCGCGCTGGGCCGCTTTGATCAACAGCTCACCCGGCTCCGCGGTGATGGCAACGCCGTCAATGCTGAGGCTCACATGATCGGGAGTGGCCGCTGCCGACGCGGGGGTTGCAGTGTCCGTCATTGCACACCCCCAGTGCTTTCGAGCGTGGCAGCGTTTGCGTTCAAGCGCGCCATCACTTCGTCACGAAAATATTTGTTGAGGCTCACAACTGGTGAAACGGTCGAAGGGCCCAAGGGGCAAATCGTCGTCTGACTAAACGGCGCATTGAGCCCCGGCGAAATGTTGTCGCCAACGTCGAGCAATACGTCGAGGTCCTCGGGCCGGCCGAGTCCGTGTGCCATTCGGTACAGCACCTTCTCGATCCACGCTCCGCCTTCACGACATGGCGTGCATTTCCCGCAACTCTCATGCGAGAAGAACTTGGCGAGCCGCCAGGCGACTTTGATTGGGTCGGTGGTCTCGTCGAAGACCATCACGGCGCCTGAACCCAACATCACTCCGAAATTCTTCTGAACAAAATCCATATCGAGTGGTGCATCAAGGTGTTCATCCGAGCCGGTCAGCCATTGGCTCGACGCTCCTCCAGGAACCATGAACTTCACGCGCCCGCCGTTCCGCACGCCACCTGCCAGGTCATCGATGAGTTGGCGAAACGTGGCGCCGAGTTCAACCTCGTAGTTACCGGGGCGGTTGACATGGCCCGAAACCGAGAAGAGTCGGGTGCCTCGCGAGTTCTCAACACCGAGCTTGGCGTATTCGGCCCCACCCATGCTCAAGATCGCGGGCAACGTCGAAATCGTTTCGACGTTGTTCACCACAGTCGGCTTCGCGTAGAGACCGGCGATCGCAGGAAACGGCGGACGAATGCGCGGCATTCCCCGCTCGCCCTCAAGGCTGTTGAGCAGTGCCGTTTCTTCGCCACAGATATACGCACCAGCCCCACGGTGCACGACGATTTCGAGATCGAAGCCTGATCCCAAGATGTTTGCCCCGAGCAGGCCGGCAGCTCTGGCATCTCGAATCGCAGCCATCAAACGCTCGTACCCAAGCGCGAATTCTCCACGCAGATACACAAAGGCGAGGTGACAATCGATCGCGTACGAGGCGATCGCAATGCCTTCCACCAGTTGGTGGGGATCACGCT
>JBARPG010000198.1:0-2295 GCA_049642885.1 Acidimicrobiia bacterium | reverse complement strand
GACAGGACAAGGACATCTCGGCCCTTTGGTTGGCGACGCCATGGGGCTCCAGTGCCGAGCGAGCCGACATGAAGCAGCGTGCGCGTCGGGTTCGATGGCGATTCTCGCAGCGATGGCCGAGCTTCGTTCCGGCATGGCGGACGTGGCGGTCGTTGTCGGCGTCGAGCACATGCGTGGAGTCTCAGGCGTTGAGGCTGGCGCCGCACTCGGAGCTGCTGCTCGTGTCCCTGAAGAAGTGGATGGCGTGCTGTACCCGTGGCCTGAAATGTTCTCGCAACTCGGGGAAGAATATGACCGGCGCTACGGACTCGACCACGCGCACCTCGAGGCAATTGCCGAACAGAACTTCACCAATGCCCGATCAAATCCGTTGGCGCAGACTCGCGGCTGGACGTTTCCTGAAGGCTCGTTCTCTCGGGATGATCAGTTGAATCCGATCGTCTCGGGGATGATTCGGCGGACTGACTGTTCTCAGATTTCTGACGGCGCGGCAGCGATCGTTCTGGCAACTGCTGACGGCGCGCAACGGGTCGCACAACGCAGTGGGGACGGGCGTGCCGACATCGCGTACATATCGGGGTGGGGTCATCGCTCCAGTTCGCATTTCGATCTCCAAGCCAAACTCAAGGCAAGCCGGTCGGAGCAGTTCGTATTCCCGCACGTCCGAGGAACGGTGGACGATGCGTTGGCTCGTGCTGGGCTCGCCGGCAGCAACGTGCTCGACGCGGTCGACGCTGTGGAATGTCACGACTGCTTCACGACAACTGAGTACATGGTCATCGATCACCTCGGATTGACGGAGCCAGGTCGTTCCTTTGAGGCAATTGAATCGGGCATGATCGCTCCCGACGGACCATGCCCCATCAACGTTTCTGGAGGCTTGATCGGAGGCGGACACCCAGTCGGCGCAACCGGAATCCGCATGGTGCGCGATGCGGCGAATCAAACAACTCGCACGAGCGATCATCTTCAGGTTACGGGCGCTGATCGTGTACTCACCCTCAACATCGGCGGAGCCGCTTCGACGGTCGCGAGCTTCGTCGTAGAACGGTGGAACCAGGCATGACTCGCGCGATGTTCATCTTCGATGCGATCCGAACTCCGCGTGGTGCCGCACGTCCTGACGGCGCGCTCGCCGGCGTTCGCCCTGTTGAGCTCGTCGCCGGGCTGATGGGCGCGTTGGTCGAACGCAATCGACTCGACACCTCGCAGGTGAATGATGTGGTGCTCGGATGCAATACCCAGGTCGGTGACCAAGGCGCCAACCTTGCGAAGATCGCAGCGGTGTACGCCGGTTGGGATGCAGCCAGCGGCGGCGCAACCGTGAATCGTTTTTGTGCTTCCGGCCTCGATGCGATCGCGACGGCAGCCGCGAAAATCGGTGCTGGCTTTGCCGATCTCATCGTTGCCGGCGGCGTCGAGTCGATGTCGCGGGTTCCGATGTTTTCCGACAATGGGGCGTGGTTCACCGACCCCGAGGTCGCGGCTCGAACGAAGTTTCTTCACATGGGGATTGCGGCAGATCTGTTGGCGTCGCGACACGGGATCACGCGAACGGATACCGATCGTTACGCGTATTCCTCGCAGGTGCGCGCGGCCGCGGCGTGGGATGCCGGTTTCTATGGCGACGCGGTGATCCCGGTTCACGAGGACTCCGGACATGTGCTGCTGGCTCGAGACGAGTGCATGAGAACGACGAGTTTGGAACGCCTGGCTGGGTTCGAACCTGCATTTGCGATGTTCACGAACAGCGACACCCAAGCATTGATCGACGCGGCATATCCAACGCTGGGCACGATTGGGCATGTTCATACCGTTGCGTCTTCACCGGCGATGTGCGATGCAGCGAGTCTCGTGCTGATCGGATCGGAACACGCTGGCAATTCGGCCGGGCTCACACCGCGTGCCCGCATTGTCGCCTCGGTCGAGCTCGGATCAGATCCCGTCGAAATGCTCGGCGGTGTCGTTCCTGCGATCCTGCGAGCCGTGGACCAGGCGGGACTACAAATCAAGGATCTCGATGTGATCGAGTGCAACGAGAGTTTCGCCGCGACGCCTCTGTTTCTCCAGCGTTCCCTCGGCCTCGACCCGGCCCGCCTCAACCCAAATGGGGGCGCAATTGCAATGGGACATCCACTGGGAGCCACGGGCGGAATCCTGGTCGGCACTGCGCTGCTCGAACTCGAACGCACCGGAGGTCGCTACGGCGCGGTGACCATTCCCGCCGGCGCTGGCATTGCCTCAGCGCTCATCATCGAGCGTGTGTAGATTTCGCGGATGCACTCACGCCAGAGG
>JBARPG010000197.1:0-17779 GCA_049642885.1 Acidimicrobiia bacterium | reverse complement strand
GGTCAAGACCTTGCCTGCCTGCCATGCAACGTTCTTCAACACGTACTTGAAGAGCATGAGCTTGTCGGCCATGTCCAACAGGGTGCTGAACTGCACGCCGATCTCGCCCTGACCACCGCTCGCAACCTCGTGGTGGTGCAGCTCAACAGGAATTCCAACCTGCTCGAGAACTGACGCCATCTCCGATCGGATGTCCTGGTAGTGGTCCATCGGGGGAACGGGGAAGTACCCCTGCTTGGTGCGCGGCTTGTAGCCACGGTTCAAGCTGCCATCGAGTTCGAAGTCCTCAGCGTTGTTCCACGCTCCTTCGACACTGTCCACGCGGTAGCCAGCGGAGTTGCCATTTTGGAAGGAGGTCACCGAATCGAAAATGAAGAACTCTGGCTCCGGACCGAAGTACGCCGTGTCGCCGATACCGGTCGAGGCCAAGTAGGCCTCAGCCTTCTGGGCGATGAAGCGCGGGTCACGGCTGTAGGGCTCAAGCGTGAGCGGGTCCCGCACCCAGCAGTTGATGATGAGCGTCTTGCGCTTCATGAACGGGTCGAGCACCGCGGTCGAAGCATCCGGCAGGAGCAACATGTCGGATTCTTGGATCTCTTGGAATCCACGGATCGAACTTCCGTCAAACGCGAAGCCGCTCTCGAAGGTGTCTTCTTCGAATCGGTGCGCCGGGAAGGTGACGTGCTGCCACAATCCGGGAAGGTCAGTGAATCGAAGGTCGACGTACTCGACCTTTTCATCCTGGATGAGCTTCAGAACATCGCTTGGGGTCATGGCCACTTGGATTCCTCCGTTTTGAGAACACGGGTAATTCGAAGGGTCACGCTAGGCCGCGCCGCTTGAAATTCGCCTGTCGGAAATGTGAACGCTTTGTTTCGAGGCGCCGACCCGCATTCGACCGGATCGCGGAGCGCTGGAGCCCGGTACGCTTGTTGTTCAGCCACGCCCGTTCCAGGAGGATCTGATGGCAGCTCGGCAACAGAACGAATATGTGCTTCGCACCGTCGAGGAGCGCGGCGTCCGTTTCGTCCGCATGTGGTTCACCGATGTGCTCGGAAAGCTCAAATCCTTTGCGATTACACCAGCGGAACTCGAGAACGCCCTTGAAGAAGGCATGACCTTTGACGGTTCGGCAATCGAGGGATACACCCGCATTCAGGAATCGGACATGCTGGCCCGCCCTGACCCGAATACCTTCGAAATCGTGCCGTGGCGCGGGAACGACGCGCCGGTGGCCCGCATGTTCTGTGACATCCATCACCTCAGTGGTGAACCGTTCGAAGGCGACCCCCGCCGAGTGCTGAAGCGCAACCTCGACCGAGCC
The DNA here is from genome assembly GCA_049642885.1 of Acidimicrobiia bacterium. Lineage (GTDB taxonomy): Bacteria > Actinomycetota > Acidimicrobiia > IMCC26256 > JBARPG01 > JBARPG01. The sequence goes on along the minus strand of JBARPG010000197.1, from coordinate 16,455 downwards.
CGAGAAAAGGGCTTCACCTTCTTCGCCGGTCCCGAAATGGAGTTCTTCTACTTCAAAGGCCCCGAGGACCCAACTCCCCTCGACCAGGCGGGTTACTTCGACCTCACCCACGAAGACATGGTCACCGAACTGCGTCGCCAGACGATCATCCACCTCGAAGCCATGGGCATCCCTGTCGAATACAGCTTCCATGAGAACGGGCCAGGCCAACAGGAAATCGACCTGCGTTACACCGACGCCCTCTCCATGGCCGACAACGTCATGACCTTCCGGCTCGTCGTAAAAGAGATCGCGCACAGCCTCGGCGTACACGCCACCTTCATGCCAAAACCGATCGGTGGTTCCTACGGATCGGGGATGCACACGCACCTTTCCCTCTTCGAAGGTGACGTCAACGCGTTCCACGATCCGGGGGATGAGTATGGGCTTTCGAAGACCGGCAAGCACTTCATCGCGGGTTTGTTGCATCACGCTCCAGAGTTCACCGCCGTTACCAACCAATGGGTCAACTCGTACAAGCGTTTGATCGACGGGCATGAAGCACCGATCCATTTGTGTTGGTCACGCAACAATCGATCTGCGCTCGTGCGCGTACCGATGGCCAAGACCAACAAGGAAACGTCGACTCGAATCGAATACCGCGCTCCCGATCCTGCCTGCAACCCGTACCTTGCGTTCTCGGTGATGCTCGCCGCGGGCCTCAAGGGCATCGAGGAAGGATACGAACTGCCCGAGGAAGCGACGAACAACATTTTCGAAATGTCCGCGGAAGAGCGAGCGGTTGAAGGCATCGGGACCTTGCCGACCTCGCTCGATGAAGCAGTCAGATTGATGGAACGCTCCGAGTTGGTTGCCGACGCGCTCGGTGAGCACTGTTTCGAATACGTGATCCGCACCAAGCGTCAGGAATGGGCGGACTACAAGGCATACGTCACCCCGTGGGAACTCGACCGATACTTCACGAGTTTGTGACCAGTTGGCCGCGATGAACGCCTCGAGCCCCATCCTGGTTTTCCCCGACCCTGCTCCGATTACGGTTGCTCAGGTCTTGGATCTCGCAGGCGTGCCCTGGAAAGCGGTTGCCAACGCTTCGGCGGCGATGGCTGCAGAACCGGACGGCGGCTGGGCTGGTGCGGTCGTCATTGCGGACCAAGATCCCGAAACTGCGTTTTCGGTGTGCCGGTCAATTCGCCGCAAAGACATCTCAGTTGAGCCGGTCCTGCTGGTGATCAGTGGAACGCAACTCACCGAGCTCGGCGAACGCGAAGACCTCTTCGACGACTTCTGTCTCACGCCATTTCATCCAGTCGAGTTCGAAGCCCGGATACGCCACGGCCTGTGGCGCAGCGGCCGCGGGGATGTCACCAACGTCGTGCAGTACGGCGACCTTGCATTGAATATCGAGACGTACCAGGCCGCATTCAACGGCCAGCCGCTTGACCTCACCTACATGGAATACGAACTTCTGAAGTTCTTCGTGACACATGCTCACAAAGTTTTTTCGCGTGAACAGTTGCTGAGCCGCGTATGGGGTTACGAGTACTACGGCGGCGCGCGCACCGTCGATGTTCATGTGCGTCGCTTGCGCGCCAAACTCGGCGAGGAGCACGCCGGTCTGATCCAGACGGTTCGATCCGTCGGGTACCGCTTTGGGACAAACCGCTGGGGAGCCGAATCGGCTGAGGAGTGATGCTCAGAGGCTGACCGCTCCCGCAACGAAGATATTCGCGTCGTACTGGTAACTCCGATAGGGCTCGGGCACTTGGCTCGCTGGGATATCAGCACCTAAATCGAATACGCGGTACCAGTCGCCGGTGCTCGTGTCGAAGAACATTTCTTGCTGACTCAGGATCCCCGGCGTTGTGGTCTGATTCATGAACTCGATCACGGCAAAGCCCTTCACCGTTCCAAGAAATTGCGGTTCGAACACTGCGGTGAGGAGCCGCAGGCGTTTCCCTTTCAAATCCAGAATCTCGTAGTCCGAGTGCCCCGTAGCGGCGTCCCTGCGGACCAACCGGGCCTGTAACTTCGGTCCGAGCGACCTGGGCGCTACGCCATCATCCAACAGTCGGCGCGTCCCCAATGCGATGTCGGTCCACGCGCTCACTGTCCCATCGGCGAAGACTGTCGCGAACTTCGCATCGAATCCCACCGCATCAGACATGATCAGGACATCTCCTGAGTGCTCCAGCACCGAACTGCCCCCTCCCCGATTGGCATCAAGTCGCACCCACATGTCAATCCCGATACCAGCGATTGGCGTCGACACCACGGTATTCGCACCGAAGTCAAAGCGCTGGATGACAGCCGAACCTGGCGCCGACCGAAGAACCAACAGCGCGTTGCCTCGAGCCAGAACGCTCTGGGGCGTCCCGAGACCGTCCTTGCTGCTCGCAACATCGAAGAAGTTCTTCTCTTTCGTGTCGAAGACGCGCACATATGTTTCATTGCTCGTGTCGCTTTTGTATTCGATCGTTGCCTCGTAGCGGTCGATCAGCACGTTTGGCGTGTCGCCGCAGAGTCCCGGTGTCCACGTTGGGTCGGTGCTGATCGTCTTCGCGGTCCAGCCTGGCTGGTAGCGCAGCGCGGGGAGCACATTCCCCTCGACGCCGAATACGAATCCAAGGCCGAGTGCCTCGTTGGTGACGCGCACCAAAGCCGCACCGCCGGTAGCTGCATCGTCGGAAACACCAGAAGATTTGTATCGCGTGATGACCAGCGGCGCAGTCCCTGCACTCGCGGCGCTCCCGAGCGGTTGCGCGATGACCGCGACCTCGTGCGCGACCGCGCCAGCATTGGTGATCCCGAGCCGCGCAATCACCTGGTTGCCGAGGGCGGTTCCGAGGGCAAACCCCGCCTCGTTGTCGACAGGAAAATGGATCCCCGCGTAGAGCCGAGAGTCGCGAGCTTCTTCAGCGTTGTGAATGAGAGCAAGCGCGTGCTTTGGATAGAGCGCGCCGAGCACCGTGGCCGCGGCGGCGGAAATCGTTGAATGCCCGCTCACATAGCTGGGAAACGGGGGGTTGGGCATCGATGTCGTGATGGTTGGATCGGCTTGGTCGGGGCGCTGGGTCCAGTACTGATACTTCACATCCCAGGCGGCAATGAACGCATCTGCAATGGTCTTCGCCAGGATTGCTTGGTTCCGAGCGAAATTTGGATCATCGAAAGCTTTGGTGTTGCCAAGCTCGTCATCGAACCGATCGAGCCAAATGCCCGCGGGGCCCTGCGTCCCGGGAGCGCCACCCCATCGATTGATCGCGGCGATCCACTTCGCGTCGCGCTTCGCAACTGCAGCACGCACCGCCTGCAATTGCAGGTCGTATTCCGCGGTGCCGAACTTCGGCGGTGCTGGAACTGCAGCAGCTGCCGTGCCGCGACCGCCCTGTCGCTCAGCAAGCCAGTACGACCATTTGCCCGCGTCCGGCTCGAACGGTCCTGTCGTTCCGGTCCGAACCCAACTGCCCGCAGGCAAACCCGCTGGAATTGCGCCGTCGTGCACGTTGACGTTCACATCGGAATCGAGCCGAGCGAAATATGTGTCAACCAGCTTCTGCGTCTCTTCCCACAATGCGACGTGGCGTCCGCCGAGGTTGAGCTTCGACTCGAAGTTCTTCGCGTCCGAACCAAGTGTGTGGCGCAACACCGCGACAGTCGCGGCGTCGGCCTGGTCGATCGAGTCTGGATCGCCGGGCTTGAGTGCCGCCGCGTCGGCGAAGATCGACGCAACTGCGGCGTACATCCGCGCCTGAGCCGGTGGTGTTGGCCGAGTTGCCGTCACGATTTCTTCCGTCGTGACAATCCAGTGGCGTGCCGCGGCGTTCGTTTGACGTGCGAGTGCGCTGACGGGAGCGCTGCCACTTTTCACGGACGACGTGGCGCGTGATGACTTCGCTGACGAACTCGAGGTGCTGTGCGTGTCACTGCATCCAATTGCGGTCGAGACGATGACCAAACATGTCAGCGCGTGCCCAATGCATCGCTTCGTGGTTGCGTTCCGTCCATACATCGTCGCCACCTTGCTCTCAGGCGTGCGCCTGTTCACAAGAGGGGACGTCTCGCACACGTGATCTGCTGCACATCGCGAAGATGTTTTGGGAGTGCGGGCGTGCCTTAGCGCGAGAAGATCACTTCAATCTCCACGCGGGCGCCGGCGGGGAGCGCAGCGACTTGGATCGTCGAACGAGCGGGTCGATGTGTGCCGACGCGTGCGGCGTAGAGCCCGTTGACGGTCGCGAAGTCCGCGAGGTCAACAAGGAAGATCGTGGCTTTGACGATGTCGCGCATTTGCATGCCGAGGTCGCCCGCAATGCCTTCGATGTTGTCGAGCACCTGTGTTGCCTGCGCGGCGATATCGCCCTCAACAAGCGCGCCGGTCGCGGGATCGAGAGGAATCTGCCCCGCACAAAAGACCAATTCGCCTCCGGCCGCGACGGCGTGGGAGTAGGGGCCGGCCGGCGTCGGAGCGCTCGGCGTGTTCATGGTGCGTGGTGGCATAGGTGCTCCCCTGTGATCCGGAGTTGATGAAACCGAAGCGTAGATGGAGCGGTTCGTTACCGGCGCAGCGGTCGCCCCGCCGCGCTGTCCCTCATCGGAAAGATGACGGGGCGCTCACCAGAGAACTTCGTGACGGCGTTCCAAGTCGCGGCAGCAACGGCTGCAAATACAGCGTCGCCAGCGGCACACGCATCCCGATCATCTTCGACAATCGTGATCTCGACGGTCGGCATGTCTTTCGGTCGCAATTGCCCGAGCCCGCGAATGGTCAAGGTCTTCACTTCGCCGGTCAGTGGGTCGACGACCATCGATTCGCTCAAGGTCCAACCAAGCGCCGCATGCACCGCGCCAATGCAATACGAGCGCAAGATTCTTGGATCTATTGGGCGCCCGGCGGCAACCCGCACCTCAACATGGTCCAGCGCGCCGACAGCGTTGAGTGTCACTCGCGCTCCAGCGAGCGCACCGGACTTGCTCGGTGCGCAGGTGTCGAGCAGCACCGACGATGCGATTGGATCGTTGACCAAGACCCTGCGATCGCGACCCGCTTCATCGAGCAACGCCTCGACGAGCACCCACAGCTCGGCCAAACCCGCGGCGCGAATCATCGGCGACACCGGAGGTCCGACAAGAGCCACCTCATCCCAATTCGCGTGAACGTCGAGTGCGTAGGGCAGCGTGATCTTGGAGAGCAACGATCGAAAGGTCGCAGCAGCAGGCGCCGCCACCATCCCGCGCACCGCCACCACCTGATCGACCAACTCCGCCTGTGCCGCCATGGGCGGTCGCTTGACCGCGTATCGCGCCACATCCTCCCGCGACCAGAGCGCACGAACGGGTTGTCCGACCTTGTCCGCCAGCGCCCGCGCCGCTTCAGGCAGCGGCGATCCGGCTTTTCCGCCAAACGCACCACCGAACCGCCGCGGTGACGCGGGCTCACCTCCCGGAACGCACCACGACGCGTCCGGTTCCAAATACCCCGAATCGACCCAGCACGTCGCGAGTCGGATGGTGCCTTCCGTTGGAACATCAATCGGGGGCCGCGGCTCCTCCGTGGTTTTCCGACCTTGTGTATGCCCGGCGATGCGGCGGGCCTCGGCTCGGGTTGGCGCGAGGATCCAGCGCATTCCAGCGGCCTCGATCGCGTCGGGTAGGTCAAGCATCGTCGGCACCGCAACAAGGGCATCCAGAGGTGCGTCATCATCTGCGAACGCGATCGTCCCTTCTATGTTGCGGCGGTCACACGGCTGTTGGACATTCCATTCCAATGCCGACTGGGCTGCCGCCACCGCGGCATTCTCTCGGGGGGCGGGCTGCTGTTTGGCGAGACCCCCCGCCGCGGCAGGGTCTGTCGTGCTCAACATTTCGCATTCGGCTGCGGTGAACGCCTCGACAATCGGTTGCCATCCGGTGCACCGGCACATGTGGGCTGCCAGCGCATTGTTCACGGTGGTGGAACTCGGCTGCGTTCCAAGCAACGGCGCGAGGCGCATCGCTATGCCCGGCGTGCAGAACCCACACTGCGATGCGCCGCACGCCACAAAAGCATTCGCCAGCGCGTCCTTCCGATCAGGTTCCAGGCCCTCGACGGTGACCACCGATCGACCGAATACACGAGAGGTCGCGGTGACACACGAAACGCGCGCCTCGCCGTCGACGAGCACCGTGCAACAACCACATTGGCCTTGGGGCGCACATCCATCTTTCACGGATGTCATCCCGCACTGTTCACGAAGCGTTTCGAGGAGTGACCGCCCCGCGTCCATGGCATCAACGTGGATGGTCTTGCCATTGAGCTCGAAGGAGCTCTCGGCGGGTGCTGGCGTAGAACTGGGCGAAGTCATCATGTGCGAGGCAGCATAGGGAGATGGAACCAGTAACTCGACGCCAGTTCTTCGCTACCGCCGCCACCGCATCGGGTGCTGCGATTCTGCTTGCCGCGTGCAGCGATGACACGCAATCAGCATCGGACAACGGGGCGTCAAGCGCTGCCGAGGGTTCTGCGCCGGTCATCGGCCTGATCTCCTCCGATCTCTACGCCAGCCCGAACCCGCAGCGCGTCGCTTTCGCAATCGCACAAGGCGCATCGTTCATTGATGCGGGCGATGTCAACGTGACGTTCAAAGACGAAGCAGGCACCGTTCTCGGAACCAGCACCGCGTCATACCATGGCGATGGCCTTCCCAAGAACCGCGGCATTTACGTGTGCGAGGCCACACTCACGTCCGCGGGCACCCATACGATCCACGTCGAGACCACCAAAGGAACCCAGCCACAAGACACCCTCGCGTCAGTGACTCCAGTGACGAGCGCTACACCCGTAAACGTCGCTGCACCGAAAGCCGCGTCACCAACGCCCACCGACACCTTGGGCGTGCAGCCAATCTGTACGCGTACTCCCGCCTGCACATTGCACGAGCATTCTTTGAGCGAGGTCATCGGAAACGGCAAGCCCACTGCGGTCCTTTTCGCTACGCCGGCCCGTTGCCAGTCTCAGTACTGCGGACCGGTGCTCGATATTTTCCTCGACGTACTCAAGGAGCCCGCATTCGCGAGCCTCCAAGCAGTGCACGTCGAGATTTACAAGGACGACACCAGCCAAGACTTGGTGCCGACCCTCGACGCCTGGCACTTACAAAGCGAACCGTGGTTGTACTGCGTCAACGCTGACGGCACCATCGTGACGCGACTCGATGGAGGGTTCGATCGTTCAGAAATTCGCGCCGCTCTCCAAAAGGTCGTATAGGAACGAGCCTCAGTAGTCCGACGCGCGCACGACACCTCGGCGCTGCGATGAATTACGAAAAGCTCTGACCGCAACCGCAGGTGCGGGTGACGCTGGGGTTGTTGATGCTGAACCCAGCACCCTGCAACCCGTCTTTGTAGTCCAAGGACGCGCCTTCGAGATACTGCGCACTTGCAGGGTCGGTCACAACCCGGACGTTGCCGACTTCAGCTTTCACGTCGTCGTCCGCCAATGCGGTGTCGAAAAACATCTCATAGGAGAGACCAGAGCATCCGCCCGGCTTTACCCCAACTCGGAGGAACAACTCAGGGTTCCCCTCGGCCTCGATGAGCTCGGCGACCTTTTGGGTTGCGGTGTCGGTGAGTGTGAGCATGTGATGCCTCCTGAGCATGCGACGGTCGGCGTCGCGAGTGGGGAGATTGTACAGCCTCGTAGGGAGCCGATTTGATCGCGGGCGGGCCCGCAGGTGTTTCGATTGGATTGCGAAGTACCGTGGAGCCCGTGAAAACGCCGATTTCTGAAGACCAGGTGCGCGCCGCAATGGAATCCGTGATGGATCCCGAACTGGGTGCTTCCATTGTGGAACTCGGCATGCTCACTTCGGTCGAGATCGGTGCGAAGACCATCACCATCGGGATCGCACTGACGACCGCGGGATGCCCGCTCAAGCATCAACTGAAGACAGATATCACAACACAGATCGAATCCCTCGGTGCGACCCAATCGGTTCGGATCGAATTCGGAGAGATGAACCAAGAGCAACGGTCCGCTGTCATGGATACGGCGCGCAAGGTGGCCCAAGAACGCGCGCCAATGACCATGATCCCGCGACGCACCCGCGTCATTGCCGTGGCCTCAGGGAAAGGCGGCGTTGGGAAGTCCTCGGTCACCGCGAACCTCGCGGCCTCGTTCGCGCTCCAGGGCAATCGAGTCGGCATTCTCGATGCAGATATTTGGGGATTCTCGATTCCGCCAATGTTCGGAATCAACGATCGCCTTGGCGGACACGATGGAATGATCGATCCCAACGTGGTCACGGTCGGAACGGGAGCGATCGAGATCGTCTCGATGGGATTCCTCGTCGAAGATGGGTCGACCGCGCTCATGTGGCGCGGGTTGATGCTGGCAAAGGCGGTCGAGCAGTTCCTCACCGATGTGCGATGGGGCGATCTCGACGTGCTCCTCATCGACCTTCCGCCCGGAACGGGCGATGTACAGATGGCACTCGCACGGCTCCTCCCCCAAACCGCGGTCGTCGTCGTAACCACGCCTGCGCGCATCGCTCAGGTGGTCGCCTCGCGCGTGGCTGATATGGCGCGGCGCTCGCATCTCCGCGTGGTGGGTGTGATCGAGAACATGAGTGCATACATCGATGAGGACGGCGCGTCGCACGAAATCTTCGGAAGCGGAGGTGGCAACGAACTCGCAACACAGCTCGGCGTGCCCTTTCTCGGCTCGGTGCCGATTGAACCCGAGATCGCTCGCGCGGGTGACGGTGCGCTCCCCATCGCCGTGACTTCGCCCGATAGCTCCGGTGCGAAAGCGATCGAAGCAATCGCCCATCTTCTCGACGACGCGCTCCCTCACGCAGCGGCGCTCGCCTCATGCACCGCGCGCATCGACGATCTCCTTCTCAGCATCCAACGCGGTGACACCAGGCTCGACCCCGAAGCGCCAGACGGCGGCGGCGGGCTGAGCGGATCGACGGCGTTACCGGAAGCTTGAGCTCGGCTGCAAGAGCATCAACCGACGCTCTGCTTCGTTCTTGCCGCCCCAAATGCCGTGCTGCTCGCGTGAACTCATCGCGAAGTCGAGGCATTGCGCTGACACAGGACACTCCGCGCAAATTGCTTTCGCACGGGATTCGCGAATCTCCCGGTCTTCCCGTCGTTCCGAAACGACGGGAGCGAAGAACAGCGCCGATGCTGGCCCACGGCATCCCGCAACTTCCTGCCACGCATTCTCAAACGAACTTTCCCGCACAAGACCCCCCTCGTCGGGCTGCACCGTACCGACGCTTGCGAGCCAGGACAAGGGGTGAAATGTCTGAATTACATGTGTGTTTCTGGGGTTTTCTCGCTGCTGCGTGATTCGCGGTGATCTTTCGCCGCTCCTTCGAGCGGTTCAACTTCGAGAATAAGCCCCACAATTTCGGCCACGCGCATCTCTTCACCGACAGCGATCGGCGTCGCACGATTTGTCCGTGCTTTCCAGCGGGCACCGCGAATAATGACGACCCCGTCGGGATCGACCGCGGTCTCCGCGATTCCAACTTCACCGATCAACGAAGTACGGCCGATGGTTGGCGTTGAGAATCGCGAGCGAACCATCGAAGACATCCCGTTGAGCATGAATGCCACGACACCAATGACGAGCACGACAACGACCCACCACGACGGCTGCAGCGCGTCGTCTCCGCCAATCAGGAACCAACTTCCAACCGCCACGAGCACAGCGCCGATCGTGCTCCACGCTTTGGCGATCATCGCTTGTACATCGACAGCGAACCCGAAGATTCCGATGACGATCAGGCCAAGTGCCCACCAACGAATGGGAAGTTCCGCAAGACCGATACCTGCTCCCAGCAACCCGATCGCACCCGCAACCCCGGCGAGACCGACACCCGCGGTAAAGAACTCAAAGACGATGAGGCAGAGACCCGCCAACAACAACAACAAGAAAATCTCGGGCACCGTGAGTGTGTGGCGAAGCCTGCGGTCAAGCGCGAGCCCGCGAAAGCGCACGAGGTCGGCCGGCGCCACCTTCGTCCCTTTGCCAGAACCGGCCGTCTGTGTGACCGGTTTTCCGTGAGCGTCAACGAGTTGTGTCACGCGCAGCCTTACGACACCGCTGCTTGACGGAACGCTGCGACCATTTGCACGAGCGAGAAACTCCGCGATCGTCGGAGCCGAGATATCAAGCAGGTTTCGTTTGATCGCTGTTGTTCCCGCGATCTCTTTGTGCATCGTTGCGGCAAGAAGAGGGTTCGAGGCCTCGTGTTTCACCGAAGCGGGGAGGGCATTCGATTCCGCGTCAAGCCGAGAGGGCAGCAGGGGCCCAATGTGAGCACCCTCCGAAATAGCCGAAAGACCTGCCGCGTGAACAATCTCGACACCAGCTCCGCGAGCGGTTGCGCCTGACGGCCCCACCCACGCGCCCACCGGCACGGACGACTCACGAATTGCTTGCAGCAGCGGTGCAACGTCGACGATGGCCCCGGGGGTGTCGACCTGGAGGATGAGGAATGACGCCTTGCGGCCGGGAGCTTCGCGAATTCCTGCGAGGCTCTGCTCCAGCATCGCAGTATCGAGGATGCCAGTGATTTGCACGATGTCGACGCTGCCGTTTCCGCTTGCCGGAGCGCGCAGTCCGGTCGGCTCGCTCCCCGCCGCCCCTGAGACGCTTGCAGAAGCACCAATGAGCAGCGCCAACGGTGCAGCAAGGAGAAGTGCCCGCGCCGAATGCTTTCGAGAAGTTGATTTCACCGCACCAGGCTGACCGCGGTGAAGCATCGAGGCAAATTGAGGAAGGACACGACAGCGGGCGACTCCTATGCTCGGACCGTGTCCACCAAAGGTCGCGTCCATACGCCGGTCGTGATGTTCACGGGCAAAGGCGGAGTCGGCAAAAGCACCATTGCCACCGCGTGGGCAGTCGCGAGCGCACACGCGGGACACCGCACACTGCTCGTCGACTTCGATGGGCGATCCTCATGTGCGGGCTCGTTCAACCGCACCGCGTTCGCGCCCCAACCCGAGAACATCGCACCGCTGCTGGATGCCATTGCACTCGATGCCCGCGTCGCGCTTGACGAGTACCTGAAACAAAACGGTCAAGGTCGGCTCGCACGCAGGCTCGGTGCCACCGGGCTCTTGGACATCGTTTCTTCGGCCGTACCGGGCATGCGCGAGATCTTGTTGCTCGGGCGGGTCAAGGCGTTCGAGCGGAGCGGCGCCTACGACCGCATCGTGATCGATGGGTATGCGGCAGGGCACACCCTCCGACTCATGTCCTCCCCTCAAGGATTCCTCGACGCCGTAAAAGTCGGCCCGATCCGTAATCAAGCCACCGAAGCACTGGCCCTCGTGTCCGATCCAGCGCGTTTTTCAGTGGCCCTCGTGACACTCCCCCAAACCACGCCCTTGCTCGAACTTGCCGAGATGGAGGCAGCGCTCGTGCAGGTCCACGGCGTTGCGGTCAGCCTCGTTTTCGTCAATGAGTGCCATCACGATCCCGGCGTGCCCCCATCGGCGTCGAAACTCATCGCGGCGTTCTCCTCGGCACCGTCCAGCGAGTTCATCACTGCCGCGCGAACGGTGTGGTCCGCCGAGCACGAGCGCGCCCGGGCCGAATCGAGCGCACGCTCCGCTCTCGAAACCTCTGCGGAGCGCGTGGAAGTGCCCGTGATGCATCGGGACCACGGGGACGTCATCTTCCAGATCGCCGGGGTCTTGCAGTGAGCCCCGCCATCTCTTCAACGAGTGCCGTTGGGAGTCGACAGAGTGCGACAGGGCGAGACGCGCTCTCGGAGCTGTTCGAGCGCGGCAATGTCATTGTCTGCTGTGGAACCGGTGGAGTCGGAAAAACAAGCGTCGCCGCGTGTCTTGGGATCAGCGCGGCCGAGCGCGGCATCCCAACGGTGGTGGTTACCGTCGATCCAGCGCGGCGACTCGCCAGCGCACTCGGACTCGCGGACACGGGCAACGAGGTCCACGGCATCGAAGGCGTCGGTAGCGGTGGCGGATCGCTCGACATCGTGATGTTGGACGCGCGAGCCATGTTCGACGCGGTGATTCGGGCAGAGGCGGCGACCCCAGCGCAAGCGACCGCAATCCTCGAAAACGCGATGTACCGATCCATTGCGGGCGCGCTCGGAGGGACCCAGGAATACATGGCTGCCGAGCTGCTGCATCAGTTGCTCGAGACGAAGCGTTACGGGCTCATCATCGTTGACACGCCACCGTCCCGACACGCGCTCGATTTGCTTGACGCTCCAAAGCGGATCACGCGACTGCTCGATAATCGCCTCGTGCGGCTGTTGCTGTTCCCGGCGCGCACCACGATGAAGGCGGCGGGTGGCGCCCTCAACGCCGTGTTGAAGACACTTGGAAAGGTCATCGGCGGTGCCGTACTCACGGACACGGTCGCCTTCTTGCGATCCTTCGATGGAATGGAAGATGGCTTCCGCTTGAGGGCACGCGTGGTCGACCAGATGTTGGGATCATCGTCAACGAGCTACGTCATCGTGACTTCAACCCAGCCCGAACCGGTACGTGAGGCAATGTATTTCTATCAAGCCTTGGTCGATCGCAATCGCACTGCCTCAGCGGTGATCGTGAACCAACGAGAGCCATTGCGCGCCGTGAGCGCGGAACTTCGCGAGGAGCTCGCGGCCATCTCGACGGCGGCAGGCGCGGCAAGCGGCACAGACGTAGCAACGGCCGCTGGTGCCACAGCAATCTCGCTGCTCACACACGCAATCGGAGAGCACGATCGGGCCGCAGCCTCGCTCGAACCATTCTCGGTGCTCGCACCGAGCGCGGTGTGGTTCGGAATCCCACGACGTGCAGACGACGTCCACGATGTTGCGGGCTTGCGGTGGATGAGCGACCAGATCGCTCCAGTATCGTGACGACCGTGATCACCGTTCTCGTCGCCGCCGATGCCGACTGGCTCCAAACACTCGTTCAGAGTTCCTTGCTCGCCGACGATGCCAGGATTGTCGCGGTGAAGAACGGGCGCGAGGTTCGTGCGGCGATGCTCGAACACCGGCCCGACGTCGCCGTGCTTGATATGCAGATCGGCAGCATGGGCGGAATTGCCGTCGCGCTCGATCTGCAACTCGAAGCGGCTGATGGTCGCATGCCGGCGATCCCCGTGGTCCTGCTCCTCGATCGCGAGGCCGACCAGACCTTGGCGGAGCGGGTGCGGGCAGATGCGGTCTTGGTGAAACCGCTCGATGCGTCACAGTTGCGGTCAACGGTGTTGCAGCTTGTCGAAGGTTTCCGTACCGCCCAGCTCTCAGGCTGACGAGCCTCGCCCGCTACTATGCGGCATCCCGTCGGGACGTAGCGCAGTTTGGCTAGCGCGCAGCGTTCGGGACGCTGAGGTCGCGGGTTCGAGTCCCGCCGTCCCGACCATCTCTTTCTGCAGCAGAATCCGCGTCGTCAGGATTTTCTGTCCACACCCTGGACAAGTTGGGACGAATCGTGCAACGATTCACGTTCCCAGCGACTCTGGGTGTTGGGAACACAAACTCACGCTCGTATGGGCGAGAATTTATCGGAGGACAAATGAGTCGGAAATACACGTTTCTGCGGCTGATTCTCGCAGGGGGAATGCTCGCAGCAGGCTGTAGCAGCAGCGACTGGGGTGTCGCCTACACCGGCGGCAAGGATCAACCTCAGCTCAACGGAAATATCAGGGCAAACGCTGCCGGAACTGTTACTGCGACCACCACGAGTGCGGGTCAGGTCCACGTGTTCTTTGTTGACACGACCGCTGGCGACCTTCGTCATGCATGGCTAAACAAGGCGACAAACCTCTGGATCGCAGAAACCCTCGATGGAGACTCAACCGCTGGTGGCCGAACAACCAACACAATCGGGTCACGCTCAATCACGGCGTACACCTACCTTGGTTCACCACACGTTGCGTACAAGGACGAGACCACTGGCGCACTGCGCCAGGCGTGGATGCACGATGGAGCATGGCGTTACGAAATCCTTGACGGACCTGGGGCTGCGTGTCCACGCAAGCCAGCTGAGATTGGCTACTTCTGCCCGTCAACGACGAGCAACGTGGGCGACGAAGTCAGCGGATTCGTTTGGACGACAGGTGACCAGACTGCTCACCTGTTCTATCGAAACAACACCACTGGCACCCTGCGCCACGCGTGGTTCTCACTTGGTGGCTACTGCTACACCGGGTGCGCCGAGCCGTACCTCTTCTCCTGGAGATTCGAAGACCTCGACACGGGCCTCGCCCCAATCTCGAAGTCCACGAAGATCGGTGTCGCGGAAACGCCCGGACAGATTCACGCCTTCTATATCAAGGACGGAGCGTCGTCCAACAGCTTGGGACACACCTGGACGAACTGGGGAACCTACGGCGGTGCCGGTTGGGGTGTCGAGTACCTTGACGGTCCGCTTGGCCGAGCCCTGTACGCCTCGGGCGACAGCGTCGACGGTGAACCTGGTGCAGTTGGAACCTCGACCGACCTCACGGTCTTCTACCACGATGCAACTCGCGACATTCTCCGAAGTGCTCGGTACAAGTTCGGCGCAAATCAGTGGGTCATCGGGGAACTTGACGGATACGGGACCTCTGGCGGCTTCGGTCGAACGGAACTCCCGGTTGGGCGATTCACCACGGCATTGAACATCAACGACCGCGCAGCGGTTGCCTACCTGGGCGCCGGGAACAGCCTCCGGATCGGCATCCTGGGCAAGGACGATGTGTGGACCTCGACCACGATTGACGGACCGCTTGACAAGTGCCCAATCGTCCTGCCGCTGATTTGCAAGGACATGGAAGGCCGCACCGACCAGAAGGTTGCGACCTACATGTCAGCTGTCGCCGACGGCAAGGTCATCTACCTGTCAATGGCTCAGGGCGGGGACTACAAGACCAACACGCCGGCTCCGAACGTGCGCGTCTTGCGTTTCAACGTTCCATCCTCTGGTGGCGCTGGCGACCTGCTGGGTGCGCTTGGACCAATCCTTGGTGCGCTCGGTCTGGGATAACACGCGGCTCCTCGCCCGTTGAGGAGTCAAGCAATCCTGGCCACGGCCAGGAAACTGGAAAGGCCGGGGGAAACCCCGGCCTTTCCGCGTCATAGACGACCCGCATGGCAGTCCTGTCCTGCAAGTGGACAGGGAAGACCCGAAAGCATCGGGCCTTTTGGTCAGGTGAGCGGGTCAGTATCCGGGCAGGGACTGATCCGCTACCTCACCCTACGGGCGGTTCGTGCACCACTACCTGGCGAACAGAATCTCCGCCATTTGCACGGCGTTCAGCGCAGCACCCTTGCGGATGTTGTCGCCCGTTACCCACAGGTCCAGCGTGTTGGCTTGGCTCGGATCGTTTCGAATGCGGCCAACAAGCACGGGGTCGATCCCAGCGCCTTCGAGGGCCGTTGGTGCACCCGCTCCACCTTCAACCAGAGTGACTCCGGGTGCGTTCTGCAACAACTCAGCTGCAACCTCGGCGGTCATCGAATCGGCGAATTGAATGTTGGCGGTCATGGCGTGACCAACCAGAACCGGGACACGCACACAGGTTGCAGTCGCACGGAGTTCCGGCGCGTGCAAGATCTTGCGGCTTTCGTACACGAGTTTCCATTCCTCGCTCGTGTAGCCACTTTCTTTTCGGCTGCCCGCGAGCGGGATGACATTGCCAGCGATCGGCCGGTCCCAGACCTCACCGGGCGACAACATCTCGGGATGTTGACCGGCGGTTGCCAACGATGGGAGATCGTTCGCCAACGCTCGCCATTGTGATTCAAGCTCCCGCATCCCAGGTTGCCCCGCCCCCGACACCGACTGATAGGTCGAAATGACCATGCGGTTGATCCCGGCAGCACGGTGCAATGGCGCAATCGCTGTGAGCAAGACCATGGTTGTGCAGTTCGGGCATGCGGCAATCCCGTGTGGCAACTCGGTGAGGTCCTCAGGGTTGACCTCCGCAACGACGAGGGGAACATCGGGATCCATGCGAAAAGCCGCAGAATTGTCGACCACTTTGGCACCGGCGGCAGCAGCCTGCGGCGCCCACTCGAGAGCGATCGGGTCGTCCACGTCAACAATCACGAGATCGAGGCCATCGAAACAGCCGTCTTCCAGCACTCGGCACGCAACGACTCCGCCAGCAAACGGCAGCTCGCGGCCACGCGACCGTTCAGAAGCGAACGGGACGAGCTCGGAAACCGGGAACGAACGTTCTTCGAGCAATCGCAACATCTGGGTGCCGACGAGTCCCGTCGCACCGATTACACCAACGCGAATCCCTTGCGCCATATCGCCGACTACCCCGCGCCGAGTTCGAACGCGTCGTGGAGAGCTACGACCGCGCGCTCAAGGTCATCTGCGTGGACAACGCAGCTCGTTCGAATCGTTGACGTCGAGATCATCTCGATATTGATCCCTTCATTCGCGAGGGTTTCGAACATCCGCGCTGCGATCCCGGGGTTCGATTTCATGCCTGCGCCAATC
>JBARPG010000196.1:0-1603 GCA_049642885.1 Acidimicrobiia bacterium | reverse complement strand
CACAATGGCTTGGTCCGTTTGGGAGTATGGGCAATGCACTCTGTGTGCGTGGCGCGATCAGCGATGCGAGAGTCATCTGGCATCCGACTTCATTCGGACGCGAACGGCGCAACGCGATTGTCGCTCGTGTGCTCGTCCGCGATATCGGGGTAACCGTCGCTGTGACACACCTTCAGAATCACCGGACAGAAGCCAAACTCGGACTTCGGGCGACACTCGACGCGCTACTGGCGCGGCCCGGGCCCCATGTTCTGCTCGGCGACTTGAACCTTGGCACGCGCAGGTGCGCTCCGATCATCGAAGCTGCAGGAATGCACCTGCTCGACACCGTTGGGCCAGACGCCACCGTGCTGACCCACGACGGGGCGCCGCGTATCGACCACATCGCAGTTGCAGGTTTCGATGGCAGCGAACTCGCGATCGCGAAACCGCCAATCAGCGATCACGCTCCAATCCTCGCTCACCTCACCCCAGTCTCGTAAGCGGAGCCCACGCGAGGAGCAGGGTCTTCTCGCCGACGCCGCGGAACCGCACCCGCGCCTCAGCGCGCTCCCCCTCGCCACGAACGTCGATGATCACGCCCTCGCCAAACTTCTCATGCATCACGTCGTCACCGACGTGCAATCCGGCGCGCTCGGCCCCCCGCGCCCCAGCAGGCTCTTTCGGTTGGTTGGTGTCCAACAGCGCCGCGGCCGCAACACGATCCTTCCCGAGTGCCTCATGAGTTGCATGCACGGTTGATTGCGGCCGTCCCCAGGCGCGATCATCCCGGCTCGACCGCACGGAGCGCCGAGTCGTTCCGATCACTTCCACCAATTCTTTCGGGATCTCGTCCAAGAATCGCGATGGCGGGAAATAGTCGGTTGCGCCGAAGAGCGTTCGGGTCCACGCGTGTGTGAGGAACAATCGCTCGCGCGCTCGAGTCAGGCCGACGTAGCAGAGACGCCGTTCCTCTTCCAGCTCGTCAGGATTTCCCAGACTCCGCACATGCGGGAAGATGCCATCTTCCAAGCCGGTGAGGAACACGACGGGGAACTCCAAGCCTTTCGCGGTATGCAATGTCATCAACGTCACAGCAGACATTTCTCCGTCGGTCGTATCCATATCGGTCACGAGCGAGATTCCTTCAAGAAACGCTTGGAGCCGTGCCACACCCTTCGGCGGCTCGGTCGAGGCATTGCCGTCAAGCTCCGTCGTGATCCCCGCGATGTCGCTGAGCGCACCACCAGTTCCTGACTCGACTCGCTCATCGAACTCACGTGCGACGCCGACCAGTTCTTGCAAATTCTCGAGGCGCCCTTGCGACTCGATCGAATGTTCTGCTTCCAGCTCGGCGAGATATCCGCTGCGCTTCAGTATCGCTTCGAGCATGTCCGCCACACCCTTGGCTCCCGACGAGCGAATATCGTCGGTCAATTCGAGCAGCTCCCGAATGCCCTTCACGGCCGTGCCGGTCACCCCGGCAACGGGCGCTTCGGCCAGCGCTTCAGCAAAGTCGATCCCCGCTCCACGCGCGTACCGCTCGATCTTGCCGATCGAGGTGTCGCCGACGCCGCGGCGTGGCACGTTCACGATGCGCTTCCATGACACCTCGTCCGATGGG
>JBARPG010000195.1:0-2680 GCA_049642885.1 Acidimicrobiia bacterium | reverse complement strand
GCGCGGCGCGAGGTGCAACTTCCAACGGATCGCGGATTGCGTTGGTGTGCTGCTGCTTGGAAATGAACCCGAGTTCTTCCATCCGATTCAGGACCACGTTGCGACGTTTCGTTGATGCCCGAAGGTGTCCACGTGGCTCGAGGGTCGACGGTGACTGCAACACACCTGCGAGGTCGGCGGCCTGAGAGAGGGAGAGGTCGGCTGCATCGATTCCAAAGAAGTTCTGAGCAGCTCGTTGAATCCCATATGACTGGTCGCCGAAATAGACCGCGTTCAAATATCGTTCGAGAATCTGATTTTTGCGGAGACGATCGTCGAGCTCGATCGCCATTGTCACTTCCTTAAGCTTGCGTTCCGTGCGTCGACTCGCCGGGAGCAAGACATTGCGCACGTACTGCTGTGTAATGGTCGATCCACCCTCGACGATTCGGCCCGCGTCAACATCACGTTTCAACGCTCGAGTCATCGCATGCAAGTCGACGCCCGTATGCGTGTAATAGCGATGGTCTTCGGCTGCGAGCAGCGCCGAAATCATCGCTGGCGCTACCTCGGCGAGCGGCACCGGCTCCGGAGACTCGGCACTCGGCAAGACGGCAAGAATCGACCCATCAGCAGCGAGAATGGTGGCGGGGCGTGCCGTGACCCGATGCTCGCTCAAGTCCTGTTTCATCTCGCAACCACCCGTGACGACACCGATCGCGAACGCGAGAAGCGGGGCGACGCAGCGGGTACAGAACGATCTCACTGCCCCATTCTGTAGAGCCCGCCCCTACCGTCGGGGGACCGGTACGCTGCGGCGCCATGAGTCCGGTTTCTGAATCACTCCTGACGACCCTGTTGAGTGGCACTTCTGAGGTTGTCAGCGCCGACGAATTGAAGCAAAAGCTCGCGCTCGGTCGCCCGCTTCGAGTCAAGCTGGGCATCGATCCGACTGCGACCGATATCCACTTGGGTTTCACCGTCGTCCTTCGCAAACTTCGTCAATTCCAAGATGCAGGACACGTGGCAGTCCTCATCATCGGAGACGTCACCGCGCGCGTCGGCGACCCAACCGGACGTTCCGCAACTCGGCCGCAACTCGACGCCGCCACGATCCACGCGAACGCCAAGACATATCTGGAACAGGTCAGTGGCATTCTCGACCCGGATCGTCTCGAGGTTCGTTACAACAGCGAGTGGCTTGAAAGTATGAACCTCGGCGACTTGGTCAGTCTGATGTCACGCATGACCGTTGCCCAAATGCTTGAGCGCAACGATTTCGCGAACCGATACGCAGCGGGATCTCCAATTTCAATTACCGAGTTCTTGTACCCGCTGCTTCAAGGCTGGGACAGTGTCATGGTCGAGGCGGACATTGAGCTCGGCGGCAGCGACCAACTCTTCAACAACCTGGTCGGTCGTCGACTCCAAGAACAGGTTGGCCAGGTCCCGCAGGTCGTTCTGACGACTCCGCTCCTCGAAGGTACCGACGGTGTCAACAAAATGTCGAAATCGCTCAACAACGCGATTGGCATTCGAGAATCACCGGCTGACCAGTTCGGTAAGACCTATTCAATTCCGGATGAATTGGTGACGCGATACATGGAACTCGTGACCGGATGGCCACGGGAGGAGCTGGTCGCGACCTTTGCGCAGATTGCGAGTGGCGAACTCCCGATGCATACAGCGAAGCGGAGACTCGCTCGGCGAGTCGTGGATCTCTTTCATGGCGATGGAGCCGGTGAGCTGGCCGAGGCGCAATATGACGAAGTGTTCAAGGCGGGAGCGGTACCCGAAGACATTCCGAGCGCGTTTGTTGACCCGATCATTTTCAGTCACGGACCGATACCGCTCGCGCGTCTCCTCGCAATAGTGAATCTCGTGCCATCGAACAAAGAGGGCGCACGGATGCTCGAACAAGGCGGCGTCCGGCTCAATGGCGATCGAATCAACGATGTCGAATACATGATCGGCGAGGAAGACATCACCGGCACGGTCTGCCAAATCGGAAAGCGTCGCTGGGCTCGTCTCGAACTCTTGGAGTAGCACTTGGCCGGGCGTGCCAGTCAGCGGGGCTGCGCCGTTGCGTTCAGCATTTCCCGAATCTGAGGAAGCAGCCACTTCGCTGCCAGGAGCGCGCCATTGCGATTGAGATGCACGCCATCCGAACGCAGGGATGCATCGAATGATCCTCCTGGCTGTGTCTCCATCCAGGACCGCAGGTCAATCAGGCGTGCTCCAGGAACACCCGCCACGGTGGAACGAAGAAGTGCGTCAAATTGATCGACGCGGTCTGGCTCGGCTTCATCGTACGGAGGCGGTGCCATAGCGTTCCCCGGGTCATAGATCGGGTTGATGACCGGCATGGTCAGCACGATCGGAATTGCGGAATGGTCGAGGGCTTCACGCACCAAGCCGTCAATCGTCTGGCTGATACGGGCGTCGTACTCGGGATCGCCCACTTGGACGATTGGGCCACCGTCTACAAGGCGTCGGTCTGCGATATCGGCAACTCCACCAAAGATGATGACGACGTTTGGCGCAAACGATGCGTACGCGTCAGCCAAAATCTGTGGGCGCTCAGCGCAGGATTCTCGAAAAGGGTGTTCATACCCAAGTGCTCGAGTCGTCCCGCCGATCGTGATTCCACAACTCACGATCGATCGATCGAAGACCGCGAAATCGTTCTGCTGTTCAGCCA
>JBARPG010000194.1:0-8073 GCA_049642885.1 Acidimicrobiia bacterium | reverse complement strand
GCACTGGGGCACGTGCGTCCCCTCCTCGCCGCCACCCGCTCCGAGCCCGGGAATCGCGAATACGGATTTTGGCTCGACCCAGACGTTCCGGGTTCAATCCATCTCTACGAAGAATGGGAGACCCAAGAGGCCATCGACGCTCACAATGCGAGCGCGCACTTGGCGGCCTTCATGGAGGTCATGGCCACACTCGAAATCACGTCAGCGAGCATCACCCAGTACGAAATCGCGAGTGCCACAAAACTCATGTGATCGTAAGAAACCGGGGCGACGTCGAAATGACACTGTGCGGGCGGGCAATTCAGCAACATCTCGAAGCGTCAACCCCGGTTCTCGTTGAATAGACCCCCGGGTCACAATTCGGTTGTCCCGAATTCAGAAATTTGCTGCGAATTATCTGGCGTCGGGGAAAAGGCGGGAATCACCCAAGTGGTGGGACGTCCTCAGGTGCGAACGACGATTGGGTGGCGAATCCGTTCGCGAACGCGTCGACATCGTCTTTGGGATTCTCCATCGTGGATTCACAATCCGAGGTGCTCAACTCGCGGCCATCTTTGACCTGCGCGACCGGCACAGTGACGAGCCCGCGCACGGCCCCGGTCGCGCAGGTTGGAGCGTTGAAGCTCACCAGTTTCTTGTTGTCAGCCGTACCGGCGATCAATTCATCTCGGTGTTCGGTGATCCATGCAATGACGTATCCGACCGAGACCTCATACGCCGGGTTTTCAGCGAGCCCCTGACTTGCAGCGACTGCAGGGATCCCACGACGGATCGCTTGCCTCGCGGCACCGATCGTCCCACTTAGCCCCACCACGGTTCCGATGTTCTGTCCCTTGTTGCTCCCTGATACCACCACATGCGGCTTGACCCCCAACGCGTCGAGTGCATAGTTCACGGTGTCCGCAGGAAAACCGTTCACGGCAGTGGCGGTGACACCGCTGGCCGTCGTGGCCGGCTCCGCGGTGGGAGCCGTCGCACTGAGCTGATCACCCGTGCCGCTCTTGTTGTCCTTCGGAGCCACGATGGTCACCTCGACATTCTGAAGCTTCGACAGTTCATTCACCATCACGTCGATCGCGGGCGCGCCAACGCCATCATCGTCCGTCACGAGAATGCGCAGCACGTCTGGTGGCGGTGGAGTCGTTGACGACGTAGGAGCAGCGCTCGTCGTGGTCGTCGTGGTCGTCGTGGTCGTCGATGCCGATTTCGAGTCGCTCCCGCAACCGGCAGCGACAAGCGCGAATAATGAACTGAGGGCAATCAATCGGAGTTTCATGCTGCGACGATATACCTGCTTACGATTCGGCAGAAGTCATTCGAAGGAGAAGCTGTGGAACCAATCGCAGAGCGTCCATATATGCCCGGATATGGCGTCGAGGAGTGTGCCGACTGGAATCCATTGCCGTGGTCGTGGGCGGCCGAACGACTCGGCGCAACACGCGGCTATTGGCTCTCGACCATTTCGCCGAACGAGGTACCTCACTCCATGGCGGTATGGGGCGTGTGGGATGACGCGCATCTTCGCTTTCTGTTCAGCGCTTCGGCCGATGCACGCAAGGTTCGCAATCTCGCAGCACGACCGCACGCGACGGTCACAACGGAAAGCACTTCACAATGTGTCAGCGTGCAAGGACGCGTGCGGGCGATCGAGGCGGAACATATCGATGGACCCGTCGGCCTGTACGTCGCGAAGTATGGCGACGAAGTCGGCGCCGAGATCCTCGAACCGTTCATCCGGCAGTCGCCAATCTTCGAACTCATTCCCGAGTGCGCGTTTGGGATGCTTGAAACTCCGGAAGACTTCGCGGCCCGCGCGACGAAGTGGCGATTTACCCAGCCGTAACGAAACGGTCGAGGCCGACATCACGCATGCGCTCGGTGATCCACGATGTAACCGTGCTCAAGTTGCCAGTGATCAACACGATTCCGAATGCCGCCATGAGCGCCGCGGAAATGAGTGTGATCACCCGCGTGTGTTTTCTCAACCAGCCGAGCATCCGCTTCGAGGAATTGAAGGCCACACCGACGATGAAGAGCGGCAGCCCCATACCGAGTGTGTAGGCAATCAAGAGACCCGCGGCGCGGCCCGACGAACCTGAGGTCGCTCCGACCGTCAGCACTGCACCCAAGATTGGCCCGATGCACGGCGACCATCCGAGACCGAACGCTGCTCCCGCGATTGGCGCCGCAAATGGACCCCACTTGGATGGTTGGATGTGAACACGTCGCTCTGAAGACAGAAACTTGACGTTCGCAAGTTGCGTCGCAGCAAGTGCGACTGCGAGTACCACGATGACCCAACCTGCGACCATCGTCAGGGTCTCTTGTTTCTCGAAAATGCGTTGGCCCAGGGCTGACACGCCGATTTGCAGGGGTACGAACACCGCCGCAAATCCGACAAGAAAGAGTGAGGTGGTCAGCGTCACACGCAGGACGCGACTGCGACCCGACTCTGCCAATTCTGCACCCGACATTCCTGTGATGACCGACACGTAGACGGGGACCACCGGAAGCACGCACGGCGAAACGAAGGAGAGCACGCCACCCCAGAACGCAACGAAGATGTTGACGGAGTTGACGGAGACTGCGAGCACGGTTCGATGCTACGGAGCTTGAGCCGCCCGCACGACTCGGCGACGTCGCTCCACATACGCGCCAATGCCGACGAACCCGACCCCCAGCGCAATCAGCGGGAATGGATTCCCGGCGGCTCGTGCGCCGCTCGGTGCGGCGGACTTCGCAGTCACGCGCATCGCGTGCAGCCGATGTATTGAGGTTGGGGTTGTCGTGGGTGCCAGAACTGCTGGCGGTGCAGAGGGTGCCGAGGCCTGTGAGGACGACGTTCCGAAGGTGGAGGACGAGGAGGGCTCGGCACCTGTCCCGACCGTCGAGGACGAGGAGGGCTCGGCACCTGCCCCGACCGTCGAGGACGAGGAGGGCTCGGAGTCCGTCCCGACCGTGGAGGACGAGGAGGGCTCGGTACTCTGTGGCGCCGGCACTGGCGGGTCCGCGGTGCCGAGGAGATTCACGAAGGTGGGTGCGTCGCCGGTGCCATATTTCCAACCGTCGGTATCACCATCGCTCACACGGGCAGTCGATGCTCCAACGCTGCTCGAGGCGAGCGTGTGCGACCCGTTCGGCGCGCGGAAGTACGACCAGAAATTTCCGCTGTCGCAATTCAGACAGCTCTGGTCGGCGGCGCAGCCTTTCGCTGCCATGCGACATACCGCTGCGCCAAGCCCGCTGAATCCGTATGTTTCAGGCTGGTATCCCGCGCGATTCAGCAACTCCAGACCAGAGATTGAATCCTCTGGGAAATCGACAACAACCGTCGTGACTTCGTTCCCATTGTCAACAATGATCGCAGCGCGGTGCAACGAGGCGGCCGATGCGTGTGTGGCAGACCATGGGCCCGCCACACACGCCAACACCGCGAAAAGCAGTGTTCTGAGAAAACGCATTGTTATGGCTTCAAGTTCTCCGGAGCGCACACAATGAGTGGGCGTTCGGCAATTGGCAGCCAGGACAAGGTCAGCGCTTGAACGACCTGCGAGGTAGCGAAGGTGTTCACACCGAAGGAATCGTTCGGTGACTTCACTCGGCCGTCGGCCTGTTGCTGGGATGCGAGCCACGTTGCGGGCGACGCGAACCCTGTGCCCTTCAGCGTGGAATTGGCCAGGTTGCGCCAACATGGCTGCGCAGGATTGAAGCCCACAGATCGGATCGCAAGGATCGCTGTCGACGTCGAGTTTGGGTCGAGGGTTGTTGCAGTCAATCCGAGGAATCCACCGTCAGCCTGCTGTTGGGATGCGAGAAACCCGAGACCCTTCGCGATCGCTGTCTGTGCCACTGATGGTGACTTGGTTTCCCACGCCGCGGCATTGTCAGGGAGGCTCGCTACGAGCGCCTGAATTGCCAGTGCCGTGGTGTCGGTATCGCTCTTGGTCGCGTCCGTCGCGGACCCCAAGTAGTTCCAACCTCCATCAGCGCGTTGGCCCGCGATGATTGCAGGACCAGTGGCCTTTGGCACCGAACCGAGCGACAGCTTTGTTGCGAGTGCGGAGTAGAGGGTGACGTTGAACGATCCCGCAGGACCGAATGTGCCGTTCGCGTTGTATGCGTTCAGCACCGTGCGAACCAGGTTGACCGGTGTTCCATCGCCAGCCGGGTCGAACGCGCCACTGTCGTAGCCAAGCGGCTCCGAGACGAGAACGATCACCTTTGCGGCTTGTCCGGCGTTCAGCGTCGGCGTCTGAGCGAACGCGTCGATCGCGTTCAACGGGGTTTTGCCGCCAGCGGTCTTGACCGCCGCGACCGCGGAGCGAGCGGTCTCAGTGCTCCATGCTCGGGTGCGGTTTTCTGCAGGAGCGGGACACGATTGTCCTTCAGCACAGATCGGCTCTGGGACAACAGCGAGACTGTTCACGTTCGCATTCGCCGCTATTGCAGCTATGGCATCGGGGGTCTCAAACCCAGGAAAACCTGCAACTTCGAATCCGCCATCCACTCGCTGTTGACCTGCGAGATAGGTGACACCCTTGGTCGCCACGGTTTGGTCCCGATCAGAAACCGGCCGAGTCGCTTGCTGGTTGCACGCTGCGATCGCAACGGCCCCCGTGATGACGAGCGCGAATGTGCGCGTTGAATGCAATAGACGCATGGTGCGCCTCCTCCCCGACTCTTTTCCACGAGAGTCGATGACGCTGCGGGCGCGCAGCTCTCTTGGGTACACCGGCGAACCGGCGGACTCAGCGGGCATCCTGGCTTGACGACCTCTCGATCGCCTTACAGTTGCGGGTCAGCGTCGGACTTGCACCGACTTCCCCCCTGTGTTGGCGCCTCCCAACACAGCGTCCGTGACATCCGGGCCACGAACCATCTGAGACGGGGCCAGCATACCGACTGCTCCGAACGGGGTGGCAAGTCGGCGCGAACATGAGTGCCATGCCGAGGCCCGCGCCTACCGTGTGCGTCATGACGAGCCGCACGCAAGCACACCCGTTCCTGTGGCTTACGTGGGCTGGTGCGGGGACGGCGATTGCGACCCTGGCAGGGAACCCGATCACCTCGCTCACCATCATCCTCGTTGCAATATTCACAACGCGACTTCTCGGTCGTAACCCGTTCGCTCGACTGTCCTGGATCATGTTCGGACTCGCCGCAGTTTTCGGATTCCTGCGTGTCGTACTCCTTGCCCTTACAAGTCACGGTCTCGGATCAACGTGGTTCACAACACCAAAGGTGCATGTTCCGCACTGGCTCGGCGATTTCGATTTCGGTGGCACAGTCGAACCCGTGGTGCTCGCTCAGGCAACCTCCGAGGTCATGTTGCCGATCGCGTTGATGTGCATGTTCGCCGCGTTCAATGCTGTTGTCGATCACGATCGAATGATGAGCCTCATTCCGCGCTCCCTCGCCAGACCTGCGATTGTCGCAACGATGGCCCTGCGATTCTTCCCTGCGCTCGCGACGAACGTGGACGAGGCCCGCGTTGCCGCGCGCGCCCGAGCAGGCTCGGTTCGCGTTGCTCGTAGGTCTGTGATTGCACCGGCGCTCTCGCGCACACTTGAACAGTCGGTCGCTGTCGGCGAATCGATGGAACTGCGCGGTTTCCCCGCCCGCACACCGACTACGACCGGGGCCTGGGGAGCCCAGCTGATGCTGCTGTGCTCGGCCGTGGCACTGATGGTGGGATTCTCGCGAAACGATCGGTTGGGGTGGATCCTCGCGCTCACCCTGGCAGTCTGCGGCCTATCGATTGCCTTCATCACCGCACGCCGTACTCCGTCGCTGCGCGGAGGATCGATCCCGATGAGTGCCGTCGATCGCGTTCTTGTATTGCTTCTTTTCGGACTCGTGTTCGCCGTCGCGTATCTCACGAAGGATGGGGACACACGATGGCTTCCCCATGACCCGATCTCGCTCCCACCTGTTGATTGGCCGACAACGGCCGCCGCTCTCGTCCTCTTCGTTCCGACCATGATCTGGAGCCAGCCTGCCGTGACCCACGCATCTTCGGGCGAGACCACGAGGTCTGCGGCATGAGTCTCATCGAGATCGACAACCTCACGTTTGCCTATCCCGAGAGCGAACCATGCCTCACGAACGTCTCGAGTGCGGTCGAGACGGGCGAGGTACTGCTTCTTGTCGGCGCTGCCGCCTCAGGCAAGAGCTCATTCCTTCGTGCCATTCCAGGACTGATTCCGAACAGCTCTGGCGGGACGATCTCTGGTCAGGTCACAACGGCCGGTCGTCGCACGCAAGACGTCGAACCAGCAGCATTTGCAGGGATCATCGGGTTCATTCATCAAGAGCCTGGCGAGGGCTTCATCGCTGATGGCGTCGATGCGGAATTGCGATTTGGACTTGTTCAACTTGGATTGAGTGAGCGCGCGATTGAGCGACGAATCGATGAGGCCACGGACCTGATGGCGCTTGGGAGTTTGCGCGGCCGCCGATTGTCGGAGTGCTCAGGCGGGGAACGCCAACGGGTCGCGCTCGCGGCCGCACTGTCGATGGCTCCGACCGTGCTCCTCGCCGATGAGCCCACAGGCGCGCTTGACCCAGGCGCAGCCGACGACTTCATCGATGCGATGCACCGGGTGAACGAAGACTTGGGCACGACCATTGTCGTTGCAGAACACCGCCTCGAGCGGTTTCTTCCCCGTGGTGTTCAGGCACTCCACCTGGAGCGTGGCCGCGTGGTGGCCCAGGGAGCACTTCAGCGTTTGATCGCGGAAGTTCCATGTATCCCGATGGTGGTGCAGCTCGCGCGACTGCGTGGTTGGAGTGAGATCCCGCTGACGGTCCGCGATGCGCGTGAGCTGGCCTCACACGATCATGGACTCCACGCCCAAACAGTGCGCACACCAGATGAAACTCCTGGACCGACACTGATACGTGCCCGCGGCCTGACCGTTTCCCTACGCGCCCAGGCCTCGCCCGCGCTGAACCATGTCTCAATTGAGGTCGCAGAAGGAAGCTGCATCGGCGTACTCGGCCGGAACGGATCCGGTAAGACGACACTTCTCCGAGCACTTGCGGGGATTATCCCGATTGTTCAAGGGGAGATTGATCGTTGCGCGGACACGACCGTCGGATACGTGACGCATGATCCGTCGTCACTGTTTACAGAGAGGACCTTGCGGGGTGAACTCGAACGCACACGTGCACTACGCAGCCTTGCTCCCGACAGCGAACTCGTCGATCGATGGCTCAACCTCGTTCGACTGAGCCACGTCGCGTCGCGGTCTGCACGCACGCTGAGTGGAGGTCAGCGCATTCGAGCAGCCATGGCGACCATCGGTGTGGCGGAAGATCGAGTGCTGGCCCTCGACGAACCAACGCGAGGGCTCGACGCTGATGGACAAGCCGTCCTTCGTGATGTCGTTGCGTACACGCGCTCCCGCGGAGGAGCTGTGCTCCTCGCAACACACGATCTTGAACTCATCGCCTCGCTTGCTGATCGCATCATCACAATGAGCAACGGTCGCATCAGCGATGAGGGAACGCCGCGCGAAATCTTGACCACGGGGCTGCTTCGCCCCGCCCTTGCGCGGATCGTTCCGGATGCCCTCACCCTCGCCGACATCCCGCCGGCCCGATGAAAACAATCGGCTCGCGCGCCCGGGTCGCGCAGATTCTCGCTGCCACCCTGCTCGCGGTGGTCACAGCGTTTGCATTTACCTACCCATTTTGGATGGATCTTGGTGGGCTTCAGGTTGGCCCATCTGCCAGGTCAGCCGCGACGCCATTGATCGCGGCTGCCATCGGGCTTGTCGTAGTCACCGCGGTTGCGTTCCAGCTCGAACGGCGAGCGCTGCGACCCGCGATGCTGAGCGTGCTCGCGGTGCTCGGAACGGTTGGCGGCCTCGCCCGTGTGTTCGACCTGCCCGCCGGCGGAAATCTGATCTTCTCGGTGATCGTGCTTGGCGCTATTGCGTATGGAATCGAGTTCGGGTTCTTGCTCGGCCTGTCCTCGATGGGGATCGGCGCTCTGCTTACGGGAGGCCTTGGACCCTGGCTCCCATTCCAGATGCTTGCAGCAGCGACCCTCGGTGCACTCTGTGGGGG
>JBARPG010000193.1:0-3843 GCA_049642885.1 Acidimicrobiia bacterium | reverse complement strand
GTCAGCCACCGGCCCTGACCTCACTCAAGTCTTCGTCGGATCGGAAGGAACGCTTGGCATCATCACCTGTGCACGGTTGCGCCTGCATCCGAAGCCTCCCGCGATTCGTTCGGCTGCATATGCCTTCGATGATTTCGCGAGCGGGATTGATGCGTGCCGTCGCATCCTTCGGCGAGGTGCAACGCCGGCCGTGCTGCGCCTGTACGACAACATCGAAGGGGAACGAAACTTCCAACTGGGCGCCGCGCATCCGCTGCTCGTGCGCGATGAAGGCGATGCAACCATCATCGATGCAGCCATGCGCGTCGTTGGCGACGAATGCGCTGGGCGACCGGTAATTGACGCGAACGTCGTCGAAACCTGGATGTCCCATCGCAATGATGTCAGCGCCCTCGAACACAACATTCGTGCCGGTGCCGTGGTCGACACCATGGAAATCGCAGTGAACTGGGGCGAGGCAGCAGCGGTGTACGAAGCAGCGAGAGCGGCAATCGGAGCGGTCGATGGAACCGTCGTCGTCAGCGCCCACCTTTCGCATTCCTATGTGAGCGGATGCTGTTTGTATTTCACCTTCGGCGGGCTCGTCGATGCGGCAGCGCGCGAGCAGTACTACACGAGTGTTTGGAACGCGGGGCAACGAGCCGTGCTTCGCGCAGGCGGGAACCTTTCGCATCATCACGGAGTCGGCATCAACCGCGCACGCTTCATGTCTGAGGCGCTCGGTGCGAGTATGCGTGTCTTCGAATCGATCAAGGTTGCGCTCGATCCGAACGGCATTCTCAATCCGGGCAAACTCGGCCTCGGCTCAACGGGCTGGTAGTTCGTGACTCGCCATCTCATCATCGACGTCGGAACATCTTCGGTACGCGTGTCGATGATGCGCGAGGACGCGTCGGTCGCGTGCGAACTACATCGCGATTTTCTTCCTGACTCTCCCGCTCCGGGGATGGTTGAGTTCGACGCCGGTCGGCTCGGTTCGGTCATTCTCGAACTGGCCTCCGCGGTCATCGAAGACGTCGGCGTTCCGGACGTCGTGGGGATCACGAATCAACGTGGCTCGACGGTCGTCTGGGATCGCGATACGGGTGAGCCCGTGGGACCTGCGCACGGCTGGCAAGACCTTCGAACCATCGGCGACTGTCTGACGCTGCAGGCCGAAGGCCTGCGCCTCGCACCGAACATGCCCGCCACCAAGGCGAAATGGCTCCTCGACACCTTCGATCCAAATCGCTCTCGAAATCTTGCGATCGGCACCGTCGAATCATGGGTGGCATCGGTGTTGAGTCACGGAGCCCTACATGTCTCCGACCCATCAAACGCTGGCGTTACGGGATATTGGAACGAACAGGGATGGGATGGCGGCGCGCTCGAAATCCTCGGAATCCCGGGCCGGATGTTGCCCACAATCGTGGACAGCACCGGGGTATGCGGCCAAGCAAGCGCGCTCGTTGGGGCACCACCGATTGGGGCACTCATTGGTGACCAGCAGGCCTCCCTCGTCGGTCAGGGGTGCGTTGAACGTGGCCTTGCGAAGTTCACCTTCGGAACGGGAGGCATGCTCGATGTGTGCCTCGGTCGCGAGGAACCTTCCTTCGAAGCACGCGGGCCGCGTGGCACATTCCGCATTGCCGCGTGGCGCGATCCGCGCGGCGTTGCGTGGGGCATCGAAGCGATCATGTTGTCGGCAGGTACCTGCGTTGAATGGTTGCGCGATGACATGGGGCTCATCGGCTCCGCATCTGATTCCGACACGATGGCAGCATCGGTTCCCGACACTGGCGGGGTGATGTTTGTCCCTGCGCTCTTAGGGCTCGGCACACCGGAATGGGACTACGGCGCGCGCGGCACGTTGACGGGGCTCACCCGCGGAAGCACCGCTGCGCATGTCGTTCGCGCAGTGCTCGAAGGCATCGCACATCGCGCCGCCGACATGCACGAAGCGGCGGAACAGGACGCACAACTTCCCCTCACATCGTTGCGCGTCGATGGCGGCATGAGCGATAACGCGACCTTCATGCAATCACTTGCCAACATCACGGGCGTCACAATTGAGGTGTCGCCGGTTCGCGAAGCAACCACTCGCGGCGCATCACTCCTCGCAGGAGTCGCGGTCGGCGTGCACGCCAACGTCGAATCGACCAGCGCGCTTTGGGAACCATCGCGGCGTGTCGAGCCCGAGACGAGCAGCACAGGGCTCGCGGCCCGAAGCGATCAGCGCGGTGCGTGGACCGAAGCTCGAACACGAGCCGAGGGTTGGATCGAAGGGCTTTCGGCGATCAGTTTTTGATCGCGATCAGCACGCGTTTAGCCAGCAGCGCTGAGGCGATTCGCATCGCTCAAAGCGAAGCCGTCGCTGCCTTCATGTGCGAGCAGTTGGATCTTGATTCGGTCCCACTGTGCTCTCCCCGCATAGCCGCCGAGCGCGCCGCTCGACTGGATCACTCGGTGGCACGGAATCACAATTGGGATCGGATTGCGACGCATCGCCTGGCCCGCCGCACGGCCACCGCGTGGTGAACCCGCAAGTTCTGCGAGTTCGCCATAGCTGATCGTTTCTCCCCACGGCACGTCGCGCTGCAGTGCCTCAAGGGCGCGTCGCGAAAACGCTCCATGCACATCGGAGAGATCAAGGGTCAGATCGAATGTGTGTCGACGACCTGAGAAATATTCCTCGAGTTGCTTTGCGATACGCGGGTCGCGGGCATCAACGGTTCCGTCTGGTACTGGTCCGAGATCATCACC
Source organism: Acidimicrobiia bacterium (assembly GCA_049642885.1). Lineage (GTDB taxonomy): Bacteria > Actinomycetota > Acidimicrobiia > IMCC26256 > JBARPG01 > JBARPG01. The sequence goes on along the minus strand of JBARPG010000193.1, from coordinate 1,101 downwards.
GGGAAGCGCGATGCGTCGAAGCCCGTTCGGTCCGCTCAACACCGAGATCGTTCCGATTGGCGTCTGTTGCATCCACACTTTGCACGTTGCAATCGCTGCCATCATCCCCCCATTCGTCTCGTCAAAGCACGACCCCGACCCGCCACGAACATAGACGACGCGCGGGAATGTGTCCCGCTTGAAGCAACCGAGAATCTGTGCTTAGGAGATCAACCCGAGGGAGCGAATCTCATCACGTTCCGAAATGAGTTCGTCGGTGGTGATCGCCAACTTCGCCTTCGCGAAATCGTTGTGGCTCAGATCCTCAACAACGCGCCAATTCCCATTGCCATCGCTGGCAATGGGGAAGCCGTACTGCAACCCTTCGGGCGTGCCGTACTCGCCACTGCTCGCAACTGCCAGGGAAGCCCAGTCGCCTGCGGGCGTGGCAGTCTCGATCGAAACCACCGAATTGATCGCGGCATTCGCAGCCGAGGCCGCCGACGATGCACCGCGGGCGTCGATGATGGCCGCACCGCGCTTTTGCACAGTTTCGATGAAGGTGCTTTCGAGCCACGCGTGGTCAGAAATGACGTCCAATGCTGGCTTTCCGCCGATTTTCGCGTTCGCAAAGTCCGGGTACTGTGTGGCCGAGTGGTTTCCCCAAATCGTGACGTTCGTGACATCAGCGACCGGGACGCCAGCCTTCTTGGCCAACTGACTCTGGGCACGGTTCTGGTCGAGGCGGGTCATCGCAAACCAGCGGTCGGCGGGTACGTCAGGTGCGTTCGAGCGGGCGATCAAGCAGTTCGTATTGCAGGGGTTTCCCACCACGAGCACGCGGACATCGTCGGCGGCGTTTGCGTTGATGGCCTGGCCTTGGGGCTTGAAAATGCCACCGTTGATGTTGAGCAGATCGCCGCGCTCCATCCCCGCCTTGCGGGGAACGGAACCGACGAGAAGTGCCCAGTTGGCGCCATCGAACGCCACGTTCAGATCGCTCGTCGGCACAATGTCCGCGAGGAGCGGGAACGCACCGTCTTCGAGCTCCATGCACACGCCATCGAGGGCTTTCAGCGCAGGCTCGATTTCGAGGAGTCGCAGCACCACGGGCTGGTCAGG
>JBARPG010000192.1:0-2693 GCA_049642885.1 Acidimicrobiia bacterium | reverse complement strand
CGGTACAGCAGCGGCAGAAGAGCCCGTTCGTGTTGCCGAACTTGCAAGCACGTTCCCGGGGAGTATCGCGATCGGCGTTGATGTGAAGGACGGCATTGTCGCAACTCGCGGATGGGAAGTGGGCTCCGGCCAGACGCTACGAGAATTGCTGGAGCACTATCGAGGATCGGCAATCGCGGCAGTAATCGTTACGGAAATTTCTCGTGATGGAATGCTCTCAGGACCGGATCCGACCCCGGCGCTCGAGGCCCTTGATTTGACCTCGGCGGAAGTGGTGGTAAGCGGCGGTGTTGGCACCGCGGTCGACATCGCGTTGCTCTCCGACCACCGGTCTCAGAACGGCCGGACAATCGACGGTGTCATTCTGGGACGCGCGCTCTATGAGGGTTCGGTCAACCTTCGCGAAGCAATCGATGCTGCGAACGCTGTTACGCGGCCATGAAATTGATTTGAGGAAAGGAGCCACCGAGGATCGGCGTAGGGTCAATTCCGAGTTGCCGCGCCAACAGGGTGCTCAGAATCGAACGCAGGTCAATTTTCGAGTAGGGATCGCCGACAGGATCAAGGGTCGTCAAGTCCTCGGGACTCCCATGAAATCCACCATTGACTTTTCCTCCCATCACAAATGCAACGTTCGCGGATCCGTGGTCGGTCCCGAAGTTTGAGTTTGCGTTGAGACGCCGCCCGAATTCCGAGGCAATCAGGGTCGTGACCTTTTCGCCGCCGGTGACCAAGCCAAGATCGTGCTGGAATGCGCCAAGCGCATCGCCGAGTTGCTGTAGGAGCGCGGCGTGTGCTGACAGTTGATTGAAGTGAGTGTCGAAATTGTAGAGGTTGACGTAATAGACCCTCGTCGGAATCGATGGGTTCGCGATCATCTTCAGCACAGAACCAAGCTGCCGTCCGATCATCGTGTTGAGGGGCGCGAGCTTCGAGCCCTGCGGGAACGCTCCCGTCAGAACCGGGGTCAACACCGAGTCCGCTCGGAAGAGATCCGCTCCCGATTTGCGCCATGCCGCCGCCCAATAGGGATCAGAATCATCACGGCGCGTCTCAGACTCGTAGGAGGACCTCTGGCCTGCAGAAACCTGCATCGCGACTGAATCGCCGCCCACACAAATGGCGGTGCTTTGGGCTCCACGTAGAAAGCGGGGAAGCTCGCTGGTCATAGCAACTGCGCCCAGCGAGTCGTTCACCGAGTCGAGCCAAAGTCCTCCCCATCCCGTTGGAGTTTGGATATCAGGTCGACCCGTGTGCCAGATATCGGTCGACCTGAAATGGCTCCGATCAGTGTTCGGGTAGCCAACAGCACGGATGATCGCGAGCTTGCCGGTATCCCAGGCATGTGTCTTCAGTGAACTGAGAGCTGGATGTAACCCCATTGACTCGCCGATTGGCATCACACCTTGCGCCTCGCCGATCGCAACCGGGCCTCTCGCTGCAATGTAGGTCGAGTTGGTATACGGCACGACGGTGTTCAGGCCATCATTTGCTCCAAAGAGATTCACGTATACGAGTATTTGAGAACTGCTCGCCTGTAGCGGATTTGAATAGGGGTTCGGATCGCTCCCCGATGGTCCCGACCCAGGTGCAGGGTTCACGATTACTGAATCGTCTTGGCGAGGCGGCGATTCAGCCGCCACTGCCGGGGGGTTGGCGCGGGGGGTGCACGCAGCGGCAGCAACGCCGACCCCAGCCGCTCCGACGCCGCCAATGAACTTTCTACGCGTGATGTCTTGCATGCGAAATCCTTAACTCAGTGAGAATTCTGGGCTCATGAGCGCCGTGGCGATCATTTGCTTTGGGTTGAGAACGGTGTTGCCAAGCGCAGAAGCAGTCGTAGGACTCCATGCCTCGACGCCAAGCAGCTCTGCGCACGCCGCGACGCGATTCCCCAACGACGCGGAGTCGACCGCCTGCGTATTGCCGAGGAGCGGTGCAGATGCGGCCAACGTCCCGCGGTTGAGAAAACTCGCCGTGGTAATCCAAAATGAGTTCGGAGGCCAACCTGCGACATTTGGTGGACGAAATGGAATCTGCTCAAGTGACTTCAACGGTCCAATCGTTACCTCGGTGACAGGGATTTGGAGGTACTTGAACGCTGCAACCGACCATTCGACCGGAGAGCGAAACAGTCCCGTGCGGCTATTCGTCGAATGGAACTCTGGGTGCAAGAACACGGCCCGAAGCAGGTTGCGCATGTTCAGGTCCGCGCCGTATCCGGCGTAGGAGTAGTTGTACTCGGAATTGGAATACCCGTTTGCCAGGTCGGTCACAATCGAAGATCCCGTGCTGATCGGATGAGCAAAGAATCCCCAGACTTTGGTCGGAATCCACCGTTTCGAAGCGGCTGAATTCAACGTGATGCGAATGATGTCGCGCAGGTTCCAATTGCCGGTTTGGCCAAGGTACGTCTTCGTGCCACTGTCCCAGGCCGCATTCGTGAAGTCCGCGCCATCTTGGAAGAAGTTGAGCGACCATCCGGTCATGGCGCGTGCCGATTCTTTGATGTCGTTTTCGGTGTAGTTCAGGACACCACCTGGACCGGTTCGGCCGACGCCGAACAGTTCGAGGAGTTCGCGCGCGTAGTTTTCATTCGGGTGGGATTTGTGGGATCCAGCGAGGTTGAGATACTGCAGCATCGCCGGGTCGAGGCTGACTCGAGCGAACAACTCTTCGACGTTGTCCCACCC
>JBARPG010000191.1:0-1999 GCA_049642885.1 Acidimicrobiia bacterium | reverse complement strand
GTTCTGCGCCTTCTCGAAGGGCCCGCTGTCGCTGAATCTGCGTGGCAACCCGTACCTCCTGACGCTCGACGACATCAAAGAGCGCGTGGTGGAAGCTGTTGAGGTCGGTGCCACCGAAGTCTGCCTGCAGGGTGGTATCCATCCCAGTTTCGATGGCTGGTACTACAGAGATGTGATCCTCGCCGCAAAAGAAGCAGCGCCGGATATACACATCCATGGATTCACTGCACTCGAAGTCTTCGAGGGAGCGCGCCGCCTCGACATGCCCCTCGGGGAATATCTACGGATTCTCAAAGACGCTGGACTCGCGACCTTGCCTGGCACCGCCGCCGAGATTCTGCACGATGAGGTTCGGGCCGTCATTTGCCCTGACAAGGTCAATACAGCTGAATGGCTCGAGGTACACGAAACCGCGCACGAGATTGGTCTTCGGTCAAACGTCACGATCATGTTTGGCACGGTCGAAGAACCGCGTCACATCGCGCATCATCTTCTCGTGACGCGCGATCTCCAAGATCGCACGCACGGCTTTACCGAATTCGTGCCGTTGCCCTTCGTGCATATGGCGAGCCCGATATGGATTCAGGGCAAGTCAAGGCGTGGTCCAACCTGGCGGGAAACGGTCTTGATGCATGCGGTCGGGCGCATCGCGTATCACGACAGTATCGACCACATTCAAGCTTCATGGGTCAAGGTCGGATTTCCAGGTCTCGCGATGTTGCTCGAGGCTGGGGTCGATGATCTCGGCGGTACCTTGATGGACGAAAACATCTCCCGAGCCGCTGGCGCGGCACATGGTCAAGGGCTTGATGTCGAAGGACTCGTGGCCCTGTGCCACGAGCACGGCCGCACGTTGCAACAGCGCACCACCCTGTACGGCAGGGTCCAGACACAACCCGAAACGACGCGTGTCGTCGAGGCACTCGCCTCCCTCTCATAAGGAATGCTCATGCACCTGGATGTACTCGGAATTGGCAATGCCCTCGTTGACATTGTCTCGGAAGGGGACGACAACGAGCTGGCCCGCTTGAACCTGCCGAAAGGTTCGATGACCTTGGTCGATGTCGAACGAGCAGCTGCTCTCTACGACCAAATCGGACCCAGCATCGAATCTTCCGGAGGCTCTGCCGCCAACACGATGGTGGGGTTGGCGCAGGCGGGTCATCGCGTTGGCTTCATCGGACGTGTTCGTGAGGATCAGCTTGGAGCGGTGTTCTCACATGACCTCCGCGCATGCGGCGTCGACTTCCACGGAATCCCCGCGGCGAATGGCGACCCGACCGGGCGCTGCTTTGTCATTGTCACGCCGGATGGTGAACGAACGATGGCCACCTCACTCGGTGCCTCAAACCAGATCGACCCGAATGATGTTGATGAAGCTCACCTCATCGGCGCCCGGATGTTGTACTTGGAGGGATACCTCTGGGATCTCGAAGATGCGAAGGCAACATTGCGAAGTGCGGCCGAGACGGCGGGGCGTCACGGAACAAAAGTCGCGTTCAGCTTGAGTGATCCGTTCTGTGTTGAGCGCCACCGTGAGGAGTTCCTAGATTTCATCTCGACCTCAGTGGATATCGTGTTCGCAAATCAAGACGAAGCATTCCACCTCACGGGAACTTCGACGATCGAAGCGGCCACCAGCGCCGTATCGTCACTCGCCGAACTTGTGGTCATCACACACGGCGCAGAAGGGTGCTCTGTTGTGCTCGATGGGAATGTGCAGCACTTCCCCGCCGTCGCAGTTCCGAAACTCGTCGACACCACTGGTGCGGGTGACGCGTTTGCTGCCGGATACCTCGATGGTCTCCTACGCGATCTCGAGCCGGAGGAATGCGCCCTGCGTGGTGCAACACGTGCGAGCGCAATCCTCGGTCACTTCGGGGCGCGCCTGTTGGCCGCTGGATCGGAGCAGGTGGGCATGCCAAACGACGTCCTCGACCGATGAATTCACCGAAACCCTCACGGCCGCGGAGGTCGCGACCTGCACCATCGACGGGGA
>JBARPG010000190.1:0-2038 GCA_049642885.1 Acidimicrobiia bacterium | reverse complement strand
CAGCTCATCAGGATGACCCCGGCAGGCGAGCGGCTGCTCTTGTTCGGCATGTCGCCGGTATCCGCCGTCGACGAATTGATCGCATTGTCGAAACGCGCGGACGCCGGCCTTGACCGGGCAGCCATCCGCCAAATGAGTTTCCCGGATGGACCTGAGAAGGCCGATCTCGCCATCAGCTACGATCAGTTGCGGGTCTCCGAGGTGCTGCCGCCTCTGCTCGACCAGGGCACCGACGTCTACCACCTGACGTATCTGCCCTTCGAATTGACCGATCACGATATCCGGGTGATCCTCTACGACCATCTGATCGTGCGGCCCGCCGCCCGGCATGATCAGACGAACTACAGCGAAGAAGACCTCGAGATGCTGCGTTGGTCGCGCGAACACCGCGACCGTGTGGAAGGCCTCGGCTCCGCGACCCTGCGGCAGTTGCGGGATGAGTGAATTCAGACAGTTGTAGGCGCGGGCTTATGGTCTTTCAGAAATTACTGGCCCGATAGACCAACGTAGCGCAGTAGTTCTGTTGAGCCATCAAGAAAGCGAGCAAGCCATTGGTCGAGATTGTGCCGGTAGCGCGCAAGATCATCTGCCCAACGATGCAAGTGTCCAAGTTCCTGACGCATCCACCTCCAGAGCTTCTCGATTGGGTTCAGCCACGAGGCGTAGGTTGGCAACGGCACGATCTGAATTGGAAGATTCAGATGCGACCACTTTCGCTTCGCTGCCGCGCTCGGCTGGGTTGACCAGCTTGCTGGACGTCGAAAGTGCTCCGCGAAGATTTGGGGTTGGAGCGCGCAGAGCACGTCCGGATGGGTGTGAACAGGCCAATTGTCTTGGACGATATAGATCGTCTCGATTGACGAATAGACCTTGGTCACGTCCAAGTAATGATTGACAATTGTCGCCAAGGTGATGTGCGATGCGCGGCGCGAGATGACCCGTCCTGTCAGCGCATCCATCGAGGCGACGTAACGCGTAGTGACGTTGCTGCCGATGCTCCTCCGGCCGAGCGGCTGTGACGTCGCGCCGCGGCTTTCGTAATCATTACTCAGACTGGGCTGCCGCTCGAAGGTGACCTCATCCAGATACAAAAGGGCCAAACTGCTACTGTCAGCCTTGACTTCCTGACGAATCTCCGCGATCGACCGGCATTTAGCGTCGTAGAGCGCGTCCGGGCTATGCACATAGCTGCGCCCACGTTTCCAGCAGATCCCCAACGCGGCGAGGTTTCGATGGACGGCGCTCACACTCAGGTGATCTGGCAGAAGACTGCTCTTGTCGCGGATCAGAGCCAGCGTCCACCGACTTCGCTCAAGACCGTACGTGCTTGGGTCTCGACGAACCTGCTCCAAGAGTTCCTGCCTGGCCTGTTCCGCGCTTGAGGGGGAAAAACGCGGGCTTGCGCCCACGTCCTGGTCGGATCACCAGACCCTCCGGACCTTCTGCGACAAATCGCCGAATCCACACTCCAACCGTGTCGCCGGAGTGTGGTCGAAGCAACTGGGAACGCCCAACCTCCGCTCGACTTCCTCCATCGGCCACCTTGAGAATCGCGCTTGCCCGTTCACGCATATACGGTCTCAGGTCATGATCACGCGTTTCGATGAGCGTCGCTCGCTGGTGCTCGGTGAGCTTGACTGGCTTTCGTGGCATGCCCTCATTATTTACTGAAAAGCCATCAAGACCCGCGAGCAACTGTGTTGAAAGTCAAGCGGTTTTCAGGCGATCTTCCCAGGGTTTGCCCGTCTTTAGGATGGCGTTCAGGATGGTAAGGAGCTTGTGCGCCGCAGCGACAAGAGCGACCTTCGGCAACTTGCCCTCAGCAAGTTTGGCCTGATAGAAGGCGCGGATGACTGGATTGAATCGCGTCGCCGCCATTGTTGCCATATAGAGCACAGCTCGGACCGTGCCTCGCCCACCCCAGCAGCGCCTGGTTCCCTTACGCTTGCCGCTGTCTCGGTTCATTGGAGCTACTCCCACCAACACGCCGATCTTGGCGCGGTTCAGTGTGCCGAGCTCGGGTAGTAGTGCCAGCATG
>JBARPG010000189.1:0-2917 GCA_049642885.1 Acidimicrobiia bacterium | reverse complement strand
CTGCAGTGCCGAACTCGCTCGCGAGACACCATTTGGTTGAGCCTCCTGGCACGGCGTTGCTGGTGTCGTCCGGGTCGGGATTGATCGAGGTTTGGGCGGTGTTCGTGTAACGGATTTCTTCGCCACCACTCGCCACAACTGATGCGAGGGAGATAGAGCCGGTGTAACTGGTGGGGGTGGATCGGCCATCACCATTCCATGGGAGGACATCAATGAAGGTGGGGGACACATCGTCTTCGACACCCGAGTTTGCGTACGACAAGGTGAACGTCATCGGCTGGTTCTTATCAATCAACGGAGTGCTCGTGGCTTTCTGAATCTCCATCGAAGCAAACGTTACTGACGCCTGAATCTGAGCGGCAGACGACTTCTGATCCAACGGAGCAATACCAGAACCAGTGTCATAATCAGCATCAACCGTCGCCGTATTCGTAATCGCCTCGAACGGCGTATACCCCGCCTCTAATGCGACTTGAACCGTGATCGTTTTCGTTTCGTTATTCGGCACAGTTCCGAAATCCCATTCCAGGGTCGAGTCACCAGCAACCGCACCATTCGTTGGCATCGGCGACGCCACGCCAGTCCAATGCGTCAACGCAGGCAACACGTCCTTCACCCTGAGGTTCTGCACTTCACCCGCTGGGTTGCCGACCGATGAAGCGTTGATGGTGTAGGTCGCCTTTTCTCCCGCTGCCAGCCCGGCGTTCTTCCCCGACGACACCGACTTGTCTATCGCGAGACGCGTGCCAGAAACAGTGAGGCAGTCATTCCATGAGCGCATTGGCGGAAGGCCGTTGGCGTAGTCGCAGTACTGAGCCGGGTCGTAGCCGATACCGTCCGGACCTGTATCCCAAGTTGCATTTGGATCAAACGGAGTGCCGGCGTCCCAGTCGAGGCTGCTACTTGTGAACCAGATCTTGTTGCCGACTGGCTGTGGCAATACTTTCATTGAGATGTCCATCCAGATCGTTTGCCCACCGACGAGATCGGTCCCTGTTCGTGCCCGGGCTTGTGTGATGGTGGAGAGATCAGACGGCGGAGTCGATGACCATGAATATCGCGAGTCGCATTGCCCTTCGTTGCTATGAGGATCCGTCGAGTACTCGATCGTGAGGTCTCCTGGCGCTAGTGGTGCATCTGCGAACCACGCGAACCATGGAAGTGCCGCTGTCATCCGCATGGAAGATACGGCGACGAGATCACCGAAGAAGCGTGATCCGGCGCCGCGAACGGTTAGCACGGGCGGTATGTTGGTCATGATGGCCGTCAAGTTTCCAACTGGGCGTGCGTCCATCTCGAGGTACTCCCCGATCGGAGTGATGGTCTGCCCGGGCGAGAATTGGATGCAGTTACCCTTGTTTCCGTTGACGGCACCCATTTGGCTGCCAATTTCCATCGAAATTCCGAAGCGTTCGCCGACCGCGACGGTGCCGTCACCCGCCTGTTTGACTTGAGTCTGGGTAGGAACGTGTGGCGTGTGCTGTGGAACTGTCGCGATGAGTGAGCGAGGAGTCACAAAGGCGAGATCCCCCGCCCCTTCGTTGATGTACGCAACATCAAATTTGCCGGTGTAGTAGGACTCGTGACCGCCCGGGGAGGTGTATTCGAATTGTGCCGAGGTTGTGTTGTTGCTGGGATTCTCTCCAACGATCGTCCCACCGGAAAGGCCGGCAGGCAGGCTTGACCACGAACTCGTCACGGGGGGGAGAGAACCAACGCCCATAGGGCCTCCGTGCGCAGCGACGTTAATCGCCTGCAGATCAACATCGGACGCCCAAACGCCCACCACGCCAGCGATCAGAATGTTGCGGCCCACGCCCATCGGAAATCCGGTGACATCGAACGACGGGCGGCTTGCCGGTGCAAGGTCAGCGCTGGCCACGGTGACTGTGACTTGTCGCGTCATCGAGTTGTATGCGCAGGTCCAGTTGCCAGAATTTGGAGTCGCCGTCAAGGGAGTCGCAGCTGCATCCATGCCTACGGTGCCGAAGGGTACGCCAGGTATGGGGACGTTATTCGGTCCGCACTCGTTCCATGAACCATTCGGAGGCGCAACACTCCACGTGTTGTCGACGAGAATGCCTGACGGGGGCAGATTCGAGTAGTCGAGGTTGATGTGCAGGTCCTGAGGCAAGAGAGGTTCGGCTCCCTTGCCATTGCCCGGAACTTCTAGCGTGATTGGTTGGTAGAACACCATGCCTAACTCGTGCGTGACGGGGTTCTCGACACCTCTAAGGACTGCACCTGAACTGAGGTCGCTGATGAGATCTGCCTTTGGTCCCGCGGACGCTACGACGTTCTCGATGGTGGAGTCAGCAGGCATCGTCCCATCGGCGGTGATCGTTACGTGTAACGGAAGGGTTGTTCCGTCGACGATGAGCCCGAGTTTCGCGAGGGCGGCGAAGGTTCCGTTCTCTCCTTGGTGTCGGTCACCGAGGTTGCAGGTGAGGCTCGCTCCGCTGATCGTGCTGTTGGGGGTGAGGTTGGCTTGGCAGGGGTTGGGGAGTGCGGCCCAGACCATTCCTGCGGGCAGGGTCGCGGTGACGCTGAGGTTGGTGACGTCGGCCTCGTTGACGTTCCAGTCCACGCGGTATTCGACGGTGTCACCGGTTCTTACGATGCCGTTGTTTGGTCCGCTGTCGAGGCCGTGTCCGTCGCTTGCGTCCCAGGTGCCAGGTGCGGCGCCATCGGCCGTTCCATCTGCGTTGATGGACAACACGATTCCGAGCGATGGTGTTGTGGCGGTGGCGGGTCGGGTGAGGAGGAGAGGTGTCGCGAGGGTGGCGGTGGTGGCAGCGATCGCCGCGAGCTTGTGTGAGGGCATGATGTTTCTCATGCCCTCACTATCGGCGCGTATCAGGTGGTCTTGAGCAATTTCCTTCTGCTGCGGCTGATGAGTACGAGGGTTGCGCCGGTG
>JBARPG010000188.1:0-7808 GCA_049642885.1 Acidimicrobiia bacterium | reverse complement strand
AGCGTCACTTTGGTACCCAACGCTCGATGGGTTCGAACCGCGGGCTTGACCTGTGGGCGTCAGTTTCCCGACGCCCAACTCTGGTGATCGGCCGATTGACCTAGTGCCGTTCCTCTACCACTTAACGTCACAATTCGTATTCCCGGCGAGGTTCGATGTGAACAAGAACGCAGCCTCTGGGACGTTGACCGTACGCTGGAAATCTGCGCCCATTCCGTCAAACTGATTGACGACCTTGGCGCTCAGCTCGGAACCAGAGAAGTTGTACGAGGCGTTCGTGTCTGCACCGACAGTGCCCTGTTTGTACACCAGCGCAATGGCGCCACCAGGGTTTGCCGCTACATCGGTAAGGGTAAACCCGTGAATCGTCCAAGTGCCGTTGGCATTGACGTCGTACGCGACCGCCGCATACACATTCGAGCCAAACAAGCGATTGGTGCAATTCACCGCCGCATACGAATGCCCGGGATACGACTCGGTTTTCGGGGTGCCGGATGTCGGTCCGGGGCACGCCGTGAGCCCGGTCAGCATGAGTGCACCGGCTCCGAGCCGCAGCACAACCTTGGATGAGAACATTCCATACTCCTTTGGGTGGCCTGATGTGTTCACGCTCGCTCCAATGCATGCGACTTGAGGCGCAGCAGTGAACGGTCGTATCGAACAAGACTCCCCGGAGGACATTCGGTTGTCGGGAAAATGGGAATACTTCCAATTGGCTGAATTAGCCCGGCCTACCCCCGCAGCGTTGGTGATATCAGGTGACGTATAGCGTCACTTTGGTACCCAACGCTCGGCGGAGCGCTCTAAACGTTGTCGCCCTGGAAGATCTCCGAAACCGATGTGTCTTCAAAAACAGCGTCGAGCGCCTCGGCAATGATCGGCGCGATCGACAGCACCTTCAGCTTCGGGAATTGCTTTTCGGGACCGATCTCCAAGGAGTTCGTGATCACGACTTCGCGCACGGGAGCGTTCTTCAATCGATCGACTGCCGGGCCTGACAGCACCCCATGGGTCGCGACGACATAGACGTCGGTTGCGCCGCGCTCAACCAAGAGCGCAGCAGCAGCAGCGATTGTCCCAGCCGTGTCGATCATGTCGTCGACGAGCACACACACCCGACCCGCAACGTCACCGACCACTTCGGTCGCTTCAGCAACATTGTGGGTACCATTCGGGCGTCGCTTGTCAATGAACGCGAGATCGCAATCGATCCCCTTCCCCGTCAGCATGTTGGCGTAGCGCCGAGCGAGTTTTCCGCCACCAGCATCCGGAGACACCACAACGATTTCACCGTCCACGACACCGGCGATGTAGTCGGCCAAAACCGGAACGGCCGTCAAGTGATCGACCGGCATATTGAAGAAGCCCTGGATCTGACCCGTGTGAAGGTCAACTGTGACGACCCGGTTCGCACCCGCAGCAGTCAGCATGTCGGCCACCAAACGCGCAGTAATCGGCTCACGCCCTTCGGCTTTTCGATCCTGCCGCGCATACCCGTAGAACGGCACCACGGCGGTGATCCGTTTCGCCGATGCTCGTTTCGCAGCGTCAATCATGATCAGTTGTTCCATGATGCGTTCGTTCACCGGTTGGGTATGACTCTGAATGATGAAGACGTCAGCGCCACGAATCGACTCACCGAATCGGCAGTAGAGCTCTCCGTTGGCGAAGGTCGACAGCACAACATTTCCGAGCGACTCTTCGAGACACGCGGCGATTTCCTTGCTGAGTTCGAGATTGCCTCGCCCCGCAACGAGCATCATCTTCTTCTTCGATGTCACTTCCATGTGGTGCCCACTGTCTCCCGGTGTCGGTGGCAATTTAGGTGTCGCTCTTGGAAGGCTGATCCTCGCGCGCATCACGCTCGGCAACCCAGTTGTCGATGTTCTTCGCAGGCACCCCGCGTGCCAGCGCCCCGTTGGGAACGTCGCTGATCACAACCGATCCAGCAGCGGTGTAGGCACCGTCGCCGATCTCAACGGGAGCAACCAACACGGAGTTCGAACCAGTCCGGGCGCCCTTCCCGATCTTGGTGCGATGTTTCTTTCGACCGTCGTAGTTCGCCGTGATCGTGCCGCACCCCACGTTGGCATTCTCCCCGACGTCGGCATCACCGACATAGGAGAGGTGCGGAAGCTTTGCGCCGTCCCCAATTGCGGAATTCTTGACCTCGACAAAACTGCCCACCTTCACGTGATCGGCGAGTCTCGTGCCGGGCCGCAAGTGGGTGAACGGGCCGACGGAACATTGTGATCCGATCTCGGCTTCGGTCGCGACCGTATAAGTAACCGTGGAGCCACTCCCGACCACCGTGTCGACGAGCCGGCAGTCGGGCCCGATCACAGAATCAGGACCAATGACGGTTCCACCTTCGAGAATCACCCCCGGCAACAGTCGCACATCGCTGCCAAGCTCGACGCTGGAGTCGATATAGGTGCGGGCGGGATCGACGATGGTCACGCCCCGCTCTAGCCAATGTTGCGCAATACGTTCACGAAGCACCTGTTCAGCTTCGGCAAGCTGGCGCCGGTCGTTGACTCCGAGCGCCTCCGAAGGGTCTTCGACGCCCATGCTGACAATGCGGTTCCCCGTCGCTGCAATCACCTCGACGACGTCGACAACGGCTGGCTCATGATCAGATCGCCCAAGTCGGCGTAACGCAGGAGCGAGCAACGAGCGTCGCACACAGAAGATCAACGGTGAACGTTCTATGAGCTCCGCGGAGTCTTCAGTTTCGACCTCGGGACTGTCATCGCCATCGCTATCACGCTCGTTGTCGGTTTCGAGTGGTGTGCCGCCGACGCGGACAACATCCCCGCGCCGATTCCGCCGCACGATTGGAAGTTCACCCGCCATCTCAGCAGTGAGAAGGGTCAGCGCCGCGCTCGATGCATGGTGGAGTTCGAGCAACGACTCGAGGGTTGCGGTCCGCACGAGCGGAACATCACCGGGGAGCACGAGCAACTCCCCATCCGGATCGTCATCACCGAATGCTCCGAGCGCAACGCCAGTCGCGTCGGCGGTGCCTTCTGGGCTGGCCTGTTCCACAAAACTCAGTGGCGTCTCGATGCCGAGATTCGTGACGTGCTTGGCGACCTCTCCGCCGTCAGCGGCGACGACGACCACAATGCGATCGATCGCGAGCGCCTCGAGCTGGACCAACACATGGGCGATCAGCGATCGTCCGGCGATGGGATGCAGCACTTTGGGGAGCCGCGATTGCATGCGCTCACCAGCTCCACCTGCAAGAACCACTGCTGTGCGCGACATGCGACCTCCTGGCTCGGGGGCGAGGGATCGAACCTCGACTTAGGACTCCAAAGGACCCCGTGCTGCCTTTACACCACCCCCGAAGGTGCCCTGACCTTAGTTCGCGCCGCTCGAAACCCGTGTGCAGTTCATCGAATGGCGAGGATCTCTTCGTCAGAACGAGACCGGCCACCCCTTCGGGTGGCCTGGAATCACTTTCCTTGAGTTCTGCGCTGCCAACGGGTGCGCTTCAGAAGCTTCTTGTGCTTCTTCTTCCTCATGCGCTTACGGCGCTTCTTGATTAGTGATCCCATGGCGGAGCGGACGATAGTGGGCCGACGCGGTACGAAGCGAGTCCAGGATGTTCGAAGGTCGCGTGCGCAAGCGATTCCAGCGCCGTTGCGAGCTGGTCTTCCTCCGGAAACAACGCGAATGACGAGCCGCTCCCGAGCAGCAGCGGCCGCAGTGCTGTGGCTGCCTCGATGATCTCGATCCAGACCTTCAGCTCAGGCACGACGTTCAATGCCGCGTTCGTGAGGTCATTGCGGAGCGCCGGAAGGTGCGGTGCGATCCACTCTGGCGCCGCAATCTCCTCACCCCGGCGCAGACCAGGTTCGAGGGCGTCCCAGGCTTGGTAGACCGATGCCGTCGGACAGATCACGGGAACCGTCAAAATAACGAATGGTGCGGCAACTGCGAATGTGACTGGCTCGAGAATTTCTCCGCGGCCGCGCATCCATGCTGCATGCTGATCGAGGCAAAACGGGACATCCGAACCGAGCGTCGCGGCAACCTCACTCAGCTCCTGGCACTCGACGCCGGCCATGCCCGCGACAACGCGTAACACCGCGGCAGCATCGGCCGATCCGCCGCCTAATCCGGCACCCGATGGAATGTTCTTGGTGAGCGTGATGCTCGCATCGCCGAGTTGGTAGCGCGCTCCCGCAGCGGACCATGCCCGCGCCGCGAGGTTTGTTCCGTCGCTCGGAGCACCGGCCGCGTACGGTCCGGTGATTTCCAGCCGTGCTGCGGCCTCTCGGTGAGTGTCGTGCTCGCTCCGGATGACGACCTCATCGCCCAGGCCATCAACCGCGATCGTCAGCGCTTCAAGTTCGTGGTGCGCATCGTCACGCAGTCCGAGGACGTGGAGCGACAGCGTTACTTTCGCAGGCGCTCGCTCACACCATGCGGTGCGCGGAGCCGCAGCTGCTCCACTAGCCATGCGCGGCCTCAGCTGACGGTTCGTCGCGATGAGGCAACGTGAGGGACAGCGCTAGCCAGTGCTCCAACTGCAGCTCTTCCGCGCGAGCCCCGTGATCGATCCCGGCCGCCTTGCACTGACCTTGAACGTCTTCGAGAACCGATGCGAGGGACTGTCGAAGCGTCTTCCGACGATGACCGAATCCAGCTTCAATGAGCGGCCAGATTGCAGCGCGTTCGGCCGGGGTCGTTGCGCTATTGCGCGTGATCCGCACCGCGGCAGAATCGACATTCGGGCGGGGATAGAAGACCGTCGGTGGGAGTGTCGTCACAATCGACGCGGCGCCATAGGCCGCGATCTTCACGCTCACTGCGCCGTAGGCCTTGGTGCGCGGTACGGCGGTGAAACGCTCGGCGACCTCATGTTGCACCGTGACAATGAAACGATCGGCCGAGGGCACGCGATCCAGTAGTTCGAGGGTGAGCTGTGTACCGATGTTGTACGGGAGATTGCCCACAACAACCGTTGGGGGCGGAGTGAGAGCTGAGTAATCAACCGCGCGGGCGTCACGAACAATCACCGCCACATTGTCGCATCCCGCGACTTCGAGATTGGCTGTGAGCAACGGAACAAGATGCTCGTCGATCTCAACGGCGATGACGCGCTGCGCCACCGCCGCAAGCGGGAGCGTCAGGGAGCCAAGTCCCGGACCGATTTCGAGCACGGTGTCATCGGGTCGAATTTCCGCGAATCGCACCAACGAAAGAGCAAGGTTTCCGTCAACAAGGAAGTTCTGTCCGCGGGATCGTTGTGGGGCACGACCCGCAGCATCCAATTGGTGGCGAATGTCCGTGGCCGTCAACACGGCATGCCGACTACTGGACCTGCCAGTAAATTGAGCCTTGGATGACACCCTGACTCAGCGGTGCCAGTTTTGCAAAATCGTCCGGGTTCAAGTCGAGAATTCTCCCGGCCCCGTATGGGCCGCGGTCTTTGACGATGCAGCTGATCGACCCGCCCGTGGCGTTATTCGTGACGGTCAAGACGGTGCCAAACGGCAGCGTCTTGTGCGCGCAGTAGCCCGGACCCGGTGCCCCCGGCAGCACGTAGTGCGTGATTCCACCTGATTCAGACGTGCCCGAGGGCGGTGTCTGTGCCGCTACTTTGACCGTGTCTGGGGGAAGCGCAACCGTCACAGGAGCGGGTGCAGGCGCTCCAGACTTCGCTGCCGTCGTGGTCGCAGCTGGCTTGCTCGCCGTTTGCTTTGCGGCGGTCGACGCTTTCGTTCCTACCGCGATGACCTTCGGAGTGGCTGGCGTAACGATCTGGATATCTGCCGCGCGGACTC
Organism: Acidimicrobiia bacterium; assembly: GCA_049642885.1. Taxonomy (GTDB): domain Bacteria; phylum Actinomycetota; class Acidimicrobiia; order IMCC26256; family JBARPG01; genus JBARPG01. The sequence goes on along the minus strand of JBARPG010000188.1, from coordinate 2,010 downwards.
GCGCTGTTTCGACTCCGTCGCGCAGCGTTACGGAGTAGTGCACATTCGCCCGACCGTCGACTCCCTGCTGCATCACCTTTTCGACGCCCTTGGTCAGAGTCGCGTCTTCGCGCCGTTCCGCTGGAGCCGCGATCGGTTCCTCGACAACATCGTCACGTACGAGGACCCGGGTAATTGTGATCGCGATACCCGCGGTCACTGGCGTGTCGAGTGCTGGCGAAACTTCATCGCTGCCACCGAGGGCGATGTTGTTCTCGTGCAGGAGTGCACCAACGGTTGCGGCGCGAGTCGTGACCGAGTGCCGTATGCCATCCACGACAATGACCGCGCCAAGCGCTGTTGGCAACGTTTTCGGCGTCGAGTGGTCCGGCTTGGGGGTGGGTGGGGTAACTGCAACGTGCCGGCTGGTGTCAGTCGCGAGCGCACCCATGGTGAGCCACGCGACGGCGAGGGCAGTCACGAGTGCCAGCATGGACACGAGGATCTTTCGGCGTGGGCGCGCCGGAGTGTCGGTGATAACCGGCGATTCGGCGGCGGCCTCTGGAATCGCAGCAAGCGCCCGCGGTTCTACGAACGTCGCGGATGGCGCGCCGTTTCGGCGCGCCTGGACGACGGGCCGCGAAGCCAGTCGGTCGGGGCGCCCAATTGGAGCATGTGTTCGGTGGGTGTGCCGCGGGGCCGGGCGGGACGGGAGCCTCCGCATATCGGGGATCGCAAGCCATGCACCGGCATCTGGTGCGGCTTTACGTGCCGGGGAAACCCATTCGGTCGCTTCGGCTTCCGGAGGCGCGGCAGCGAGGCCGGCGGTCCCGCCGTTCAGCGGGCCGGGTACGACGGGAACGTTCGGAAGTGTCGCGAGCGTCGGGATGGAGAACCAGGCTTCAGGCACCGGTGCTTCACGCCGAGCTGGGGAACGCGGAGCAAGGCGCAGCGCTGGGCGTTGCGCAACTGGCGAGGTTCGCCGTGCGGTCGACTTCGCCCGAGGCGCATCACTGGAGACGCGCGGGAGAGAGTCTGGGGTTGGGAGTTCCGGTGTCAAACCGTTTCAGTCCTTCATCAGGCCGTGAAGGGAAGCCAGCGGTGTTCCGAGGAAGTACCGCCCACCCTTCTTCTGAGGTGCTCACCGTAGCGAGCGGGTGCGACACAGGCAAAGTGAAATCCAGAATCTGGAGATATGCCGAAGTGCCAAATTGGTGAGATCAGCAGCTCAGCACCGCGGCTTGGATCGCTTTCACGAGTGGCCCGTCAACATCATCCTCACCAATACTCAGTATTTGCAGGGGCGATGCCGCTTTCTTGAGCCTGTCGAGTGCGCAAGATCTTGCGGACGATGGCATGCCTGCGGCCTCGAAACTCTTCTCAATTTCAAGATACAGGTCGAACTCATCCGGGTCTGCGACGCAGTCTTTCGCCGTGAACCCCACCCCAGCCGTGACAAAGAAGTCCACGAGCTGTGTCGTGACGCAGTCGATGCGGAGCCCGGCGGTGTGTCCATTGCCGGCGTACGTGATCAGTGGCGCGTTGCCGAGCGCCTTTGACATCGACCGTGCGAACTCGATCGGGGTGACCGGATCTCCGGTGTTCCCGATCACGAGCACGCGCATGGCAGCGGAGGTCGCCGTGATTGCGAGTCGGTCCGCGGCTGGCAAAATGGTGCACGCTTCGATGACTTCCGAAGCAGGATCGTTTGCGCTTTCGAGCACCGTGCCCTTCACAATTGCTTCGAGTTGTTTGCGAATCCCCTCGCCCTCTTTGGCGGTCAATGGCGACTCCGCGTCTTGGCAAGTCACCGTGCGGAGAACCTCCGAACTGTTGTCGTAGGTACCGTCGGCGCGTTTCCCCGTCTGTTGCGCGGCGAAGTTGGAGAGCACTTTCACAGCAAGTGCCTGCTTTGTGGTGTCGGGACCGAATAGCGCATCGATCGCTTCGTACGTGCCATCCCATGCGGCGGGTTCATACAGCGACGTGACCAGAGCCGTTTCAAAATCGCCAGCGTCGAAACGTTTGCCG
>JBARPG010000187.1:0-6483 GCA_049642885.1 Acidimicrobiia bacterium | reverse complement strand
AATTGATCCTGCGTCCGCTCCGGGATCGGTCAGCGTGACGTTCGTCAGCGTGACATTGCCCGTGTTCGTGATCTTCAGGCTGTACGTCAGCACTGATCCCGCCGCAATCGGTCCGGTCGGGCTCACTGAATCGATCTGCTTCACCAGGTTGATCAAAGGATTCGATGGCAAGGGCACGTCCTCTGTATCGGTGTCGTCGACCGGGTCTTCCTCACCCGGCGGGTTGCCCTTGGCGGTCGCCACGTTGGCATAGTGTCCCGCGTCGACGTCATCTTGAGTAACGGTGTGTTCAACCGTGCACGTCCGGGTTGCATTCGGAGCGAGTGTTGGGATCGGTTGTCCGGTCCCCGATGCATCGCCGTTGCAATCAGGAGTCGCATCCGCCGTCGGGTCCGTGACGGTTACATCCGACAACGTGACATTGCCGGTGTTTTTCACCAGCAAGTCGTAGGAAATGACTTCACCAACGAGGTACGGGCCCTCATTTGACACGGTCTTGGTGATATCAATGGCCGGGTTCGTTGGCACCTTCACGAGTTCGTCATCGGTGTCCGTAACGGGATCACCGTGTGGCGGGTTTCCGCTCGTCGTTGCCACGTTGTAGTACGAACCGTGGTCGACGTCGTACTGCGTCACCGTGTGATTTCCGGTGCATGCCTTCGACGCACCCGGAGCCAAGCTCGGGAGCGGAAGACCCGTCCCGGCAGCAGCGCCATTGCAATCGATCGATCCGGGATCTGCGCCTGGATCGGTCAGCGTGACATTGGTCAACGTGACGTTCCCGTCATTGGTAATCGTCAAGTCGTAGTGGATGACCGACCCGACAACAATCGCTCCGCTGGGAGTGATCGAGTCCAACGCTTTGTTCAAATTGATACTCGGGTTTTGAGCAATGGGAACGTCGACCTCATCGGTGTCAGTCACGTTGCCGCCCTTTGGTGGGGTGCCGGTTGCTGTCGCAACGTTGTGAACATTCCCAGCATCAACATCGGGCTGCGTCACCGTGTGCACTGCGGTGCATGTCACCGAAGCGCCAACGGGAAGGGTCGGAATTGGTTGCCCCGTGCCGGCGAGTGCTCCGTTGCAGTCAGGAGTCGAGTCGGCATTGTTGTCAGTCACGGTCACGTTCTTCAGCGTCACATTCCCGTTGTTCGTGGCCACCAATTCATACGCGATTTGCTCGCCGACGGCGTACGGGCCACTGCTCTTCTCCGACTTGTCGAGCAGGATGCTCGCATTCATCGGGATGTCGACCGAGGCGGTGTCATCGTCCGAAACGTTCGGTCCGGATGGCGGTGTTCCTACCGTGGTCGCCTTGTTGGTGTAGTTGCCGTTATCAACATCGCCCTGGGTCACCGTGTGCGCCGCGGTGCAGCCTTGCGAGGCGCTTGGGGCGAGGCTCGGCAACGGCAGCCCCGTTCCCGCGGCAGCGCCATTGCAATCGATCGAGCCCGGGTTTGCTCCCGGGTCGGTCAGCGTTACGTTGGTGAGGGTGACATTTCCCGTGTTCGTGATCGTGAGCGCGTAATGCACAACCGAACCGGTGACGATTGCCCCGGAAGGCGTGACGCTTGCAACGTTCTTCTGGAGGTGAATCGCGGGGTGTTGTTCCCCGGTCGTGTTCGCACAGCTTTCTGCTGAAACCTGTTGGTCCGACGACGCCCCAGCACAGTTGTTGTAATGCCCAGCGTCCAGATCATCTTGCGTCACCGTGTGTGTCGCCGTGCATGTGACGGAGCCTCCGACTCCGATGCTCCCGATCGGATTTCCGAGGCCCGCGGAGCCACCATTGCAATCGATTGATCCGGCGTCGGCGCCAGGGTCGGTCACCGTCACATTCGTCAGCGGAATCTCACCGATGTTTGCAACGACAACGTCGTAGCTGATGACATCGCCGACAGTGTCGTACGGCGATCCGCCCGTCACCGTCTTCGATACGGAAATGCCCGGATGGAGAATGTCGACCGACGCGTTGGCCGTGTCGGTAACGGAGTTCTGGTGAGCGTCGTATCCGGTTACGGTGACGGTATTCGGGAGCGGGTCAGGATCACTCGCAAGAATCGTGCGAGTACACGAGGACGTCCAGGTATCACCGGGATCCAAGCTCGTCGGCGTTGCGTCGGCTCCCGTGTTAAAGGGCGTGAACAGCGAATCACATTTGGGATCGCTCAGCGTGACCCCCAGAAGCGGCAGATGCCCAGGATTCGTTACGGTAAACGTGTATGTCACGACCGTCCCGACAGGGCCTGCCGCGGGATTCGGAACCTTCTCCACATGGATTTTGCAAAGATCCCCGACGACCGCGAAGGGTCCCGCGTAGTCCTTGAGCGAGGAATTGAATGATTCGGACGAGCGAGTGTGGGCTGTCGACTGAGCAAAGTCCTTCGCGCAGGAATCTGGAGCGACTCCAATTGCGCTGAGGTTCACCGAGATTTCGCCGGAACACGTTGCAGTAGCAAACTCGGCCTGGATGACTCCGGGCGGTGTCGGGATCGCGGTCCACTCCGTGCCGCTCCAGCTATAGACGTGCACCGCAAGCGGATCAGGGGTGTCCACGATGACATCGATCCACAGGTCGCCGACCGTCCGAATGGGCTGATTCGTTGCGGTTCTTGCTGTGGACGAATTCATTTCGAAGGACACAACCGTTGCTGCCGGTTCGCAGGTGTAGAGCTGGAACCCCGCGACCGCAAACACGTCATTGCCGTGGATTTCGGTCGTGGCTCCAATTCCACAGAAATCATCACCGGTATTCGGCGACTGGATCGCCGGCAGTGCCCAGTTCGTATCGTCCGCCTTCTCCCCCTGCTTATGGATGTTGCCACCGGTGGCGTTGGTACCACAAACATCAGGGTTGAGCGCCGGGAAATCGGCGAGATTGCCGTCGATGACAACATTGGCGGCTGCCGGAATGCTGAATCCCGCCATCAATCCAAGGATCGCAACTCCGGTGGCGAACTGGCGAACACTCGTTTTGCCCAACATTTGACATCCTCATTTTCCGTGCATTGCCTACTTGGAATTAGGAAGATCTCCAACAGAACTGCCCGATCTGATTCCACGAATTGTCGTCGAACCGTGCCATTGTACCGCTGAACGTGGTAGCTGCCAAGTGGAACCTGGCGCGTGAGCCTGCACCAACCACAAGGGCCGACGCGGAATGCTGGTGCGGTGGAACGCGAATCGAGGTAGCGCCCCGATTACGGGGCTTTTGCGATGTCCGCCAAAAATTCGTCGTTCGACTTGGTCGTGCGAATCTTGTCGATCAAAAGCTCAAGACCGGCGGCACCGTCGAGGGCCAACAGCACCCGTCGGAGCTTCCACACAAGATTGAGCTGCACTCGGTCGTACAGCAGTTCCTCGTGTCGAGTGCCTGAAGATTCGACGTCGATGGCTGGGAAAATGCGGCGGTCTGCGGTGCGGCGGTCGAGACGAAGCTCCATGTTGCCGGTGCCTTTGAACTCCTCGAAGATCACTTCATCCATCTTCGAACCGGTCTCGATCAGCGCGGTCGCGAGGATCGTCAGTGAACCGCCTTCTTCCACATTTCGTGCAGCACCGAAGAACCGCTTCGGCGGGTAGAGCGCCGATGAGTCGACACCACCGGACATGATCCGGCCTGAGGCCGGTGCCGCGAGGTTGTACGCGCGAGCGAGCCGGGTAATGCCGTCGAGCACGATAACGACGTCTTTGCCCAACTCGACGAGACGTTTCGCTCGCTCAATCGTGAGCTCGGAGACATGGGTGTGTTCATCTGCGGGCCGGTCGAAGGTTGAGGCGATGACTTCACCGCGCTGTACGTGGCGACGCATGTCAGTCACTTCTTCGGGGCGTTCATCGACGAGCAAGACCATGAGGTGAACTTCGGGATTGTTCTGTTCAACCGAACTCACGATGTGCTTCATGATCGTGGTCTTTCCCGCCTTCGGCGGAGACACGATCAGCCCGCGCTGGCCTTTTCCGATGGGCGCTACGAGATCAACGATTCGGCCCGTCAGATTCTGCGGGTCATCAGTCATCTCGAGACGAAGACGCGAATCGGGGAACAGCGGAGTCAAATCCTCGAAACGAACACGACCGCGAGCAACCTCGGGGTCCATGCCGTTGACCTCATCGACGCGCAGCAGTGCCGGGAACTTTTCCGTACTGGTCTGCGGTCGGCTCGCCCCACGAATCGAGTCACCGCGACGCAATCCGAACTTCCGCACGAGCGGCGCGGGGACATACACATCGTGACGACCTGGCAAGTACCCAGAACACCGCAAGAATCCGTATCCTTCGTCGCGGAGGTCGAGGAGACCCGCTACTGGTACAGGCTCACCTTGGAAATCGACCTGAGCGTCGTATCCACCGGTTTCGCGATCGCGTCCACGATTGTTGCGACCACGATTGTTGCGACCACGATTGTTGCGGCTGCGGTTTCCCATGTCATCGAAGTCGTTCGCGCTGTTCTCGTCGTTTCGCGCTCCGTTGCGGTTGTCGGTTCGGTTGTCGTTGCGGCCGCGATTCTCGTTGCGACGTGGACGATCACCCGTGCCGCGATTTGAGCGTTCGGTTCCGTTGTCGGCGGATACCGCTTCTGGGGCGGTGCTCGTAGAGCGATCACGCGCCGGAGCATCTGTTGGGGTTCCATCTGGGGGAGGGATCACAATCGCCTTTGGTTTGGGGGCACGTTTCACGATCAGGTCGTCGTCAGGTCGGCCGTCAGATTGACTGGCCAGCCGTTCTTCCTCAGCGATAATCGCATCGATCGAATCGGCGGCCAGCTCACTGGCGCGCTTCGAGGAAATGCGCTTCGGCGGAGTCGCGGCCCCGTCTCCCGTACCGCCGTTGGCGCCAGAAATTGCGTCGACGAGCTCCGACTTCTTGAGGCGGCTCGCACCCTTGATGCCGAGTGCACTCGCAATGGTCGTGAGTTCGGCGCGGTCTTTCGATCCGAGTGTGGAGGGATCGGAGGTGGAAGTTTCAGTGCTCATTGGAGCTCCTGTGAACGCCGGGATTCCGGCAACTGAATTGGAAATACGTCTTCGCATCAGGTCCCGGCAATCGTTTTGAGAATTGCAAGGATTCCGACGCCAACTGCAAAGCAAGTGCAGCGAACACGTTCCCAGAGCGGGAGTGTTATCGGACGAGGTCTCAGTGTACACCTGCACGACGGCGAGGGCGAGTTTGTGCACGATTCGCATTGCTACCGTGCTGCAATGCGTCGTCGACACTGCTCCATAGCGCTCCCCCGGATCTCAGCCGCGATAGTCGTTTTTGGAGCGAGCGTGGTCGTCCCGGTCGGAATGGCCCCGGCCGTCAAACCGCCCGCACAACCGAACGTGCATTTGCAGCTGTGGGGGCGCTTCGATGAGCCAATCGACTTCGTGACTCGCAACGGCGCACCGAAGATGGTGTACGTGGCCGAAAAAGCCGGGCGGGTGATTCGCGCCGACGCGAACGGGCGCCATCGCACGAGGATCTTGGATATTCGCTCGAAGGTCATCAACGAAGGTGAACAAGGCTTGCTTTCGATTGCGTGGGACCCATCGGGCACGCACCTGTACGTGCACTACTCACGGCGCCCAGACGGCGACACACAGGTCAGCCGCTTTGATGTTCGAGCAAATGGCTCGCTGGGAGCGGAGCATTCGGTACTTCGGGTGCACCAGCCGGCATCGAATCACAATGGTGGGACGATTCGATTCGATCGTGACGGGAATCTGCTCATCGCGCTTGGTGACGGGGGCGGGGCCGGTGACGACGGCGATGGGCATCTCAAAGGCGGGAATGCTCAGTCGCCGAAAACGATGCTCGGAAAACTGCTCCGGATCACGCCCACACCCAACGCACGACGCCCCTACCGCGCGACCCGCGGAAATCCGTTCGTCAGCGGCGGCGGTCGGCCCGAAATCTTTCTCATGGGCCTACGCAATCCATACCGCTTCACGATCGACACGGTCACCCAATCGATATGGATCGCAGACGTCGGCCAAGGTGATTACGAAGAGGTTGACCGCGTGCCTCTCGCAACCGCCGCCGGGAAGAACTTCGGGTGGTCCCGGCGCGAAGGCAAGCATCCTTTCGGCGAACACTCCGAAGGCACCTTCGTCGAGCCAATCTTCGAGATGAATCACAACGATGGAGCATGCGCCGTAATCGGCGGCATTGTCATCCGTGATCCAAAGCTCGCCACATGGGACGGCAGCTACCTCTTCGCCGACTTCTGCAAGGGCGTCGTCGAACGATTGACGATGACCGGCACCAGGGTGCGCCATGCAACCACGGGCCTCAACGTGAAATCACCGACCGGTTTCGGAACCGACGATCTGAACCGTGCCTATGTGCTGAGTCAGGAGGGTGCGATCTACCGCATCGCACCGTGAAATTGTCGCTCAGTGTTCGGCGACAAATTTGGCGAGTTTGCGTGCCGCGACCGCAGGCAGCACCTTGACGAGGCCGACCGTTGACTTATTGAGAACACCGGGAATCACCACGGCT
>JBARPG010000186.1:0-4545 GCA_049642885.1 Acidimicrobiia bacterium | reverse complement strand
GAATCGAGGGCATTCCGAGCGATGCTGGCCGTCCGCCCAGGAGCGAACTCCAGAGGTATACGGCAACGGCTGCAGTGAGGCCGCCGACTTTCAGCAATCGTCGTTTGCGGTTCGCTTCACGCGCTCGCGCAACGTCGCCACGCGGCTGATCGACGACGTCATTCCCACCTAGTTCTTCGAGGTCCATGATGCTGGATGCATCGGCGGGTTATTGATCGAACATGAGCAGATTCGCAAGAAACTGATGGACTCGCGTTCCAGAGCGGTCCCCCTCGCAGTTTGAATACCTTGGCGCGGTACGCTCCCGCTATGGCAGATGCCCCTGACCAGATCGACGCGCGAATCCCGCGGTTCAATCAAGCAATGGTGGCCTTTTTCGTCGCGTTCGCGTGGGTATTTCGCATCCCATCGGTAATCGTCGCCCTCGCCGTTATCTTGGTCGCGGGCCTTGTCGCTGGCCCTGATTACGGCCTATTTATTCGGTTCTTTCGCGAGGTGCTCGCCCCACGCCTTCCTCCGGCCGAAGAATTTGAAGATCCCCGCCCGCCACGATTCGCAGCGACCGTCGCCGCGGTGCTGTTGGGTGCGGCTTCGGTCACCCTGTTCACCGACGCAGCGGGGATCGGATGGGTCCTCGCACTCGTGGTCGCGTTCGCCGCGGCGTTCGCCGCGGTCACGGAGATTTGTCTCGCGTGCGAGCTCTATGCGAGGTTGCCGTGGACCTCGGACTGAGCGGCGCCCGCGTCGCTGTCGCTGCAGCCTCGAACGGTCTCGGTTTCGCGACAGCACAGGCCTTCGTCGACAACGGTGCTCAGGTGGTGATCTGCGGTCGCAATGAACGCGGGCTCACTGCCGCGTGCGAGAGGCTGGGGCCGTCCGCAACATGGATCCTTGCGGACGTGAGCGAACCCGCAGAAGCGACCAGCTTCGTACGCGAAGCCTCGGCGCGCCTCGGCGGACTCGACGTGCTCGTCACAAATGCGGGCGGGCCACCGCCCGGCCGCGCGGGTGAGATGACGATTGAGGACTACGAAGCTGCGTTCCGACTGAACTGTCTTTCGACCATTGCAATGTGCGAGGCAGCATTGCCCGGTATGCGCGATCAGCGCCACGGCCGCATCGTTGCAATCACGTCGGTGTCGGTTCGCCAGCCGATCGCCACCTTGGTGCTCTCGAATACGGCACGCGCTGGAGCGACGGCGTACCTCAAGACCCTCGCGACCGAGGTTGCCGCGGACGGGATCACGGTCAATTCCGTGCAACCGGGATTCCATATGACTGATCGCCTCGCCGATATCGGAAATCTTGACGCGATCGCTGCCGCCGTGCCTGCGAAGCGTATTGGTGCTCCAGAAGATTTCGGCAAGATCGTCGCGTTTCTTGCGAGTGACACGGCCAACTACATCACCGGTGCCGCGCTCCAAGTCGATGGCGGCGCATACTCCGGTCTCCAGTAGCGCCAGCTTCACAATGAGAAAGGTCATTTCATGATTCGACACGTCGCACTCTTCCAGTGGAAAGAAGGAACGACGGAGGCAGAGATCGCCGCGATCACCGCCGGGCTTGCAACGCTTCCAGATCAGATCGAAGCATTGAGGGCCTACCGCTTTGGGCCAGACGTGGGGTTCTCGGAGGGCAACTTCGACTATGCGGTCGTCGCTGATTTCGATTCCATTGATGACTACCCCACATACGTGCAACACCCCGCGCATGCCGACGTCGCAGGTCGCCTGGTTCGTCCACACGTTGAAGCACGAGCGTCGGTGCAATTCGCCCTCTGAGCGCTCTCCGACGAGGACAAATCACCCCGCGCGCCTGGCAAACTGAATGGATGTCAACTGAACGTCTGAGCCTTACTGATGCCGTCGCACGGATGCACCCCGTCGATTCCCTCGGAGTTCCCCTCGGACCCGGCCAACCCGCTGCATTCATGCACGCGCTCGGCGAACGGACGGACTGGGAGCATCTCGAGATCGGCGGCGCATTGCTCGTAGACCTCTACGGAGTATTCCTGCACCCTGGTGTGAACTATCGCAGTGGATTCTTCGGACCTGCCGAACGATTTCTGCGAGATAGCGGTGCCCGCGTCGAGTTCGTCCCGGCCGACTTTCGACGGTTCGCCCCCATTGCAGAGCAGATGCACTCTCGAGTAGTCGCGACGATCGCGACCCCTCCCGACAAAGACGGCTACTGCTCGCTCGGGCTCCATGCAGGCGCGACCATCAGCGAGTTACGCCGAGCGGGAGAGGACCCCGATCGCGTGTTATTGGTCGAAACCAATGCCGCGCTTCCGTACACCTTCGGCCTGCCTCCGGAGCATGCGCACCGATTGCACATCGATGAGATCGACATCATGGTCGAGTCGGATCGCCCGATCTTCGAACTCCCCGACGCACCACCGAACGACGTGGAACGCGCAATCGCGGCGCATGCCGCCACGTTCATCGTGGACGGAGCGACCTTGCAGACGGGAATCGGTGGCATCCCTTCGCAGGTTGCAACCATTCTTGCGGAAGGCCCCGGCGGCGACTACGGAGTCCACTCTGAAATGTTCACGAACGGTCTCATGCGATTGCACCTCGCAGGCAAAGTCACCAACGCGCGTAAAGACCTGTTCGACGGAATGTCGATCACGACCTTTGCCGCGGGCTCGCGCGACCTCTATGACTGGCTCGACCACAACGACGAGGTGCGGTTCTTGCCAGTGGACATGGTGAATGCGCCCGAGACCATTTCGAAGAACCACCTCATGGTGTCGATCAACGGCGCGCTCGCAGTCGATCTCTACGGGCAAGTCATGGCGGACACGCTGTCAGGTTCGCAATTTTCAGGAATCGGCGGGCACGAGGATTTTGTCGCATCTTCGGGACTGGAACTCGAAGATCGCTCCCTCATCTGTTTGCCATCTTCGTCAACGGTCGAAGGCGTGCGTGTTCCCAGAATCGTCGACTTCCTGCCACACGGCGCCATCGTCACCACGCCGCGGCACCACATTGATTTGGTCGTGACTGAGTTCGGTTCCGCCCATTTGCGTGGCCGCACCGTCCGTGAACGTGCCTTCGCCCTCGCCGAGATTGCACACCCTGATGACCGCGACCACCTGAGGGAATCGGCCCAACGGTTGTAGTCCGTTCGCGCTATGAGGGAAGTGCGCCGGGCGCAATATCTCGAAACAGTGGGTTCATGCGATCGCGATCTGAAACGAGCGGATCGGTGATCTGCCAATCGATTCCAAACTTCGGGTCATTCCACGCCACGCCGAGCTCATCCTCAGGGTCGTAGTACTGATCCACTGCATAGGTCATCGTGATGTCGGTCAACGCGGCGAAGCCGTGCGCAATTCCCTTCGGGATGTACACCCCAATTCCCGATTCGAGCTCGAAGGACTCAACCGCCTCGAAGGTCGGCGAGGATCGTCGGAGGTCAACCAGTCCGACGATGATGCGCCCCTCAGTCACCACCCAGTAGTCCGCCTGACGGTGGTGATAATGGAGCCCGACCACCGAGCCAGCGACGCGCCGCGAGAGATTGTGCTGAACGAATGCGGGCGCGTTTGGTGTCCACTCCGCTCGCCACGATTCCACGAACGACCCGCGCGCATCGCTGAATTGCTGCGGCACAATTCGGATGATGCCGTCGATAATTTCGCTCGGATGTATTTCGGCGAATCCCACTCGATCAGGCCTCGAAACGGCCGTATTGACCGCTGTGATACACGAGCGGACGTGCATCTTCATGAATGCCGACCAATTCCATGCGACCCACGACAATGTCGTGATCTCCGGCATCGTGCACCGATTCGACACTGCATTCGATGAACACCGAAACCCCCGCCAGCGCGGGCGTGCCCGACTCGGTTGCCGACCATTCCACTTCGGCAAAGCGATCAATCCCCGACCGTGCAAAGACCGAACAGACGTCGGCTTGATCGTGGGCGAGAATGTTCACGCCGAATCGTTTCACGCTCTGCATCTGTTGCCAGGTGCTCGATGATTTCGCTGGGCAGAACAACACAAGCGGTGGATCTTTCGACACGGAGGAGAACGAGCTTGCTGCCATCCCAACGGGACCATCAGCCGTCGCTGCCGTGATCACCGTCACTCCACTCGCCCACCGTCCGAGCGCGCCCTTGAAGAGCTGCTCATCTACGGGATGAATTTCCGGTACACCGGTTACTGCCACGAAAGCTCCTTGCTCAGTTCGAGACTGAGACCTTCATACGTGGCGATGACCTCAGGCAAACCGGCCGCTGCCGCGAGTTCGATTCCGTGGGCAACATGCCGGTCGAGCATTTCGTCGGAGTGGTTCGGATCGAAGTGGTAAAAGCCGAGGCGCCGCACTCCCGCAGCAGCAGCGACGTCGACGGCATACTCGATCGGCGAGTGCCCCCAGCTCTTTCGCGTGAGGTACTCCTCCATGGTGTGCTGCGCGTCATGGATCAAGAAATCAACTCCGTCGCAGAGTTCCAACACGCCGAGAGGAATGTCCGACTCATCCTCCGCGAGTCCCGGACCGTGATCTGAGCAGAACGCCATCGACATGCCG
>JBARPG010000185.1:0-2845 GCA_049642885.1 Acidimicrobiia bacterium | reverse complement strand
GAGGGCGTGGTCAACGGCCGCCTGGCCGCCCGGATGTTCGATGCTCGCCTTCGGACCTTCGATGGTGATGACCGATCCGGGAATGATGTGATGCACATGGTCCGTGGGGAACGATGAGGTCGCGCCGATTTCCGCCACGAATGCTCGAGCGTTCGGGAAGATGTTGTCGGGCGACTGGTCCAGATCGTTCAGATTGAATAGGTCGTCATCGAGGAAGCACGGCGGACCTGCACTTGGGAACACGTGCGAAGCGTTCACTCCGGTGACGTAGCGCGTTGCTCGGGAGAGTTGATTCGCTCGCTTGTTGAGCGCGAGGGTCTGCTTCTCGACGGGGTCCATGTCGTAGACCATCGGATACCAGATTGCTCCCGAAAACTGCAGGAAATGCGCGTGGATCTCGCCGCCCGATGTCAGTGAAGCGAAGTCGATTGGGCGCGCATCATTCTGATTCAAGAGCCGCGTCGTCCCGTCGTCCACAAACAGTGCTGAGTCTCCCGCCGGCCCGTCACCCGGCGAGGACAGTGCGAGGATCCCAACTTTGAGACCGTTCAGCTCGTGCAGCTCCCCATTCTTCGTCTGGAAGAAGTTGGTGAAGCCGAGTGCTTCGAACTCTTCGCGGAGATGCGGCATCGGGAAGTCAGGCAGCAGAATCGTCGTCGATCGATCGAACTCTCTGAGGATGTCGGCGTCGAAGTGATCGCGGTGCAGGTGCGACACGAAGAGGTAGGTCGGCGAGCGGAACGCCGTCCGATCGAGGCGATCGTTTCGCGGATAGGGAAACCATGACCCGAAATACGCTGGAGTGAACCACGGGTCACAAACAATGCTGCCGTGTTCCGTCTCGATGTGGATGCCAGCATGGCCGAGGTAGGTGATCTGCATGAGCTCAGTCTGCCCAGCATGTCACGACATCTCAGAACGAGGCGGTGGCTTCGCCGTTCGATTCTTCGTCACCTGTCAGTGGCAACACATTGGGCTGGGGCTCGACCGCACGGATCTGTCGTGAACGCTCGTCAATCTCCGAGGGTTCACCGAGTTCCTTGTTCGTTCGAGCACCGCTTTCCGATAGCCGCCGGGCAGTGGGGATTAGGCGCGAATCGAGCGAACCGACTGAGGTGTTGAAGGCGGCGACGGTGCTGTTCAATGCTCGACCGACTTTGTTGTAGTGCTCTGCGAATACGGCAATGCGGTCGTATAACTCGGTACCGAGGGCCTGGATCTCCACTGCAGATTGCTGCGCCTGGAATTGGCGCCACCCAGCAGCGATACCGCCGAGTACCGGCATGAGCGATGCGGGGGTCACGAGGTAGACGCCTTTGGATGCAGCCGCATCAAACAGTGACGGGTCTGCGTCAAGAGCCGCGGCCAAGAATGCGTCACCCGGCAGGAACAACAGGACCATGTCGACGGCGCCATCGACTTTCCCGATGTAGTCGCGACTTGCCAACGCGTTGACGTGCAGCGACACCGCCTTCGCATGAGCTACCTGAAACTCCCGCTCACGATCAGGATCGGTTTCGTTCGCTGCGCTCAAGAATGCGTCGAGCGGCACCTTTGCGTCGATAACCACGCTGCGACCATTCGCGAGTGGAATCACAACATCAGGTCGTCCGCTCGCGATCCCATCAGTTGCGCCACGCTGTTCGATGAAATCGACGTGACGCTCGAGACCAGATCGTTCGAGCACCCGCCGAAGCTGAGTTTCACCCCACGCCCCGCGCACGCGGTTATCCCGCAATGCCGATGTGAGGCTTGCCGTTTCCTTACGGGTCGCATCATGCGCCGCAGAGAGCTGTTGCACCATTGTGCGCAAGGTTGTCGCGTGATCAGCGCGCTCCTTTTCCAAGCGCTCGATTCGTTCGCCCATTTCCGCGAGCCCGGTGATGATCGTTTTTGAATGGCCACTCAGCAGGGCATCAGTCGTCTTCTGCAGCCCTCCATATTTCGCTTCCGCGACTTGCACGAGACTTTGGGTCTGAGCCGCCAACGCCTCTTGGGAAACGGACCGAAAGACCTTGAGCTGTTCCTCATCGGTTCGTTGTTCGGCACTGAGTCTTGCGATTTCTTCGCGAAGTCCGGACTCGCGTTCCTGCCCGGCTCGCTCCGCCACAAACCCTGATTGCCGAACTCGCGAAACTTGCCAAAATCCGATTCCGAGGCCGCACGCAAGACCAACCAACCCGAACATCACCGCTGTTATCCCCATAGATGCACCTTAGAGGGCACCTGTGACAGGTCTCAGGATGGCACTATTCACACACAAAAATGGTCGGAACTGCTGCTGTCGTCAGCGGTTCGCTCGATCCGAGCGCATCCGCGGACAGGGTCCATGTCTCTGTGGTGATCCACGTGACCCCAACCAGCTCGAAATCCTCAGGAGCATGCCCGACGGCAGTGCCGGCCTCTGAGATCGGGGTGCCGAAATGCACGCCACTGGGCAGAACGATCTGTTCCGGGGTCGGTCCGCCAGCCTTCCCAGCGAATGTCACTGGATCGACGTGGTAGGTCCAACCGGCCAAGGTTCCATCCCCGCTCGAATCGTCGCGGACGAAGTCAACCTGCAGGGACCCCCATGAAACGGCTCGTTCGTTCAGGTCCGGACCATCGAGAGGGCAACCTTCATTCCAACCCTCGTTCCGAGTTGGATCCCCGAGAAGCGCCTTCAATTGGGTAACCGTGCTCTCGGTCGGCGCGCCGAGATTGATCCCACCGAGATCTGAAGTCTCGACCACCGCCTTGAATTCAGGGCCACCCGCGGACTTCGATGAGCTTGTTTCAGTCGGTTCGCTGCTACTCGATGAATCCTTGATGGAGGATGACGAGCTTCCGCTCGCCTCGCTCGTAT
>JBARPG010000184.1:0-13829 GCA_049642885.1 Acidimicrobiia bacterium | reverse complement strand
ACACTGTGCCGGCAGTTCGCCGCGCGCGGGCTCCTTCGGGATGATGCCGTGATCGCACTGGGGGGCGGTGTGGTCGGTGACATCGCCGGTTTCGCTGCAGCGATCTACCACCGGGGAATCGCGGTGCATCAGGTGCCGACTTCGCTCCTCGCCATGGTGGACTCTTCGGTCGGTGGCAAGACGGGCGTGAACTTGCCCGAAGGAAAGAACCTGATCGGTGCATTTCACCAACCTGCCTCCGTCACCATCGATCCGTTAGTGCTCGCCACGCTGCCAGAACGCGAATACGTCGCCGGTCTCGGTGAAATCGCCAAATACGCGCTCATGGGGCCGCAGTTCGACGCGGCCTATGGGCTGGATTCCTTGGTCCGTTCTGGTTCTTCGAGCTTGCGGTCGCGCGATACCGGCCTGCTCACCCGCGTCATCCATGGGTGTGTGCAGTTGAAGGCCGATGTCGTGATGGACGATCCGCTGGAACAATCGGGACGGAGAGCATCGCTCAACTACGGACACACGCTCGGCCACGCGCTCGAGATCGAAACGCATCACGAGCTGTTACACGGTGAAGCGATAGCGATCGGCCTTATATTCGCTGCGGAGCTCGCATGCGCCCTCGGGCTGTTGTCACTCGAAGCAACCGATCGTCATTACGAGATTGTGAGCTCACTCGGCTTGCCAACGAATGCCCCGTCTGGGTGCGATGCAGGCCGTATCGTTTCGCTGATGAAACGTGACAAGAAAGCCGCCGGGGGACTGACGTTCATGCTTCGTTCCGGAGACGATATGAAACGCGTGGATGACCCACCTGCCTCGGCTATCGCAGGAGCCCTAGAGCGCGTCGGGATCACGGCCACACACAGCGCCCATGACGCCGGTGAAAGGTAAATGTGCCAGCGCTCTTCTTGATCAACGGACCGAATCTCAATCTCCTCGGCGAGCGAGAACCCGAGATATACGGGACGACAACGCTGGCTGACTGCGTGGCGCTAGCCGAGTCAGCAACCCTCGAACGCGGCTGGTCCTTTTCCTCCGCGCAGTTCAACTCCGAAGGCGAGATGATCGAAGCGATCCACAGTGCGCGAACTGCTGCAGACGCGATTGTGATCAACCCCGGTGCCTTCACGCACTATTCCTTCGCAATCGCAGATGCTTTGGCGGCGTTTTCCGGCACCATTATTGAATTGCACCTTTCCAATGTGCACGCCCGCGAGGAATGGCGCCGTATCTCAGTGATCTCGCCCGTTGCCACAGGAATTGTTGCTGGGCTCGGTTCCGTCGGATATGCAATCGCCGCGGAGGCAGCCATCGCAGTGCACACCGAGCGCCCGTCACGGTGACGACCGCGGTTGATCTGGCAGCGTTGCCCGCGCTCGATATTGCAGCACGCAGCGATCGTGTGCGTTCCGGTTTCGACGAGATCGACACGCTCATCGTCACGCACCTTCCGAACGTCCAATATCTGAGTGGGTTCACGGGTTCCGCCGGAATCGTCGTGCTTACAGCGAATGATGCATGGCTCCTGACCGACGGGCGTTACGAAACACAAGCTGCCGAACAAATCGCGGACGCTGGCGTGTCGATGCAGATCGCGATCGTCAGCAGCGACTCTGCGATGAGCGACGCGATCGCGCCGCTGTGCGTCGGCGTCGTGGGGTGCGAGGCCGAGTACCTGAGCATCGGTTTGCAGGCCAGGCTCAGCCAGGGCGCAACATGGGTTGCGACGAGCATGATCGTGGAGAAACAGCGCATCCAAAAAGATGCGGGCGAAGTCGAACGGATTGCCGCAGCATGTGCCATCGCCGACGCGGCATTTGCATCCGTTCGAGGCCACCTTGTCGAGGGCATTTCAGAGATCGATTTCGCGTTGGAGCTCGAATTCGCGATGCGGAGGTTGGGTGCGAGTGCGATGAGCTTCGAGCCGATTGTCGCCGCGGGGAGTCGTGGTGCGCTCCCGCACGCGCGCCCGACGGCCGAACACATTCCGCGAGACACCCTCGTTGTCTGTGATTTTGGGTGCGTCGTCGAGTCCTATTGCTCAGACATGACGCGAACCGTCGCCGTGGGCGACCCACCGCCCAAGCTCCGTGAGATCTACAACCTCGTTGCGCAGGCTCAAGCGGCGGGAGTGGTGGCCGCTCGGGCTGGCGTCGCGCTCGCCGCAGTCGACGCCGCGACACGGGAACCGATCGTCGCTGGCGGATATGGCGACTATTACGTGCACGGCACCGGGCACGGCGTCGGACTTGAAGTACACGAAGCCCCACGAGTTGCGGCGACCGCGGATGGTACGCTTGCTGACCGCACCATCGTGACGGTGGAACCAGGGATTTACCTCCCCGGAGTCGGCGGCGTCCGCATTGAAGACACTCTGTACGTCACACATGATGCACCCCGCGTATTGACACAAAGCCCGAAGGATTCGCTGTGAGCATCTCGTCAAATGACCTGAAAAATGGCGTCACGCTGAACTTGCCGGAAGGTCTCATGACCGTCGTCGATTTTCAGCACGTCAAGCCTGGAAAGGGCGGCGCGTTCGTCCGCACCAAACTGAAGAACGCGCGAACCGGTGCCGTCATCGAGCGCACCTTCCGCGGGGACGAGAAGCTCGGATACGCGCAGATCGACAAGCGCGATATGCAATACCTCTACCGAGATGGTTCGGCATATGTGTTCATGGACAATGATTCGTACGACCAGATCAGTATTCCCCCCGAGAAGCTCGGCGACGCCGTGAACTACCTCAAAGAAGGCGACTCTGCTCAGATCCCGTTCTTTGGGGATGAGATCGTCGGTGTGGAGCTGCCGGCATCAGTCGAGCTCGTCATCACCGAAACGGAGCCCGGGCTGCAAGGCGACCGCGTCAGTGGTGCCCGCAAGCCCGCAACATTGGAAACCGGGCTCATCGTGCAAGTTCCGCTCTTCATCGAATCCGGGGAGCGCGTCAAGGTCGACACGCGCACCGGCGAATATCTCGCACGAGCGTGAATCCGCCAACTGCGGCTCCTCCGAGCCAACCCTCGCGCATTCCCGAGTTCGGGTCACGACGTGAACAGCGCGATCGATTGCTCGGCCTGATCTACCAAATGGATCTGCGCGAGGTTTCTGCCGCCAAGATCATTGAGTCACAAGGCGATGAGCTCGAGCCGTTCGTGACCGAGCGGTTGATCGGTATCGAAGCGCACCGGGTCGAAATCGACGCACTCCTCGACGAATACTCACAACAGTGGACTGTTTCGCGGATGCCGTTGTTGGATCGGGCGGCGATGCGGCTCGCGACATTCGAGCTTGCGCACTGTCCCGAGATTCCGACGGCGGTCGTGGTTTCTGAAGCAGTGGAACTCGTGCGGAAGTACTCGACGGCAGAATCTCAACGTTTCGTCAACGGCCTCTTGGGAAAGATCGCGATCGAGGCGCGGCCGGGAGCAGCGCAGTGACCTTCGTTGCTCCTGTCGAGGTCGAAGAGCCAATCGACGAGGGCGTGCCCGATATTGCACACCCGTGGATTGTTGTCGTGTGGAACGACCCCGTGAACCTAATGAGCTACGTGGTCATGGTGCTCCGCAAACTCTTCGGGCATTCGAAACAGAAGGCAACCACGTTGATGCTGCAGGTGCATCACGAAGGACGCGCCGTCGTTGCCGATGGCACCCGGGAACAGGCTGAGGCGCACGTCGCTCAACTGCATGGCTATGGCCTCTGGGCCACGATGGAGCAGGCATAGTGATCAAAAAGCTCCGCGGCGGCAAGGGCATCAGCATTCTCCTTGACGTACAGGTCGTTGATCTTCTCACCGCAATTCTTTCGGAACACGAAGACTGGTTGCACACTCCAGCGATCGGTCCGGATGGGAACGTTGATCCCGCTCACCAACGTATCTATCCGCGTGCGTATCTTGATCCGACCGAAGATGAAGCGGAAGCGCACTGGCAATCACACGTACACGCGGACATGGCTGCCGAGAAGCTCGGCGCGGTTGGGCTCATGCGGCGGGCGCTCGAAGCCGCTCCGAACGAGCGCCGCGGTACGAAGATCGACATCAGCTATGAGGATCTTGATCGATGGTGCAAGGTCGTGAATGAGGTTCGATTGCGCCTCGGCTCACAGCTCGACATCAGTGAGGAAGAGCAGTTCTTGGATGTTGGCCCCGACCATCCGCAATGGGAATCGGTGTATCGCTACCACCTGATGAGTGAGTTTCTCGACATGCTTGTCACCGCTTCGATGAAACAGTCAGATCCTCGAACTCGATAGAGCCGCAGCTCCGATCTCATGGCGTGACGTCTTTGCTTCTACGCTCAGATTTGATCTCAATGGAGGAACTCGTGAGCTATCTCGCAGGAAAAACGATCGCGGTAACCGGAGCAGGGAGAGGCATTGGGCGCGCAGTCGCGCTGGCTTGTGCTGAAGCCGGAGCCAATGTCGTCGTGAATGATTTTGGTGTGACTATGGACGGCAAGGACCCCGATGACACGGTGGCCCGTTCTGTTGTCGAAGAAATCACCTCGGCGGGTGGATCTGCAATCCCGCTCGTGGATTCCGTTACGACGATGCAGGGCGGTTCTCGCATTGTCCAAGCGGCAATCGACACGTACGGCTCGATCGACGGAGTCGTGTGCGTCGCTGGCATTTTGCGCGAACGCATGCTCTTCAACATGACTGAAGAGGACTGGGACCCGGTCATCGAAACACACCTCAAAGGCACGTTCACGGTGTTTCGAGCTGCGGCGGCCGCAATGCGGGAACAGAAGAGCGGGACGCTCATCGGGTTCACCTCTGGAGCATTTGCCGCATCGATCGCACAGGCCAACTATGCGGCCGCAAAGGGCGGAATTGTCTCGCTCGTGCGTTCAGCGGCGGCTGGCATGAAGAAGTATGGCGTAACGGCGAACTGCGTCGCTCCGGTTGCACGCTCACGCATGAGCGGGCAAGTCCCATTCGGACTCGAGATGGGCGAGCCGGAAGATGTTGCACCGCTCGTCGTGTATTTGCTGGGGGAGCAGGCACGGCAAATCACGGGGCAGATCTACACGGCCAACGGCGGCACCGTCGCAGTGTGGAATCAGCCGCAGGAAGTGCGCGAAATGCGTCTCGATGGTCGGTGGACCCCAGAGCTGCTTGAACAGCGCCTCCTGAGCGAAATTGGCACCGAAGAAATGCCGATTTTTGCGCGAATGGAACAGATGGCTCTGGCGGCGAAGAACGCGGAAGCGGCCAAGCAATAGACGCATTTTCCCTGGAGTCTTTCGGCGCGGGAGCTCCACGGACTTTGATCATCGGCGGGTGTGATACCGTCGATGTTCGACCGTAAACGAGATCCTGTGAGTTCTCGACGGCGAGGAGAGAATGCCTGTGAGCACCATGGCCCCCGAGCCTCCGACGCGCAGCGGCGCGGCACGCACAGCCCAGGTTCTCCCCGTCCCACTCGAGGCAGATCTTGCGTTGCGCACCTCGGTGTTTTCTGCGGACGACTTGAGGCGGGCCATCGTTCGCATTGCCCACGAAATTCTCGAGCGCAATCACGGTGTCGAAGAAATCGTCCTTGTCGGGCTGCTCACGCGCGGAGCAGTTCTTGCTCGACGCATTGCTGATGCCATTTCCTCATTCGAGAAGGTGGAGATTCCCGTTGGTGCGCTCGACATTGCATTTCATCGCGACGACGCAATGCTGCGCCCGCTGTTGACGGCAGGCGTCACGCACATTCCCGTCGACGTCACCGGGCGTACCGTGATCCTCGTTGACGATGTGCTCATGACCGGACGCACGATTCGTGCCGCCCTCGACGCCCTCGCGGGATTCGGTCGCGCTGGAGCGATCCAGCTTGCGGTGCTCATCGATCGCGGCGGTCGTGAGTTGCCCATCCGCGCGGATTACGTCGGCAAGAACATCCCGACCCAACTTGCCGAAGATGTGCGGGTGCGTTTGGAGGAGTCTGACCATGTCGGCGACTCAGTTGAACTGTGGGGGCCAGGTCGATGAAGCATCTCTTGACGCTCGAAGGATGGCAGCCGAGCGACTACGAAGCACTCTTTCGCCAAACCGATGCCTTCGCCGAAGTATTGACCCGCGAGGTGCCCAAGGTCCCGGCGCTCAACGGCAAGACGGTTGCCATCGTGTTCTTCGAGAACTCGACCCGCACCCGAGTGAGTTTCGAAACGGCTGCAAAGCGCCTTGGCGCAGACGTCATGAGCCTTGCGGTCGCGAATTCTTCGGTGAGCAAAGGCGAGAGTCTGCGCGACACGATCGCGACGGTGATTGCAATGGGCGCGGATGCAGTTGTTATACGGCATCACGCATCGGGTACGCCGCATCTCATCTCAACATGGTTCGACACCTGTGTGATCAACGCGGGCGATGGTCAACATCAGCATCCGACCCAAGGCTTGTTGGACACCTACTGCCTGACCCGCCACTTCGGAACCCTTGAAGGCCGCCGGATTGGAATCATCGGAGACATTCGACATTCACGAGTTGCCCGCTCCAATGTTCAGGCCATGACAGCACTCGGAGCCGAGGTCGTTTTGATCGGGCCTCCGACCTTCATCCCCGATGAGTGCGATCGCTGGGGTGTAACGATCGGATATGACCTCGACGCGGAACTCGGAAATATCGACGTCGCCTGCGTGCTCCGTGTGCAAGCGGAACGAGCTGCGACGCAATTTGTGCCGACGATGCGCGAGTACTACGAACGGTATGGCCTCACGGTCGCCCGCAGCCGAGCCATGAAGGAGGATGCGGTGGTGATGCATCCCGGACCGATGATCCGCGGGAGCGAAATCGACGTTGCCGTCGCAGACGGACCGCGTTCACTGGTATCGCAACAAGTGAGTGCGGGGGTCGCCGTGCGCATGAGCGTGTTGTACAGACTTCTCG
Source organism: Acidimicrobiia bacterium (assembly GCA_049642885.1). Classification (GTDB taxonomy): domain Bacteria; phylum Actinomycetota; class Acidimicrobiia; order IMCC26256; family JBARPG01; genus JBARPG01. Next base: position 6,959 of record JBARPG010000184.1, on the reverse strand, counting down.
GAAGCGGGGAAGGACTATGAGCGAACGCAACCTCGGCAGTGTGCTCCTGCGCGGCGGACGGATTCTGGATTGTGCTGGCACGGACATCATCAGCGACGTTCTCGTCACTGATGGGGTGATCGTCGAGGTTGGTCCGGCGCTTGGGCTTCCAAACGGGGCGACCGTCCTCGATGCCCACGGCGCAATCGTGAGCTCCGGACTCGTCGACATTCAGGTGCACTTTCGAGAGCCGGGTGGAGAAGATGCCGAAACCATCGAAACCGGATCGAGGGCCGCTGCCCTCGGCGGGTTCACGGCAGTCGTCGCAATGCCGAACACGATTCCACCATTCGACGCGGCGCCAGTTGTTGCCGCCGCCCTCGAGAAAGGGAGGCGAGCGCTGTGTTCGGTGCACGTCGCAGGGTGTATTTCACTCGGACGCGAGGGCACACAACTTTCGCCGATGGGGGAGCTTTACGACCTTGGTGTCCGGATCTTCACCGATGACGGTGACTGCGTCGCTGACGCATCGTTGATGCGGCGCGCATTCGAATATGCGCGGATGCTTCCCGAAGCTGTCATCGCACAGCACGCAGAAGATGCCACCCTCGTTGCCGGCGGAGCCATGAACGAAGGAGAACTCTCCACCAAGCTCGGGATTCCTGGACGTCCTGGACTTGCCGAAACGGTGATCGTGGCGCGCGACTTGCTGATCGCCGAGGCCACAGGAGGGCGCTATCACGTGCTGCACATGTCGACTACCGACTCCGCTCGGCTGGTCCGTGAAGCAAAGGCACGTGGTGTGCGCGTCACGGCCGAGTGCACCCCGCAACACTTGGTGCTGACGGACGACGCGTGTGCCGAATTCAACGCGAACTTCAAGATGAATCCGCCGCTTCGAGAGGCACGCGATCGCGACGGCCTCCGTATCGCTCTCGCGGATGGGACCATCGACGCGATCGCAACCGATCACGCTCCGCATGCACCCGCGACAAAAGAGCGCTCATTTCAAGAGGCACCTCCGGGCATGCTCGGTGTCGAAACCGCGCTCGCGGTGGGCCTCAGCGAACTCGTTCACACAGACGCAATCAGCATCCAACAACTGCTGGCCGCAATGTCATGGAATCCTGCGCGCATCGCATCGATGCACACACAGGGCCGTCCCGTCGCTACTGGAGAGCCCGCGAACCTCTGTGTCATTGACCCCGCTCGCGAATGGACTGTGGTGCCTGAGCACCTCGCGTCGAAGTCGCTGAACACGCCGTGGGCGGGCCGTACCTTCCGCGGAAAGACGCGGCACACCATCAACCGCGGAGAAATCGTCGTCCGCAATGAGGAGCCAACACGATGAATACACGACTTCCCCGGCGCAGCGGCTGTCTCGTCACCTCCGACGGCGCGATCTTCGAAGGTGAAGTGGTTGGCGCGCTGGCGGAGCACCCAGAGCGCGTCGCATCGGGCGAAGCAGTATTCAACACGGCCCTGAGCGGGTACCAGGAGATCATTTCGGATCCGTCCTATGCGGGACAGATCATCATGTTCACGTATCCGCACATCGGTAACTACGGAACGAATCCAGACGACGACGAGTCGGGCGTTCCACAATGTGCTGGGGTGATCGTCCGCGAACTTTCGGAGCTGGCTTCAAATTGGCGTAGCGCCACGGGGCTCCCGGACTATTTGCAGAAGCACGGTGTTGCATGCATCACGGGTGTCGACACACGCCGGTTGACACGCCACATCCGTTCTGCGGGAGCGGTGCCGGCCGCCTTCGGGGCGGATGAATCGCTCGTGCGTCTCACCGCCTCAACAGCGCTTGGCACCGACGGTATGGATCTCGCACACGGGGTATCCACGAAGGCTCCGTATCGTGTTGACACCCAGCAACCGAAGTTCTCGGTTGTGGCCTTCGATTTTGGAATGAAGCGAACGATCATTCGCCAACTCCAACTCGCGGGTTGTTCGGTTGACGTGGTTCCCGCTGGCACCAGCGCAGACGATGTGTTGGCCCGAAAGCCCGATGGGGTGTTCCTTTCCAATGGGCCAGGTGACCCCGCCGCCGTGAAGGGCGTCCAAACCGAAGTGCAGTCGCTGCTCGGAACGGTGCCGATCTTCGGCATTTGCCTGGGCCACCAGATTCTGAGTCTGGCGCTCGGAGCGACCACCGAAAAGATGCCGTTCGGTCATCACGGAGGCAATCACCCGGTGCGCAATCTTGAACGAAACACGATCGAAATCACCGCACAGAATCACAACTACGTGGTCGTGGACGAGTCCCTTCCCACTGGCGTTGTCGCGACACACCGAAATCTGAATGACGGGACGCTCGAAGGCATTCGTCACGAGACTGCGGGTGCGTTTTCCGTGCAACATCATCCGGAGGCGGGCCCCGGACCGCACGAGGCTTCATATCTGTTTGCTCAGTTCACCGATTTGATGGAGGCGCGCCGCTAATGCCTCGCCGCAACGATATTCATTCGATCCTCATCATCGGTTCCGGCCCGATCGTCATCGGGCAGGCCTGCGAGTTCGATTACTCGGGGACCCAGGCCTGCAAGGTCTTGCGTGCGGAGGGCTACCGCGTCATTCTCGTCAATTCGAATCCAGCCACGATCATGACGGATCCTGAATTCGCAGATGCGACCTACGTGGAGCCGCTCGATGTGCCCACGATTGAGCGCATTATCGCGAAGGAACGTCCGGATGCTTTGCTCCCCACAATTGGCGGTCAAACCGCGCTGAATCTCGCGGTCGGACTACATGAAGCCGGAGTACTCGATCGCTACAACGTCGAACTGATCGGCGCGAACATCGAATCGATTCATACCGCCGAAGATCGCCAGAAGTTCAAAGCAGCAATGATCGAGATCGGGCTGGACGTCCCTCGTTCTGGGTTCGCATACACCGTCGAAGAAGCCCTTCGGGTTGCCGACGAAGTTGGATACCCGCTGATCGTGCGCCCGAGTTTCATTCTCGGTGGTTCCGGTACTGGGATTGCGCACACACCTGAGCAAATGGAACACATTGCCGACCGTGGACTGGTGGCCTCACCGATCGGCGAAATCCTTATCGAACAGTCCGTTGTGGGTTGGAAGGAATATGAGCTCGAGCTCATGCGCGATACCGCCGACAATGTCGTTGTTGTTTGTTCCATCGAGAACTTCGATCCGATGGGTGTCCACACTGGAGATTCGATCACGGTGGCACCAGTGCAGACCCTGACCGACGTCGAATACCAGAAGATGCGGGATGCGGCGTTCGCATGCATCCGGCGTATCGGAGTTGACACCGGAGGCTCGAACATCCAGTTCGCGATCAATCCCGAGAACGGCCACATGATCGTCATCGAGATGAACCCGCGAGTGTCGCGTTCCTCCGCATTGGCCTCAAAGGCAACCGGTTTTCCGATCGCCAAGATTGCAGCGAGGCTGGCAGTTGGTTACACCCTCGACGAAATCCGAAACGACATCACCGGAGAGACGCCCGCTTCATTCGAACCGACGATCGACTACGTGGTGACAAAGATCCCCCGATGGGCATTTGAAAAACTCCCCGGCGCCTCGGGAGTGCTGGGTACCCAGATGCAATCAGTGGGCGAGGTCATGGCCATCGGGCGCACACAAACCGAGAGCTTGCAGAAGGCGCTGCGCTCATTGGAGACCGGACGGTTCGGCCTCAACGCCGATCCCGGCGAGGTTGAATATGACGCCCTCGATTTCGAGTCACTGGTCGCCGCCACGGCGATCCCAACCCCTGACCGGATCTTCCATGTCGAAGCCGCGATCCGCAGAGGCGCGACGGTGGAACGACTACACCAGGTCACTGGAATTGACCCGTGGTTCTTGGATCAAATCCGCCAGATCAGCGAGCTGCGCGTACAGGTTGCGGCCTCCGATCCGGCTCGGTGGAACGCTCGTGATTGGAAGCGCGTCAAGCAATACGGTTTCGGCGACCGTCAGCTCGGGTACCTCTGGGGCATTGATGGCGACCGGGTGCGTGCGATGCGCGAGGCAGCCGGAGTGCGTGTCACATACAAGACCGTGGACACCTGTGCAGCCGAGTTTTCCGCGCAGACCCCGTACCACTACGGCACCTACGAAGATGAGGACGAGCTCACGCCTCTGACGCGGCCGGCCGTGGTCATCCTGGGCTCGGGACCGAACCGCATCGGGCAGGGAGTCGAATTCGACTACTGCTGTGTGCATGCGGCATTCGCGCTGCGAGACGCGGGATTCGAAACCATCATGTTGAACTGCAATCCCGAAACGGTCTCGACGGATTACGACACCTCGGACCGCCTCTTCTTCGAGCCACTCGCCATAGAAGATGTGCGGAACGTGTGCGACGCGTTGGTGCGTGTCGCTGCCGACGGTGGGGAACTCCGCGGAGTGATCGTTTCGCTCGGCGGTCAAACGCCCCTCAAGTTGGCACCCGCATTGGAAGCCGTAGGCATTCCGATTCTGGGAACCGCTCCATCTTCAATCGATCTCGCCGAAGATCGCGAGCAGTTCAATGCATTGTGCGAGGAACTCGGCATTCCCCAACCCCCCGGGGGCACTGCAGCCGATCCCGATACCGCGGCGGCCATCGCGGATTCCGTCGGTTACCCGGTCTTGGTCCGACCGAGCTATGTGCTCGGCGGCCGGGCCATGCAGATCGTGTACAGCGAAGCCGAATTGCGGGCCGCGATGGTCGAGCTCGGTGCAGCAGGCTCCTTGGGTCGTGAAGGCGGTCTGAGTAGTGAGCGTCCGGCGCTGATCGACCGTTTCTTGGAAGAGGCGATCGAAGTCGATGTCGACGCAGTCCGTGACTGCAGCGGTGAAGTCATCATCGGCGGAATCATGGAACATATCGAAGAAGCGGGCGTGCATTCCGGCGACTCGGCATGTGCCCTCCCGCCGCAAACCCTTGATGCTGAAATCCTTGCGACGATCGAGCGGCATACGGTCGCGCTGGCGAATGCGCTCAACGTGCAAGGGCTCTTGAATGTGCAGTTCGCGGTGCAGTACGAACACGGGGTCGGGCAGGTCTCGGTGATCGAAGCAAACCCGCGGGCCTCACGCACGGTGCCGTTCGTCTCGAAAGTCACCGGAGTGCCCCTTGCAAAGGTTGCGGCCCGAGTCATGGTCGGTGCCACGCTCAAAGAACTTCGCGATGAAGGGCTCTTGATGCCACCTGCAGCAGAAGGACACGTTGCAGTCAAAGAGGCCGTGCTTCCATTCAATCGATTCCCCGAGGTCGACACCGTGCTCGGCCCGGAGATGCGCTCGACGGGTGAGGTGATGGGGATCGATCGGAGTTTCGGGCTGGCTTTCTCCAAGTCCCAAGCCGCCGCGTCCAACGCGTTGCCGATCAAGGGCACGATCTTCTTCTCGCTCGCCGATCGAGACAAAGCGGTGGGTTTGAAAGCAGCACGCCGCCTTTCAGATCTTGGTCTGCGCTTCGTCGCGACGACCGGCACCGCCGCACTGCTCCGTGACGCGGGCATCCCCGTCGATCGAGTCGTTGCAAAGGTCGGAGATGCTGAAGGAATCGACGCCGTCGACCTGATCGCGTCGGGTGACGTCGATTTTGTTGTGAATACGCCGAGGGGTCGGGGTCCACGGAGTGATGGTGGGCACATTCGACTCGCCGCCACACGGCACGGCGTTCCCTGCGTCACCACAGTCGCAGCGGCTCTTGCAGCTGCTGCGGGGCTCGCGGAGACCCTCGCTCACGAACCGGCCGTCCGTCCACTCCAGGAGTATCACGCGGATCGACAGTTGCGGTGGCCAGTCTGATGCCTTGGACTGGCATTCGTCGCCGCGCGTCCGCTGATGGTGCAGTCGATCTGAGTGTCGAGTTCTTGGGTGCAACTTTGGCGAGCCCAATCGTGACGGCAAGCGGTACCTTCGGTCACGGGGCCGAACTCGCCGAATTGGGAGACCCGGCGGTGCTTGGGGCCGTCACCACAAAGTCAGTCTCGCTCGAAGCGTGGAAAGGGAATCTGGCCCCTCGAGTCGCTCCAATGGGCACCGGCATGATCAACGCCGTCGGCCTCCAGAACGGGGGAGTCTCAGATTGGATCGAACATGATCTCCCAAAATTGCGTACCGTCGACGCCCGTGTGATTGCGTCGATTTGGGGTCATCGCGTCCAAGATTTCGCCGGAGTCGCTGCCGCATTGGAGGCGTGTTCAGCGGACCTGTTCGCGATCGAAATTAATGCCAGTTGTCCGAACCTCGAAGATCGTTCGCACGTATTCGCGCATGATCCGCACACGCTGGCTTCAGTCGTCTCGAGCGTCGTCACCGAGATCGCTGGATGGGGGAAACCTCTTCCCGTGCTCACAAAGCTCTCCCCGAACGTCACCGATATTCGCCCAATGGTCGAGGCCGCTATGGCTGCGGGTTCGAGCGGGGTCACGATGATCAACACCGTGATGGGGTTGGGGATCAACCCTCGTACTCGGAAACCGATCCTTGGCAAAGGCGGAGGCGGACTGTCGGGGCCACCGATCCATGCAATCGCTCTCCGACTCGTTCGCGATGTACATGAGGCGTTTCCGGAGGTGCCGATTCTCGGAGTTGGCGGCGTGAGCTCGGGTGAGGATGCATTTTCGATGCTGTTGGCGGGCGCGACCGCGGTCGGCGTTGGTACCGCATCGTTTGCCGACCCACGCGCCCCATGGCGGATCCGGAAGGAACTGCAGGCCTTCTGTTCCGAGGTGAACGTCACCGCGATCCGCGGAATTTCAGGAGCCCTTGTATGGCCACAATAGACACTCGGAATCGGTTGGTGCTCGCGCTGGACGTGGACACGGCCGACGAAGCTCGGACGCGCGCCGGTGCCCTCCAAGAATGGTTTGGCATTGTCAAAGTCGGGCTCGAACTGTTCACGCGCTGCGGTCCAGAGATTGTGCAGCAATTGAGGTCAGACGGTTTCGAGATCTTTCTCGACTTGAAGCTGCATGATATTCCGACAACGGTTCGCAACGCTGC
>JBARPG010000183.1:0-6490 GCA_049642885.1 Acidimicrobiia bacterium | reverse complement strand
GACATACGCGGTGCCGGCGGCGGCACCGACGACCGCGTTCAGGACCATGACCGCAGTCGGGAGGCTGAAACACGCAGCCCCAATAATTGCCCCGCCCGTGGTGATAAGGGAGAGCGCAAATACAGGCTCGCGCGGCAACCACTTCTGGAGAATGAGGAGCGAAACCACTCCGATGGTTGCTCCCACGCCAAGCGCGGTTTCGAGCACGCCAAATAACTTCGAGTCGCCGAGCACATCTGTCGCGTACAACTGCCCAAGAGGGATCATGGCTCCGCCGCCGATCATCCCGCCGCCCAAACCGATGAACACGCTCCGAACCAGGCGATGCGTCCGAATGAAATGAAGACCTTCCCGCGCTTCACGGTAGGTCTGGGTCCAATCCAATTTGTGTTTTTCTTCGCTGCTTCGGTGGCTGCGCAGCGGCAGACGCAAAACGACGAGAGCGGAGACCAGATAGGTCAAGGCGTCAAACCAAATCGCGAGGTAGTTCGTGTTGGTTGTGAGGTTACTGAACAGGCTCGTGCTCGCAAGCGCAGCGAGTCCGGCGTACACAAGCCCGGCGAGCGGCAACGTGCCGTACGAGGCGGCGAGACCGAGGGAGTTCGCCGATTGCAGCGCTTCGCCCTCGACCAATTGCGGGATGGATGCGTCTTTCGCAGCGCCCCACACCAACGTAAAGATCTCAGCGAGAAAGCTGACGACAAAGAGAAGCGCCAAATTGTTGACGAAGGGCAGCGATGCGTACAGCACCACGCGCGCAAGGTCGCTCCCCACCATCAACAGTTTCTTATCAAATCGATCCAGCAATACGAGCGCAAGCGAGCCGAAGACCAGACCTGGAAGAAGCTTTGACACGAGTACTCCCGACAGGGCGTACTCGGAGCCACCGCTCAGCTTTCGTGCGAACACAAGCGTGGCGGTGAGACCGACCCAATCGCCGGTGCTCGAAAACACTTGAGAAACCCACAGTCGAAAGAACGCTTTGGTACCGAAAACGCGAAATGGAGATTTTTCGGTTGGCGTTTTTACTTCTTCGGGCGTCGGAATGAACGGTAAGACGGGGTTGCGCCGCGTGGGTTCTTCCATCGGTGGTGGTGGCAGCGACGGCAATGCGGGGTTACGCCGCGTGAGCTCATCCATCGGGAGGGAAGCCTAGGGGGTGTCGACGCGGCCGACAGACCCGGTCAGGACGCTGTTGGCTCACTCGCAGGAGCGAGGGCCTTGGGAACGCCAGTTTTCTTCACAACCTTCTTCTTCACGGCTTTCTTCGCCGTCTTCTTCACAACCTTCTTCTTCACGGCTTTCTTCGCCGTTTTCTTCACGGCCTTCTTCTTAGAAACCTTCTTCGTTGGACCCTTCGCGATGCGCGCCGCGATCAGGGAGAGAGCGACATCGATGGTGACCTCTGCAGGGTCTTCGCCACGTGGAACCGATGCGTTCGTCGTGCCGTCTGTGACATACGGCCCAAAGCGACCTTCCAGAATACGAATTGGCGCTCCCGATGCGGGATGCGGTCCAAGCTCGGCAAGCGGTGGCTTGCTCTGGCGTCCGCGACCTTTCTTGGGCTCGGCCAGCTTGGTGAGCGCCTGCTCCATCGTCAGAGAAAAGATCTCCCCTTCAGTGTCGAGACTGCGCGTATCGGTCCCGCGCTTCAGGTACGGGCCATAGCGACCGTTGTACGTCTCAATCGCGACACCCTCGGCGTCGAGTCCGACCAGGCGCGGGATGGACAGCAGCTCCAACGCCTCTTCGAAGGTGATGTCCTCAAGCTTCATGGTGGAGAACAACGACGCGGTCTTCGGTTTGTTCTTGCCGTCCATTTCGCCGAGCTGCACGTACGGTCCGAACCGACCGTCCTTTGCCACAACCTCGAGCCCGGTCTTCGGGTCAGTGCCTAAGTTGCGGCCGCCATCCACGCCGCGCGCCAAGGCCTCGAGCGCAACCTCTGTGTTGACCTCGTCGGGCGCCAAATCATTTGGCACAGGGGCACGATCATCGCCGCGTTGGAAGTAGGGGCCATATCGACCAACCCGCAACTCGATCAGCACGCCGTCTTCATCGGGACCGATCGCGATGCTATTGATCGCCCGCGCGTCGATATCCCCGAGGCGTTCCGTTGCGACAAGGGCCTTGAGACCTGGCTGGCCGCCTCCGAAGTAGAACTCGTGCAACCACTGCGTGACGTCTGCGTCACCCGCTGCGATGACATCGAGTTCCTCTTCCATGCGCGCCGTGAATCCGTAGTCGACCAAGTGGCCGAAATAATCCTCGAGCAATCGAACGAGGGCGAATGCGGTCCATGACGGAACGAGGGCTTGCCCGCGTTTGGTGACGTATTCGCGTGAGAGCAATGTCTGAATGATCGAGGAGTAGGTCGAAGGTCGACCGATCCCCCGCTCTTCAAGTTCTTTGACGAGTGAGGCTTCGGTGAAACGCGCCGGTGGGCGAGTCTCGTGATCTTCCACCGCGAAGGATTCTCCGGCGACGTGCTCGCCCTCGGCCAATGCTGGAAGGCGCGATTCTCGCTCGTCCTCTGACTCCACCTCGTCTCGGTCCTCGACGTAGGCACGACGGAATCCCAAGAACTCGTAAGTCTTACCCGAGGCACGGAACGTCACCTCGGTACCAGCCACGGTCGACCCAGCAATCGTCACACTGACGCGACGTGCGCGGGCATCAACCATTTGCGATGCGATCGTGCGAATCCACACGAGTTCATACAGCTTGCGTTCATCGGCATCGAGCTGCGCCGACACTTCCTCAGGTGAGCGGATTCGTTCACCAGCGGGACGGATGGCCTCATGCGCCTCTTGTGCACCCTTGGCTTTCTTGGAATAGGCACGTGGCGCGTCCGGCAGATACTCAGAACCGAAGCGCTCGGCGATCGAGGCTCGTGCAGCTGTCAGCGCCTGGGCCGAGAGATTCGTGCTGTCGGTTCGCATATAGGTAATGAACCCGCGCTCATACAGCCGCTGCGCGACCGCCATGGTCTTTGCGCTGCCGAAGCGGAGCTTTCGTCCAGCTTCTTGCTGCAAGGTCGAGGTCGTGAACGGCGCAGCGGGGCGCTCGGCAAATTGTTTGGATTCGACATTGGTGATGTGAAACGTGCGGTCGACGAGTTGTGCGGCGAGTGCCGTGGCTTCCTCAGTTGAGAGCAGTCGCGCGTTGCTCGTAGTTGCGAGCGCACCAGTCGCCGGATCAAATTCTCGGGCGTCCGCGACCTTGGTGCCATCAACGGTGGCGAGCCGTGCGGTGAAAGACCCTGCGGCCGCGCGAAACGTCGCGAGGATGTCGGAATAGCCGGCGCGGCGGAACGCCATGCGCGCACGTTCCCGTTCGACGATCAGGCGGGCCGCGACGCTCTGCACACGTCCAGCAGATCGGGCGTTGCCGACCTTGCGCCAGACGACCGGTGAAACCTCGTACCCGACGAGGCGGTCGAGGACTCGACGGCCTTCTTGCGCGGCAACCATCTTCTCGTCGATCGTGCGGGAATGGTCGATGGCGTCGAGGATCGCTGCTTTCGTGATTTCGTGGAAGACCATGCGCTTGACGGGCACTTTGGGATTCAAGACCCTCACGAGATGCGCGGAGATTGCCTCTCCTTCGCGGTCTTCATCGGTGGCGAGCAAGAGCTCGTCCACCCCCTTGAGTGCCTTCTTCAAACGAGCGACGTGTGCTTTCGCCTTGTCGGGCACTTCATACGCCGGAACAAACCCGTTGTCAGTGTCGACCGCCAAACCAGACTTCGGAAGATCGAGGATGTGCCCGTACGAGGAGTCGACGATGTACTCGGGGCCCAAGTATCCCGAGATCGTTTTTGCCTTGGCGGGCGATTCGACTATGACGAGCTTTGACACGCAGCTGTTCTCCTCGGCCTGGCGCGGCGGTCAACTTAAGCGCGCCGGTAGGTGTTCTGTCGTGTCGGTCACGCGGCACCCTGCCCCGTCGGCGCGATCGAGCGGGTAACGGAGCGGCCATTACCTCGGAGCTAGCGTGCCCATCCATGTCGCATTTCACGCATCTTTTGGCTTTCAATCCCCTCGACGCAGAGGCCTGGTTGAGGGCAATGGGGCCGTGGGCCACTGTCGGATTGATCGCCATCATCTTTGCCGAATCGGGATTGTTGATTGGCTTCTTTCTACCGGGTGACTCGATCCTGTTCCTCGCCGGGTTCTTCGCGTCTCCAGCCTCAAAGGCACTGAACATTGACCTCAACATCTGGGTGATCATTTTCGGATGCACGCTCGCCGCAATCGCCGGCGATCAGGTTGGTTACCTCTTCGGGAAGAAGGTCGGACCTGCCCTGTTCACGAGGCCTGACTCGCGGTTGTTCAAACAGGAGAACGTCGCAAAGGCGCAGAAGTTCTTCGATGAAAAGGGAGCCAAGACAATTATTCTGGCGCGCTTCGTTCCGATTGTTCGGACCTTCGCGCCGATCGTCGCGGGCGTCGCGGAGATGCGGTATTCACTCTTTGTCCGATACAACGTCGTCGGCGGCACGCTGTGGGCAGCCGGTGTTCCGACTGCCGGTTACCTGCTCGGCAAGAGCATTCCCCCCAAGACCGCAGAGAAGTACATCTACTTGATTGTGATCGTGATCGTCGCCGTCTCCCTGCTACCTGTGGCGCTCGAGTACCGCAAGCACAAGAAGGCAGCGCACTAACAATCTGTGAGAGCTCGAAGGGCGCAGCAGATCCGATCCCGTTCGTGATCCCGAAGGGTCCCGACGCGCTCGGTCAGGAATGATTTGCGAATCGGCTGGAGACTGTCGAAGGTCGCGGCGCAGTCAACGCCTAGACCGTGTTCGGCGCCGAGCGGCACTTCTGTCGGGATCGAGCGCACGGTCCGAGTCACGGGAGCAACGATCACCCAGGTCAACACCGGTGTTGCTTCACTGCGTGTGAGGATCAAGACGGGGCGACGCTTGTCCTGTGCTTCGGCCCACCAGATTTCGCCTTGGAGCGGAGCATTCGCTACCACGGCTCCTCGGCGATCATTCGAGCAGCTGCAGCATCGCTAAAGCCGAGCTCGTCCTCTGTTTGAGGGTCGCGTGTATATGCATCGACGATCTCTCTGGCGATTTGTGCCCTGTGGTGTGTGTCGATGAACTGCTCGAGACCTGTCCGCACCGCCTCGGACCGACTTGCGACGACCCCCTGATCGACGAGGGCATCAATCGCGTCTGCCAGCTGTTGGTCGATTCGCGTTACGAGTTGCGCCATGGCACAAGTATAGCGATCTGCAATGCAGACCGCTATACGCGTATTGGTATTGAATTCGTTGAAGAATCTGCGTTTCAATGGCCTATTCGCCCGCGGCCACCGGCTCTTCTACGTGCGGGGCTGGCGCCTCAATGACTTCACCGAAACCCTCGGTCTTGCGCTTCGAAAACAGGATCGCAGCGATCAGAACGGCGAGCGCCGCACCGGCCACGAGGAAACGCCCGTTGCTGTTTCGCATGGAAATGATCGCAGGGAGCAACAACAGAGAAACCAGGTTCATCACCTTGATGAGCGGGTTCAAGGCCGGACCGGCGGTGTCCTTGAACGGGTCACCAACGGTGTCGCCGATGACCGCAGCCTTGTGGGCCTCCGAACCCTTCCCGCCTTCATTGCCATCTTCGATGAATTTCTTCGCGTTATCCCACGCACCACCGGAGTTCGAGAGGAAGTTCGCCATGAGTTGGCCGGTCAAGATCACCGCGGCAAGGAATGCACCGAGGGCATAGAAGTTGATGCCGAAGCCAATGATGACTGGGGTCAACACTGCGAGCAACGCTGGGGTTGCGAGTTCGCGGAGTGAGGCCGCCGTGCAAATGTCGATGACCGGCGCGTAATCGGGCTTCTTTGTTCCCGCCATGATCTGGCCATCAGCGAACTGCTTGCGCACCTCTTGCACCACGGTGCCCGCGGTACGGCCCACGGCGCGAATTGCAAGTGAGGAGAACAGGAAGGCCACGGATCCACCGATCAGCAGACCGATGAAGGTCTTCGGTTCGGCCACATTGATTTGGATGGCATCAAACACGGTCTTACCGAAGTACTGCACGCCGCCGACGGTGGCCTTGCCCGACCTTGCCAAGCCCTCGGTGATTCCCAATTCGTCACCGATGGTCTCAATGAATGATGCGAAAATCGCGACGGACGCAATGACTGCCGAGCCGATTGCGAATCCCTTCGTCACGGCCTTGGTCGTGTTGCCCACCGCATCGAGGCTGACCATGATGCGCTCGGGCTCGCCTTCGAATTCACCGGACATTTCAGCGATGCCCGCTGCGTTATCGGCGACTGGACCGAAGGTGTCTTCCGCCACGATCACGCCGGTAGTGGACAACATGCCCATACCCGTCAGCGCCACGAGGTAGAACGAGAACTGAATGTTTCCGTCGCCGAGCCCGACGCCCGCTGCAATGGCGACTGCAATTGCGATGATCGCCCATACCGAGCTTTCCAGGCCAGAAGCGATACCTGAGAGCACGGTCGTGGCC
>JBARPG010000182.1:0-19844 GCA_049642885.1 Acidimicrobiia bacterium | reverse complement strand
GTACACGTGCTCGAGCACATCACTTCCTAGGAAACCAGCAATAGCCGTGACGGTGTGGCGAACAGTCATTTGGTATTTGCCCGCGGGCATCGTGAATGTACGCACTGCATTGGGCAACCCCTCGGTCACGACGATTGCCGTTTCGATGTGATGCTTCACGGTGAGGGCCGGCCCGGGCACGCCTGCGGCTCCCGGTGCTCCTGCGGCCCCAGGTGCCCCCGCCGGACCAACCTGGTTCCAGTTCAACGCTTTTTCTGTTGATCCACACGGGCGCGTGTTGTCGACGACGCGCAACGTGCCGTCCTGTTTGACGCATGCCTTGATCGTGCCGTCAGCCTCGGGCGCAATGAGCGGGTCGCACATGCCGGCCACACCGGTGAGGGCGGCCAGGGAGGCGATGAGGGCGATTTTCGAGCGACGCATGCGGGTCTCCTCTGTTCTTAGGAACTGTGCGCACGAAGATAGCGTGCGCCTGAGGGCTGCTGAACCATCCCACTGAAAAGGACTGCTGCGTGGCACGCGATAAACGAATGACTGAAGAAGAGATCGTCGCCGAGCTCGAGTCGGGCATGACGATTGGCATTGGTGGTTGGGGTTCGCGCCGCAAGCCGATGAGTGTTGTGCGAGCGATAGCTCGATCCGGCCTCAAAGATCTCACCATCGTGAGTTACGGCGGTCCCGACGTCGGCATCTTGTGCGCCACCGGACAGGTGAAGCGTGTGGTCTTCGCGTTCGTGTCGCTTGACTCGATCGCGCTCGAACCGCATTTCCGAAGCGCACGCCAAGCCGGCGCGATTGAAACCCGCGAACTCGATGAAGGCATGTTCCTCCTCGGATTGCAGGCTGCCGCGTGGCGGGTTCCGTTCCTTCCCACCCGGGTTGGGATCGGTTCGGATATCCCGCGTCTCTATCCGGAACTGAAGACCGTCACCTCGCCATATGAGGACGGTGAAGATCTCATCGCCATGCCCGCGCTCGAACTCGACGCGGCGATCGTGCACATGCACCGTGCCGACCAGTCGGGTAACGCGATGTATCTCAACATTGATCCGTACTTCGACGATTTGTTCCTGGGTGCAGCCAAGAAGCGATTCTTGACTGCAGAAAAGATCGTGCCGACCGAAGAACTCGAAACCCTCGGGCCGAAGCAGTCGATGATCATCAATCGCCTGTTGGTCGATGGCGTGGTCGATGCGCCCCACGGCGCGCACTTCACCGAATGCCCGCCCGACTACGCCCGTGACGAGGCATTCCAAAAGGCCTATGCCGCGTCAGCCAAAGAGCCAGACGCCTGGGCCGCATTCAAGGCCACACACATCGACGTGACGAATGAGGAATACAAGAAGGCGGTGGGCATCTCATGAGTGCGACCACAACGACGGCCCGCTTGGCCGATATTTGCATGGTCGCGATCGCAGAATGCTTCCGCGGCGACGGCGAGATCTTGGCGAACCCGATCGGCAACGGCCCGATGATCGGCGGTCGTCTGGCACGGGCGACGTTCTCCCCTGACATGTTGATGACCGATGGCGAAGCGCAACTCATCGAGAACACCGCGCCGGTTGGAGTGGCCGATCCGCCGAAGGTGGTCGCCGCGTGGAATCCCTATCGGAACATGTTCAACATCGTGTGGGGTGGGCGCCGGCACATCATCATGGGTGCTTCGCAAATGGATGCATACGGCAACCACAACTTTTCGCTGATTGGTGACCCTGCGGCGCCGAAGAGTCAGCTCCTCGGGTTCCGTGGAGCGCCGGGCAACACGATCAACAACATCACGAGCTACTGGATTCCGAATCACTCGGCGAAGGTCTTCGTACCGTCGGTCGATGTGGTGTGTGGAGTTGGGAACGATCGTGCGGCCGCGTTGCAGCCCGCTCAGCGTCGGTTCCATCAGCTGCGCTACGTCGTGACCAACTTGGCGGTGCTTGATTTCGAAACGCCAGATGGCCGTTTGCGGGTGCGATCGCTGCACCCTGGGGTTTCTGCTGATGATGTGATTTCGGCGACCGGGTTTGAGATTGCGTGCGCGGCCGAGGTTGGGACCACCCGGTTGCCAACCGAGGACGAACTCGCGTTGCTCGAGGCCATCGACCCGAATGGCCTGCGTTACCGAGAAGTCCCCGACCCAGCATGAGCGAACGCGCGATCACGACGCGGTTCACCGAACGATTTGGATTGCGCGCTCCAATCATCCAAACGGGAATGGGATGGGTCTCCGGCCCACGTCTCACCGCTGCGACTGCTGAAGCGGGAGCGCTCGGATTCTTGGCTGCCGCCACCATGTCGGTTGAGGAACTGAAAGCCGCCGCCGATGAGGTGCGCTCACGCACCGTTCGACCGTTCGGAATCAACCTGGTGCCGAGCGTGCCGGACGCCGCCGAGCGTGTCGCCGTCGCGGTCGCACACTCGCTGCCGGCAGTCAGCTTTGCAGCAGCTCCATCCCAGGCTCTTGTGGATCAATGCCGCGCCGCCAACATCGCAACCATCTGCACCGTCGGGGCACCCCGCCACGCCGAGAAAGTCGCCGCGATGGGCGTGGATGCCGTGATCGCTCAAGGTGGCGAAGGCGGCGGACATACCGGTTCGATTGCAACCTCGCTGCTCCTGCCCGCGGTCGTCGACGCGGTGGGGACTGACCTGCTCGTGATCGGTGCTGGCGGGTACTTCGACGGTCGAGGCCTCGCTGCAGCACTGACCTACGGCGCCGACGCGATCGCCATGGGTACGCGTTTCTTGTTGACTCAGGAGAGCCGTGTTCCCGACGAGGTCAAGAAGGCATACCTCGCGGCCAAGCTGACGGACACGATTGTGACGCTGGCCCTGGACGGCGCTCCCCAACGGGTGATTCGCACCGAAGCAGTCACTCGCCTCGAAAAAGGCGGGTCGTTCCGCCGCCTTCCCGCCGCGCTGAAATCCGCTGCGGCGTTCAAAGAGGCCACGGGTATGGGATGGGCCGAACTCGCCAAGAGCGGCTGGGCCATGCGAAAAGAACAGCCGATGGAACAAGTCGTGATGGCCGCGGTCGCGCCGATGCTGACCAAAGCGACCATGGTCGACGGAGACCTTGAAGCGGGCATCATGCCAACCGGGCAGGTTGTCGGCGACATCACCGAAATCCCGACCGTTGCCGACCTCATCGAACGGATACTTGAAGAGGCGCACACCGCGATCGAACGCTTGAAAGGACTCGCATGAAACCGACTCGTCCCGCCGTCGAAGGATGGTTCAGAGCAGGAGACGCTCCAGCATTGCTCGGAGCGCGTGGCCTCGAAAGTGGCAGCACCTTCTTCCCCACCGCTGTTGCGACCTCCGCCAACCCGCACGCGCCATTTGAAGATCGTGAGCCCGTCGAGCTCTCGCGCACTGGGACCGTTTGGTCCTGGTCAACGAATCACTACGCACCACCTGCGCCGTACGTTGCACCTGACCCGTTCGTTCCGTACACGGTGGTCGCAGTCGAACTTGCCGCAGAACAGATGGTGGTCATGGGGCTCCTCGACGAAGGCGTCGACCCTGCGGTGTTGCACGCGGGTCTCGAAGTTGAACTCGTGGTTGGAACGCTGTTCGAAGACGAGGAAGCCATTCATCAAATCTGGAAGTGGCGCCCGACCAACGTTGGAGGTGCAGCATGAGTCGCGATGTGGTCATCATCGGTGTGGGCATGCATCCGTGGGGCAAATGGGGTCGCAACTTTGTCGAGTACGGAGTGGTTGCCGCGCAGAAGGCGCTCGAAGACGCAGGAATTGCGTGGCGCGATGTGCAGTTCGTGAGCGGTGCGGACACGATGCGCAATGGTTATCCGGGATACGTGGCTGGCGGCACGTTCGCCCAGGCACTTGGCTGGACGGGTGCGTCGGTGGCCTCCTCGTATGCTGCCTGCGCTTCGGGAGCGACCGCGATCGCGACTGCTCGGGATCGTATTCGCGCCGGGTCCTGCGATGTTGCGCTCGTCATCGGGGCTGACACAACTCCAAAAGGATTCCTCGCCCCGAACGCAGGTGAACGCGGCGATGATCCCGACTGGTTGCGCTTTCGCTTGTTGGGTGCAACGAACCCGACCTACTTCGCGTTGTACGCGCGACGGCGCATGGAAATGTACGGGGCAACTCGCGAGGACTTCGCCAAGGTGAAGGTCAAGAACGCGAAGCACGGGTTGAACAATCCCTATGCGCGATATCGCAAAGAGGTCTCGATCGAGGAAGTCATGAACTCCCCGATCGTTTCGGACCCGCTCCGCCTGCTCGACATTTGTGCGACCTCTGATGGCGCTGCGGCATTGATCATCGCGTCCAAAGAATGGGCTGCTGCGCACGTGCCAGGTGACCACGTACGGATCGCCGCCGTCGCAACGGTGACACCGACCTATCCGCAGACCATTATCGAAATGCCGAATTTCGCGACCGACTCCTCAGCAGGGCTTGGTGATGCAGCGCCGCGGAGCTTCAAGGCATCCATCGCGCACGCTGCTTATGAAGAGGCGGGCCTCGGACCATCGGATGTCAGCGTCGCCGAGGCCTATGACCTCTCGACCGCGCTCGAACTCGATTGGTACGAACAAATGGGGTTGTGTGCGGAAGGCGAGGCGGAATCACTGATTCGCTCGGGGGCGACCACCATCGGTGGGCGAATTCCGGTGAACCCGAGCGGTGGCCTTGCGTGTTTCGGAGAAGCAGTCCCTGCCCAAGCCATCGCACAGGTGTGCGAATTGACGTGGCAGCTGCGAGGCCAGGCCGACGGTCGTCAAGTCGAGGGGGCCCGGGTCGGTATGAGCATCAATCAAGGACTCTTCGGTCACGGTTCCAGCGTCATTGTGACGCGCACGTGAGCGCTGAGACCATCGAGAGCGTGGAACTCGAAATCGAACGAATCGCCGCGGGTGGTGCTGGAGTCGCGCGCTTGCCCGATGGAATGGTCTCTTTCATTGCCGGAGCCCTGCCCGGCGAACGCGTCACGGCCCGCATCGATGAGCGAGCGAAACGCTTCGCGAACGGCACGACCATCAACGTGCTCGCCGCGAGTGATGCCCGCGTCACTCCGGAGTGTTCGGCAGTCGCGGCCGGTTGCGGCGGTTGCGATTGGGCGCATATCGACCCTGCGACCCAGCCAGCATTCAAAGCACAGGTTGTTCGCGACACCATCGAACGCGTGGCGGGCCTTGAGGCTCCTGAGATCTTGACCGGGCCGGAACTCCCCGCTGCGGGCTACCGAACAACCTTGCGGGCCGGTGTCTTGAATGGCCGCGCGGGATATCGCCGCCGCGCCAGCCACGAACTCGTCCTCCCAGAGCTCTGCCACGTGGCTCACCCTGATGCCGCCGAGATTCTCAGCGCTGGAAGGTTTCCACGGGCGGAAGAAGTGACGATTCGAATTAGCACGAGCGGGGGCGGACGAATTGTCGTCTGCGATCCCAGCCTCGAAGGCACAAGCGTTCCGAACGATGTCATCGTTGTTGAGGGCGGCGCCGACGCGTGGATTCGACAGGAGGTGCTCGGCTACACCTTCCAGGTCAGCGCAGATTCGTTCTTTCAATCGAGCGTGGTAGGCGCAGAGGCACTCGTTGAGACCGTACGCGGATTCGCCGGAGACAACATCGGCACGCTGGTCGACCTCTACGCAGGGGTCGGCTTATTTGCTGCGCTAATTCCGGCACGATCCCGTTTTCTTGTGGAATCGAACCCGACCGCGGTTGCCGATGCACGCGTCAACCTCGACGGGCTCGAGAAGACGAAGATTCTTCGACGTCGCGTTGAGGAATGGGAACCGGTGCGAGCCAATGTGGTCGTCGCCGACCCGTCGCGGGTCGGACTCGGGCCAAACGGTGTCGGATCTGTCCTTGCGACCCAGGCCGATCGGGTCATTCTCGTGAGCTGCGATATCGGCCCGATGGGACGTGATCTCCGACTGCTTGCCGAAGGTGGC
The DNA here is from genome assembly GCA_049642885.1 of Acidimicrobiia bacterium. Taxonomy (GTDB): domain Bacteria; phylum Actinomycetota; class Acidimicrobiia; order IMCC26256; family JBARPG01; genus JBARPG01. The sequence goes on along the minus strand of JBARPG010000182.1, from coordinate 13,922 downwards.
TACTCACTGAGCGCCGTGACGCTCGTCGACATGTTTCCGAATACCTCTCGCATCGAAGCAGTTTCACTCCTCACCCGGAGCTAACTGCCAGCACGATCTGACGACCTGTCAGATCGCTCGGTAGCCTTCGAAAATGGATCTGCGTTGGACCGAAGAAGACGAAACCTTCCGTGCGGAATGCCGAGCATGGCTTGAGGCCAACGTTCCTGCCAGCCCGCTCCCCTCGGGCGACACGAAAGAGGGGTTCGCCCTGCATCTCGAGTGGGAACGCAAACTCGCTGATGCCCGCTATTCCGTCGTCAGCTGGCCTGAGGAGTTCGGCGGCCGCGGCGCATCGCTCTGGCAGTGGCTGATCTTCGAAGAGGAGTACTACCGGGCCTCAGCGCCGCAGCGCGTGACTCAAAATGGCATCTTTCTCCTCGCTCCGTCGATTTTCGAGTTCGGCACTCCCGAGCAACAGGCCAAATACCTGCCTCCCATGGCCTCGGGGGAACACAGCTGGTGCCAAGGATGGTCAGAGCCCAACGCAGGCAGCGACCTCGCAGGCATCCAGGCCAAGGCAGTCCGCGACGAGGCAGCGGGAGGCTGGCGCCTTTCCGGGCAGAAAACCTGGACCACTCGGGGCTCCTTCTGCACCCACCTCTTCGGGCTCTTTCGCAGTGACCCGACCGCCGAACGACACCGCGGCCTCACATACTTCTTGCTGCCGCTCGATACGCCGGGCGTGACCGTTCGAGGCTTCGGTCGACTCGATGGCGATGAAGGTTTCGCGGAGGTCTTCTTCGATGATGCATTCGTACCCGACGCAGATGTCCTCGGCGAAGTCAATCAAGGTTGGGGCGTGGCGATGGCCACCGCGGGTTCCGAGCGCGGTTTGACCTTGCGCTCTCCCGGCCGTTTTCTCGCGACCACAACCCGCTTGATCGCAACCTATCGAGACCATCCCCACCAAGAACTCTTCGAACGCTTCATCGACGCGATTAGCGACGCGTACGCATACCAATTCCAGACGCTCCAAACCGTGACCGGCATCGTCGAAGGTCGCTCCCCCGGTGCGGAGGCGTCGATGGTCAAAGTGTTCTGGTCCGAAATGGACATCGCCCTCAATGATCTCGGCCAAGGGTTACTCACCGAAGATGCCGCGCTCGATCAGCCCTGGTCGAAGGGGTATCAGTTCGCGCTGTCGGGGCCGATCTACGCGGGCACCAACGAGATCCAACGCAATGTGATCGCCGAGCGCGTGCTCGGGCTCCCAAGGAAGTAGCGAGATGCGATTCGCCCCCACCGAAGACCAGCTGGCGCTGCGCGACGCTGTCGTTGACGTGCTCACCCGGGAATGTCCTCCGAGCCTCGTGCGCTCCGCCACCGATGATCCAACTGCTGGCCGACCCATGTGGTCGACCCTGGCTGAAATGGGCGTTCTCGACGCCCTCGCGAGCGAAGAATCAGGCGGCATGGGATTTGGTCTGAGCGACATCACACCGCTCGCCCGCGCGGCCGGCATGGCCGCACTGCCGATGCCATTCGTCGAACACGTCTTCCTTGCTGCGCCGGCCCTCGGCGCGCTCGGCGACCTCGTCGTGACCGCAACCGATGGCTCACTGCTCCCGTATTCCGCCCTCGCTGACCGTGCCTTGCTTGTCCGTGACGGTCGACTCGCCGAAATTCCGCAAACAACCTTTCGCTCCTTCGAGCTCGAAGAGACGGTGGACCTGGCCCGCCCGCTCGCCCGAGTGCCGCTCGAGGTAGAAGCTGCCGAAGTTCTCGGCGCCACCGAAACAGCGCGAGCGACGACCCGAGCAGCGCTCGGCACGGCAGCGATGCTCACGGGCCTCGCCCAAACCATGTTGAACATGACCGTCGAATATGTGAAGGAACGGAAACAATTCGGCGCGCCGATCGGATCCTTCCAAGCAGTGAAACATCACCTCGCCAACGTCCGCATCGCAATCGAATTCACCGACCCCATGATTGCTGCCGCCGCATGGGCCGTCGACACCGAACAGGCCGACGGCGAGATGCTTGTCGCAATGGCGAAGGTCCGAGCCAACACGACCGCGCGCCTCGCAGCGACCACCTGCCTGCAATGCCACGGAGCGATTGGCTACTCCTACGAACACGACCTCGGTCTATGGATGAAGCGAGCGTGGGCACTCAGCGAGTCTTGGGGATCGAGCAGCGCAATGCGACGCGCTGCGGGCGCTGCGCTGGGCATGACACCCTCCAAGTAGCCTGTATTCACGCAACCACGACATTGAGGTTCCACACATGACGCCAAAGAGTCCCTCCACCGGGCAAGAGCTCACCCCTGTTTCGAAGGGCGTATTCAGCCTGTGGCGTAGTGACGATGGAAGTGGCGTTGCCATCACGGTGGCATCGAGCACGAACGATGAAGAGGCGAACCATATTTTCGACTTGGCTGCCGCGGGCCCGCTCTCGCCCTTGATGAGCCCCACAACGGGTGACCAAATGCAGCGGGTCGTCGTGGCATATAACGACGACGACACTCTGGTCTCGGTGATCGACGAAGACGACAACGCCGACACCATCACGCTCGATGTCGACATCGAAGGTCGCATGATCTGGTTCGATGCTGGCGAAATTGAAGAGCTCTCTGACGAGGTAGGCGCCGACAAGGCAGCGTCGCCGGATGCACGCCTCACCGCAATCATTGACGGAATCGCTTCTCATCTGGTGCGTTCGAGCGACGACCTCCCGCTCCACCCGACATTGGCGGAACGACTCGCACAGAAGAACTTCGGGCTCGTGCAGTTCCTCGCACGCCACACTCTCAACAATGTTGACACCGACGACTAAGGAGCACCATGCCTGAGGCATACATCATCGACACTGTGAGAACACCCGTCGGCCGTCGCGGCGGCGGACTCTCGACCGTGCACCCGGCAGACCTCGGTGCGTTCGCACTCACAGCGCTCCTCGACCGCACCGGAGTTGACCCGATGGCCATTGAAGACGTCGTCTTCGGATGCCTCGACGCAATCGGACCGCAAGCTGGCGATATCGCCCGCACCTGCTGGCTCACTGCCGGTCTGCCCGAGGAAATTCCCGGCACCACCGTCGACCGCCAATGCGGTTCCTCCCAACAAGCAATCCATTTCGCTGCCCAGGGGGTCATGAGCGGTACTCAGGATCTCGTCATCGCTGGCGGCGTACAAAACATGTCGATGATCCCGATCGCAGCGGCGATGATCGTCGCCGACCAATACGGATTTACCGATCCGTTCAGCAGTTCGCCCGGTTGGAATAAGCGTTACGGCGACCAGGAGATCTCCCAATTCAAAGGCGCTGAAATGATCGCCGAGAAATGGAACGTGACCCGCGAAGATATGGAGGCCTTCGCATTCGAAAGTCATCGGCGTGCGGTACAAGCCACCGACGAAGGCCGCTTCGCAAATGAAATCGTGCCGTTCGAAGGCATCACCGCCGACGAAGGTCCCCGTCGCGAAACTTCCCTCGAGAAGATGGCCTCCCTCAAGCCACTCACCGAAGGTGGTCGTCTCACCGCTGCCCTTGCCTCACAGATCTCTGATGCCTCTTCCGCGATGCTCATTGCCTCCGAGGCCGCCGTGAAAACGCATGGCCTCAAGCCGCGTGCACGCATTCACCATATGAGCGTGCGTGGAGACAGTCCTGTGTACATGCTCACCGCTCCGATCCCCGCGACCGCGTACGCGTTCAAGAAATCGGGCATGTCAATGAGCGACATCGACCTCGTGGAAATTAACGAGGCCTTCGCGTCAGTCGTGTTGGCATGGCAGAAGGAAACGGGCGCCGACCTCACGAAGGTCAACGTGAACGGTGGAGCAATTGCCCTCGGACACCCGCTCGGCGCCACTGGCTGCCGCCTGATGACCACCCTCCTCAACGAACTTGAACGCACCGGCGGTCGCTACGGCATGCAAACCATGTGCGAAGGCGGCGGCCAAGCCAACGTCACAATCATCGAACGTCTGTAGCTCCTAGACCCCGAGAAAGGCCGCGTGCGCGTCAAGCTCGGGCAGCACAATCTCACGGGTGGCCGACGAAATGCGCAGCACCACTTCGTGGATACCGAGACCCGCGTAGTACTCCAGCTTCCCGGCGGTCGGCAGCGTTCCGAATGGAATGATCTCGAGTTCGGCCAGGTCGCGTCCGTGGCGATCGCATGCGACCTGCAATGCCGGTAACGCATCGCGGATCCCCTGGCCTCCAATTGGCAACCACCCGTCTGCATAGTCCGCGACGGCATCGAGGAGTTTCGGCCCAGGTGCCCCGCCCACGAACACCCGAGGTGCTCCATTCACCGGCTTTGGGAACGCCCAGCTCGGCGTGATGTTCACATGGTCGCCGTGGAACGCCGTGGGTTCAACGGCCCAGAGCGACTTCATCGCAGCAACATGTTCTTTCGCAATCGCACGACGGTTCGGAATGTCGAGTCCGTGGTTGCGCATTTCATCAACGTTCCACCCGAATCCCACACCAAGATCAAACCGACCAGGCGCGAGATGATCGATGGTCGCAATCGCCTTTGCCGTCACGATCGGTTCGCGCTGCGCCGGCAACAAGATCCCTGTCCCAAACCGGAGTTCCTTCGTGACCGCAACACCAGCGGCGATCGCGACCAACGGATCAAGCGAGCGCGTGTATTCAACGGGCAGTTCCGCGTCACCGGTCGGAGGCGGAGTCTCACGCGAGATCGGGATATGCGTGTGCTCAGGAAACCACAGCGACGAAAACCCGCGCTCCTCGCACGCGATGGCAAGTTCGCGCACGTCCATGCATTGATCGGACGCGATCATCGTGACGCCGAGTTTCAAGCCGTTCATGCGTTCCCCTTTGCAGCGCCATTTTGAGGCAAGGTCGCCCAATCCCCGCCCAGATCATTCTGTGGTGGAGCATCGTCGCGGAAGATGACATCCGAGGCGAGCATCTCTGCTCGCACGTACGGTGCAATTCCAAGGAGACCCAGCAATGCGGCCGGGGTCAGGAATCGCCACTGTTCCGCAATGTCAGCGACGCGCCCCGACTGCGAAGCCGCCGACAGCCTCGGACGCATCGCAACGCGGCTGCCCATGGCAAGACCCAAGGGCCGCCCGTAGATCGTTGCTGGACACAGGTAGCTCTCAATATCGGCAAACACCGTCTCCAAGGTGCGCAGCACTTTGGCGTGCAGCGCCCCTTCAGCAGGGTTGGCCGGTCCCCCTTGCAAGACGAACACGCCCTCAGGGCTGAGATGATCCGCAACCGATTGAAAGAACTCCTGAGTGAAGCAGAATGTTGCGGGACCTTCCTCCACAGGATCGCTCATATCCGCAATGATCACGTCAAACGTTTCGGTCGACGCCTTGAGGAATGCGACAGCGTCCCCAAGGGCGAGCACCGTGCGAGGATCTTCGAACGCTCCCCCGGCCCAGGTCGGGAGATGTTCGCGACAGAGGGCCACCAGTTCCTCGTCGATGTCAACCATCGTTGCGCGCTCGACCGTTGGCCAGCGATACACCTCGCGCAGCGTCGCTCCTTCGGCACCGCCCAGCACCAATACGTTGCGTGCATCACCGAGGATTGCCATCGCGGGATGCACGATTGTCTCGTGGTAAATGAACTCGTCCACAGATGACGATTGGCAAATCCCGTCGAGCACGAGCACATCCCCAAATGCCCGCGTGTCCAAGAGCTGCACATGTTGGAACTTGGTCTGACATTGAACGATGACCCGTTCGGCGACGTGCTCGTAGGTGTCCCACGGAGTGATGACCTCGCGCACGCGCAATTCCGCGGCGCCGTCCCCCGCGTGCCCGCGCTTCCCGCGAATACTCAAGTGCGAGCGCTCCCGCGGTCGATCGTGACCAGCTGGTGTCGCCGAGGCGAGAGCTCAAACAAGATCAGTTCGGCTGCGGCCGTTGGCTTGGCGGTATCCCCACATGTGTAGATATCGACCGTCGCACACCGCTGTTCTGGCCAGGTATGGATCGAGATGTGGGACTCAGCGAGGATGCAGAGCGCCGATACGCCGTGGGGTTCAAATCGGTGTTGGTGCGAGGCGAGAATGGTGGCATTCGCCTGTGTCGCTGCACGTTCGAGCATGCTCACGAGCTCACCAGGGTCGTTGAGCGACCCGGACTGGACTTCAAAACAGTCCAACAGAATGTGCGTTCCGAGCGCAGGATATTGCTCCATGCGACCTCCTGAGCTTTCGGACTTGATCCAGCTCGGGAACCCTAGTTTCCCCCACGTAATCTGGCGCATCCACACATTCCCGACTGCAAAAGGAATTCCCCATGAGTATTTGTGACGGACGCGTAGTCATTGTCACCGGAGCTGGCCGCGGTCTCGGCAGAGCACACGCGCTGGCGTTCGCAGCAGAAGGCGCCAATGTCGTCGTCAATGATCTCGGCGCGGCACTTGACGGTTCCGCGAGTGGAGAATCCCCTGCCGACGAAGTCGTTGCTGAGATTGTCGCTGCTGGCGGCCAAGCCTTCGCAGATGGCGCCGACGTCGCCGACTGGAATGCAACTGGCGCGATGGTGCAACGAACCATCGATCATTTCGGTCGCGTCGACGCGATCGTCAACAACGCAGGATTTCTTCGCGACCGGATGTTCGCGACCACGAGCGAAGAAGAGTGGGACGCCGTGATTCGTGTCCACCTCAAAGGGCACTTCTGCACGACCCGCCATTGTGTGAACTTCTGGCGCGATGAGGCCAAGGCCGGCCGACCCGTCTCCGGCCGCATCATCAACACCTCCTCAGGTGCAGGACTCATGGGCTCGGTCGGACAAGCGACCTACTCGGCAGCCAAGGCCGGCATCACCGCACTGACCCTGGTCCAAGCCGCGGAACTCGGTCGCTACGGCATCACCGCAAATGCAATCGCGCCTGCAGCGCGCACGCGCATGACCGAAGCGGTCTTCGCCGACACAATGGCGGCACCTGAAGCCGGTGGCTTTGATGCGATGGCTCCCGAAAACGTGTCCCCCCTTGTGGTGTGGCTCGGTTCGGAAGAATCAAGCGATATCACCGGGCGTGTATTCGAGGTGGAAGGCGGCATCATCTCCGTGGCCGACGGGTGGCAACACGGGCCGCGCATCGACAAGGGATCTCGTTGGAACCCGGGAAGTGTTGGTGATGCGGTGCGCGATCTGATCACGCACGCTCCCGCACCCGCTCCGGTATACGGCGGCTCGTAGACAAGGTATACGGCGCCTCGTAGGCGGCGGTGTTACAGGCGCTCGACCACCATGGCCATTCCTTGGCCCCCACCAACGCACATGGTCTCTAGCCCGTAACGACCGCCCCGATCCTTCAATGCGTTCAACAACGTGGTCATGATGCGCGCACCCGTCATCCCGAACGGGTGACCTAACGCGATTGCTCCACCGTTGACATTCAGTTGCTCATCGGAGATCCCGAGATGTTTCGCTGATGGAATGACCTGCGCGGCGAACGCTTCGTTGATCTCCACAAGATCGATCTGGTCGATGGTCAGTCCCGCTCGCGTGAGTGCGCGTCGCGTTGCCTCAACCGGTCCGAGCCCCATGATCTCCGGATCGACGGCGGAAACGGCTGAGGACACGACACGACCGATGGGCGCAATCCCGAGCGCGTTGGCTCGAGACTCGCTCATCACGATGACCGCCGCCGCGCCATCATTCAGCGGGCACGCGTTCCCTGCAGTGACCGAGCCATCAGGGCGAAATACGGGTTTCAGCCCGGCAAGCCCTTCTGCTGTTGTGCCATCACGAGGACAATCATCTTTCGAAATCACCGTCCCATCAGCGAGGGTGATCGGTGTGATCTCTGCGTCAAACTTCCCGGACTGTTGTGCTGCGACCGCTCGCTGTTGGGAACGCGCAGCGAACGCATCTTGTTCTTCGCGGGTGACGCCTTCCACCTGTGCGACGTTCTCGGCCGTGTGGCCCATTCCGATGTACACATCGGGAAGGCCGTCAAATGGTGTCCAGACTCGTGCACCCGCTTCGGCTCGCTCTGCGGTACGCGCTTCGGCAGCCGCGTAAATGGCGTTGTGGGTGTCGGGCATTCCGTCGCTCTTGCCATTCTTGAATCGGCTCACACACTCGACCCCGGCCGCCATAAACACGTCGCCTTCGCCAGCAGCGATTGCGTGCGCTGCCATACGGATGGCCTGCAATGAAGAGGAGCAATACCTATTGATCGTCACGCCACCGGCGCCAGCCAACCCGGCTTGTATCGCTACAACGCGTGCAAGGTTGTAGCCCTGTTCCCCGGCGGGCTGTGCGCAGCCGAGTAGCACATCTTCGATTTCACCAGGGTCCAGATTCGGAACTTGGCTCAACACGGAACGAATAACCGTCGCAGCCAAGTCATCGGATCGAACATCAGCGAACGAGCCTTTGTACGCGCGTCCGATCGGTGAACGAGTCGCCGCAACAATCACCGCTTGGTTCTGACTCACAAGATTCCTCCACACCTTCGAGGCGAGCTGCTCGCCATCTCTCGGCCGACAATCATGCCTGCCACACAACCTGACTACCGTACGGTGCGAACCTCAACTTTCACGACTGCTGGGAGCCGTATGCGCCGCCTCACAATCCCCGAATTACAAACCCTCACCTATGAGGAAACTGATGCTGGTGTGGCGACGATCACCTTGAACCGACCCGATCGCCTCAACGCGTTCAACGCTCAGATGCAGCAGGAACTTCATGGTCTTTGGAAGTTGCTGCGCCGCCACGATCCCGTGAAGGCGATCGTGCTGACCGGTGCCGGGGAGAAAGCATTCTGCACAGGCATTGATCGCCACGAGCAAATGGGTGGCGAAGTCACTGACTCCGCCGACCTCGACATCGTCGGAGATGGCGGCGTCACGCCATTCATGTTCAATGACCCAGGCGACATGCTCGGCCCGAAGGCAGCGGATCTGTGGAAGCCCGTGATTGCCGCGGTGAACGGTATGGCCTGTGGCGGTGCCTTCTACATGCTCGGCGAGGTGGAGTTCATCCTCGCTGCCGAGCACGCAACCTTCTTCGACCCGCATGTCACCTTCGGCATGACGGCATCGTTCGAGCCAATGCACATGTCTGGGCTGATGCCCTTCGGCGAAGTGATGCGTATGTCGCTCATGGGAAGTCATGAGCGCATTTCGGCGCAGCGTGCCTACGACATAGGGCTGGTGTCCGAAATCACTTCGAGTGTGGATCTGCTCACGCGTGCGCAACTGCTCGCAACGCGGATTGCGGAACAGCCACGCCTCGCGATCGAAGGCACGGTGCGTGCCGTGTGGGCGGCACGTGAGCTCGGTGGCCGCCAGGCGCTTCGCCAGGGATACACCTATGTCGGGCTTGGAACGAATGAAGCGTCGCTGGCGGAAGGCCAACGACGCTTCGAATCGGGTGAGCGCATCGAGTTCGAAACTCGGTAGCGCGAGTCCGGTGACGCTTCGCGTCTCCGGGAAGTTCTATGACAGCAAGAGGATTTCGGTGAGCAACCAGTAGACGACCGCCAGGGCCGACGCCGAGATGAGCGCGTTCTTGTGGGATTCGTACATCCAGTTGAGGCCCTTGCCGACTTCCTTCTTCCATGGCATCAGCCCGATCGCGTTCAGCTCGAGAACGGCCATGATGATGATCCCGATCGGTAGGAACAAGCCAGGCTTGGAATCCGCGGAGCCACCACCGACGAAGTGGCTCGTACCGACCATGAAGAACACCATTGAGAACGAGAAGATTGCGTTCTGACGACTTGCCATCAGCGCCGCACGACCTGCTGCCGGTGCAGCCGGATCGGCTTCCCCCCCACCTTGGACATTGCGGGCGTTCGCGATGACGACCTTCTGTCCCCGCCAAATGATGCCCCAGACGTTCAGCATCATCGTGGTACCGATGAGCGCCCCGAGCGTGATCGCAACTCCACCATTCAGGTCAAAGAAGTTGTCTGTGTTCCGCCAGAGGTGCTCCCACATCAGCAGACCCGTCGCAAACGTTGCAACCGCGGCCCATCGAAACCACCACAGGGCTCGCCATGCCAACTTGTCCATAGCGTTGTTGCGTGCCGCAGCTTCCATCTGAGCGAACGCAGGGACTTGCACGAAATTGAAGTAGTACAAAAGCCCGATCCAGCAAATGCCTGCAATAACGTGGAACCAGCGCCACATGAACTGCATGCCACCTTCGGTGAATAATTCCAGACCAATCACAGTGATACCTCTCAACAGGGAATGTCCGAGGAACCTACCATTCGGCATATGGACGTAGCAGGAACCTCGGGGGCAGACCCACAGATCTGGTCCGCCCCTGCCACGAGCGCAAACCTCGGTTCAGGATTCGATGCACTCGCACTCGCCCTCGATCTACGACTCACAGTCTCCAGTTCCGACGATCTTGGCGCGCGGCCGCCACAGGGTGCGGCGCATATGAAATCAGTGACCGACAGCCACCCCGCGGCAGTTGCGTACCGGGCCGCCGGCGGTCAAAGGAAATACATTGCCGTTGGTGGACCGGTGCCGCCAGGACGTGGACTCGGCTATTCCGCCGCGGCACGCGTAGCCGGCGCTGCCTGCGCACTCGCGGAGCTTGGCAATGAGGGTGGCCATGTACGCGATCAGGCATATGAAATCGCTGTCACACTCGAAGGACACCGCGATAACGCTGCCGCCGCTACCTACGGCGGAATCGTCATCGCAGCGGAACACGGAGTGATTCGCGTCCCGTTTCCGAATGACCTTGAGGTACTTGTGTGGGTTCCCGTGGAGGAATCCTCAACACGTCGATCACGTGCGCAGCTTCCCGCGGATGTGCCCTTTGGAGTCGCGGTCGCCGCCGTCGCGAGAGTCGCAACATTGATCGCAGCACTCGCGAGCGGCGAGCTGACGAACCTGCCACTCGCTCGCGGCGACGAACTCCACGAGCCAGAACGATTTGAGCGCCTCCCTGCGAGTCGTGAGATTCAAACGATGTTTCATGATGCGGGTGCACCGTTCGCGTATCTGAGCGGTTCAGGACCTACGGTCGCTGCGCTCGGCTCGAAAACAGAACTTGAGGCATGCATGCAGCGCTTGGGTGGAGTTCCCCTGGGGGAATTGCACCTCAACCCCATCTCAATCCAGGGTTTGGTTGCAGAGCTGCGTCACGATTTGTGATCTAACTTGTCATACGCATCACTTTTCGTGTTAACTCCCTTCTGTGGGGAAACGACTGGTACGGAGATGTGCACTCGGCGGGCTGCTAATGGCTATCGCCGCCGGGACCTTCGCAGCCACCGCCGTCGCGTCCAGCACGACCCGCCACTCCACGACGACAATTCGAAGTGTCGAGCAATCGACCAGCACCGCGGTTGAAGGTATTGCCGTCATTCGCCGCGGGACCACAACGACTTCAACGGCGTCGAAGGTGAGCTCCGCACAACCGAGCGCGGGTTCCTCCACGGTCGCCGCACCCGTGATAGCGGTGACGACTGCAGCACCGAGCACGACCGCTGTGCCTGCTCCACCTCCGCTCCCTGCACTCGTATACCAAAGCGCCTCAGAGTTCGGCCTCGTGGCGGCAGGCATCGCGCAGCGAGCTGCAAGCGCCGACCCGAACTTTGCCGGAGCGTGGATTGACGGTGCGAATATCCTGCATCTCGCGTCCGCGGGCGACCCGACGACACTCATTGGCATCGCCGCCCAAAGCGGAATCTCCACGGCAGTTGAGGCGCGACCAACTCCCCGAAGTCGTCTGCTCGAAGTCCGGAACGATATTGCGGCACGTGCCTACGAGCTTGCGGGAGATGGACTCTCTCTCGTCGCGGTCAGCATCGCAGATGCCCCGAACGCCGTTCGAGTGACGGGCCAGATCATTGACCCTGCATCCCAAGACCGCCTGCGAGCGCACTACCCAGATGTCGCAATTGAGGTGCACGCAATTTTGGATGGAGCCGTTGCGGTACGAGGAAACCCTCGCTCATCGGCGACTCTCGGCCTTCATGGCGGAATGGTGATCTCCCCCGCTGCACGACCGAGCTTCCGATGCGTCGCGGGCTTCCCCGTGTCCACAAGTCGCGGTCCGGGTGTGTTGACCGCAGGACATTGCGGCCTGGCCGGTGAACGATTCCTCCTCGGCAACGGCCCGGGAACGGCTGCACTCGGCACCGTGGCTGCACGCGTGAACGACGGCCCAAATGTCGCGTCGTGGTCAGGACAACGAGTAACCGCAACTGACACCGAACTGATCGACACAGCGACCAACGCTGATGACGTGCTCTTCGACGACCGGTCATTGCCCATTCGAGGAGTGCTCACGAATCCCGTCGTTGGCCAAGTGATCTACGCCGCACTGGGGCGATCCGGTTCGACGACCCCAGGGCGAGTCACAGAAGTTGACGTCATCACGATCGGCAGCCCCAACGGCGAAATGCCGACGACGACACACAACATCGGGATTTCAAATTGCGGAGCACCTGGCGATTCAGGATCCCCAGTTGTCGCCCCGGATTCGAGCGGGCATGTTCGAGCGATTGGGTTAGTCATTGCCGCACCAGATTCTCAATGCGACCCAAATGCGCTCGCGACAGAACATGAGTCGGAACAGTACGTTTCGCTGCTGCAACCGTCCCTTGATGCGCTCAGCGCTCACATCGTCGAACGGCCGTAGCGCAACAGCTCGTCTCGCTCCCGTTGACTACACGGAGTCGATATCGAGGCGGCGGTGGGAATTGAACCCACGCATAAAGGTTTTGCAAACCTCTGCCTTACCACTTGGCTACGCCGCCGAAGGCGGTCAGCATACCTATCCAGACCCGTTAACTTGGCGCTGTGGTAGCTGCGATTGAACTGAGTGCCGTTGGTCGTCGTTTCGGTGACACCTGGGCGATTCGCGACCTCACAATGCAATGCGAATTCGGCAAGGTTTCGATGTTGCTTGGCCCAAATGGCGCAGGCAAGACGACGGCACTGCGAGTCGTTACGGGAGCGCTCCCGCCGACCTTCGGTTCGGTCCGCGTCTTTGGCCTTGACCCCACAAGCGACGGCGACGAGGTGCGCCGTCGGTGCGGCATTGTCCCCGCGCGGCCAGCGCTCTACGACCGACTCTCTGGTCGCGACAACTTGCGCTATGCAGCCGAGCTGTATCAAGTCCCGCACTCCGACCAAGACCGCCGCATCTGCGCGGCAGCGGAGCGCTTCGACATTCTTGAGGCACTCGACCGACGCGCCGGTGGCTACTCGACGGGGATGCGTGCCCGCCTGGCGCTCGCGCGGGCGGTGCTCCACAATCCCGAATTGCTGCTGCTCGATGAACCGACCGCCGGGCTCGATCCGGAATCCTCCAGGGCCGTACTCGCGCTCATCGGGGAGTACACGCACACTGGGGTAACCGTTGTGATGAGCACGCACCTCCTGATTGAGGCCCAAGGGCTCGCGGATCACGCAGTCGTAATGGACCTTGGCGTAGTGCTCGAAGCGGGGCCGCCCGACGAACTGCGCACCAAGTACTTTCCGAGGCCGATCTGTTCGATCGAGGCCGAAGATTCTGGCGCGCTGACGCTCGCGATGCGTACCTTCGGCATCGAGTTCAGCGAGACCGCACGCGGGATCGAGTTTCGGCCCGATGATCCTCATGACATCGCCGCACTGGTCAGCCGACTTGTCGACAGCGGTGTGGCTGTCAATCGAGTTGATCCGCACGAGGCTTCACTCGACGAGTTGTACTTTGAAATAAGGCGACGACACCAGGAGCGTGCAACGTGAACCCAACTACATGGGCCGTATTTCGCACCGATATGCGCGTCCTGCGCAATAGTCGTGATTTTTGGTTTCCGCTTGTTCTGATCACCCTGCTGTTCTTCGTCATCGTGCCAGCATTCGCAATCTGGGCAGTAACCACACTCGATGCACCGTCTGTGCTCAAGCGCGTCTCTGGAGTACTCGACGCACTGCCGAGAGAAATACGAGACGCCAGTCCGAAAGG
>JBARPG010000181.1:0-12521 GCA_049642885.1 Acidimicrobiia bacterium | reverse complement strand
CTCTCGATCAGAAATGCTGACGACGCGCGTGCGAACGGCAGGCGTCATGGGCTCGGCAAGCCCGAGGTCCTTCGCGGTCATCGTGCGTATTCGTTCCGTCGCGACGGACGAAGCTTGGTCGGTTCCGACCTTGCAGGGATCGCAGATCCGCTCAGCACAACTCACTACCAGTCGATCCGTTCGACGAAGGCGTTCCATTTCGAGGGAATCTTCAACCCGAATGGTCCACTCGGAATCGTTGAGTTCGAGCGACTCCGCCCATTCGATCACGCGCACGCCGAAGATCGCCGCGAGAAGCGCCGGAATCATCGCGGTCCCGGCATCCACCGATCTCGCGCCGCAGAGCACGAGGTCCCAGGGTTCGAGCGTTGCCACAGCAGCGCTGAGCGCCTGACCGGTTGCTGCGAGGTCTGATCCCGCGAATTCTGGATCGCACAGATGCAACCCGTGCGCGGCGACTGAACGAGCGTCGGCCCAGGCGATCGCTTCACGGAGCACCTCGATGGCGTGCGGCGGCCCCATCGTCACGAAGACAATTTCGCCACCGTGTTCCTCGACGAGAGTGGTCGCCTTCGCAACCGCCCGTCGGCAGAAGGGATTCATCTCACGAGAATGCTCCGCGCGGTTCAGGAGCCCGCGAGCATCAAATTCGATCTGGTCGAATGCGGGGATCTGTTTGAGGAATACGAGAATTCGCATGAAAGACAGGGCGACGGCGCGTTAGCTGCTGCCCGCCTCGTTCCACGCCTCTGTTGCTGCCGCAATGTCGTCAGCCGCGCGACCGACCGCCGCGGATGCACGCGTCATCGCTTCGGTGTCGTCGATTGTGAGCGCCGATTGAAATGACGTGTATGCGGCTGCGAGTGCCAGTGCAGCGGCAGCTTGCTTGCGCGCCGGGTCTTTGCGTTTCCCAGAAATCTTCGGTGCCAGGTCATCGAGCGTATGGGCGAGCGTTCGGATTGTGGGCACATATCGCGTCAGCGTCCGACGAGCGAGGTCGGCATCTCCGCTCCCACTCGCGGCATCCTGAATATCGTCGTTCAGCGTCACGAGCTGTTCGGACGCATCCCGAAATTTCGTTTCTGCTTCGGCGTTCGAATCTCCCGAGGAACATCCCGCGGCGAGAATGGCACCGATGCACAGGAACCTGCCGATCGCGTATGAGCGTCGGGCGTGGGTGCCATGGAGCATGACGCGAGAGTATCGGAACGTCCAAACCTTGGATCCGCGTTGAGGAGTCCTGACGCGTCGACGCAGGGGCTCCTATGCTGCGGCGGGCACGAGCGGGAGCGTCAATGGCTGGAGTGAAGTTCGACGGCATCGAGAAGCGTTTCGGTGATACCGCCGCAGTTTCTGATTTCACACTCGAGATCGAAGATCACGAGTTCTTTGTGCTGCTCGGCCCCTCCGGGTGTGGGAAGTCGACGGTGCTGCGCATGCTCGCCGGGCTCGAAGACCCGACTGCAGGATCCATCAGGATCGGTGAAACGGACGTCACCAATGTCGCCCCGAAAGATCGTGATATCGCGATGGTGTTCCAGTCGTATGCGCTGTATCCGCATATGACCGTTCGGAAGAATATTGAGTTCCCGCTAAAGGCGCGCAAACTTCCTGCCTCCGAGCGTGAGCCGGCGATTCTCGAAGCTGCACGGGCCCTCGATCTCACCGACTATCTCGACCGCAAACCCAGCCAGCTCTCTGGTGGTCAGCGGCAACGTGTCGCATTGGCGCGCGCGATCGTTCGTCAACCTCGCGTATTCCTCATGGATGAACCTCTCTCGAATCTCGACGCGAAATTGCGGGGAAACACTCGCAGTGAGCTCATCGAACTGCAGCGCAAGCTTGGCGTGACCACCGTGTACGTCACACACGATCAAGTCGAAGCCATGACGATGGGACATCGCATCGCGATCATGAAAGACGGCGTGTTGCAACAGGTCGGGCCGCCGCAAGCGGTCTACGACCAGCCAGCGAACGCGTTCGTTGCCAAGTTCATCGGCAACCCACCGATGAACGTGCTCGAGGCGCCCATTGCCGATGGCTCGGTGCACATCGGTGGGGGAGCAATTCCGTTGCCGCCTGAAATGGCGCCAGCTCTTGCGGATAGCGCCACCGTTCAGGTGGGCGTTCGCAGCGAGCACGTACGTTTCGTCGAGGACGGTCCAATCGCGTGCTTGGTGAGTGTGATCGAAGAACTCGGGCATGAACGTCACGTCATCTGCAAACTTGAAGATGGGCAGACCGTCTCGGTGCGCGCCGACACGACTGGAGCGATCCCGAGCCCGCAGTCCACAGCACACCTCACCCTTGACTCGACCCGCCTGCACTTTTTCGCTTCAGTCACCGGAGAACGACTCGGATGAAGTTCTCGCGGTTCGGCGCAAAACTGCGCGAGGCCTCGCTCGGATACGCGCTGCTGATCCCAAGCCTGCTGGTCTTTGGCGTCTTCGTCTTCTACCCATTCATCTACAACTTCTCTACGGGTAGCTATCGCTCCGGCATCGGGAACCGGCCGTCGATCTATGTCGGCTACGAACGCTGGCGCACCCTGCTTGACCTGAACGTGTTCCTGCCTTCGCTTCTCAAGGGCCTTGTGGGGGGACTCGTGCTCGGAGCGGTGGTATTCGCTGTGCGACGCTCGCGTGGGGCCGACTCGCGCACGGCACTCCGTGGTGTGATTGCCCTCGTGGGTTTTGTAGCGGTGCTTGGCGGAATCGTGATCTTCATTCGGGCTTCTTCCTCCACCTTCGCGGCTTCCCTCGACGTCACTGGCCGCTTCTGGATCATGACGGTGCCGCCCGTGCTCATTCTTGGAACGCTGATGGCCGTTGTCTCTCAGCGCGTCGTGCGTGGAACGGGCATCTTCCGGACGTTCTTCATGCTGACGTTGGCGACAGGGGTCGGAGTCGCGGGCGTCATTTTCTTCACGCTGCTCTCACCCAACGTTGGGGTGCTTCCGTGGTTGGGGATCAGCCCAAAGCCGCAGGCTCTGGCAAACCCGACGTGGGCGTTGCCCTCCGTGGCGATCTTCGCGACTTGGGCCAATGCTGGCCTGGCGTTCATCATGCTTTCGGCAGGCTTGCAGTCGATTCCCGACGACCTTTACGAGGCAGCGGAACTCGACGGAGCCAAACCAGTGCGACGGTTCTTTCACATCACGATGCCCCAGCTTTCGCCGACCTTGCTATTCGTATTTGTGATTGGATCGATTACCTCATTGATCCAATCATTTCCCTATATCGACGTCACCACAGAAGGGCGACCGGGCGGCCGAACAGCGACCCTTCCGTGGGTCCTCGTCCAGAACTTGAACGGCACGACGCCTGACCGAAACGCTGCAGCGGTGTACTCGGTCGCGTTGTTCGGAATCGCATTGATCTTGACCGTCATCCAAATGGTCGTACTCGAGCGCCGCGTCCACTACCGGAGCGAGCAGCGATGATGTTGCTCAAGGCACTGGCCGTCATTGGAGTCGCGGTTTTGATGCTGAGCGCTCTCCTCGCGCTCCTTCCCGCTGCGAAATCATTCGCCGGTCGATGGCCTTCGGGTGCCCAGCGGTTTGTTTCCTATGTCGGGCTCATATCGATCGCGCTTGCAATGGCATTCCCATTATGGGTGACGCTCGTCAACTCGATTTCAACTCCAGCGCAAATCATGAGTCGTCCCCCGACCCTGTTCCCAACCTCAATCAGCCTCGATGGATTTCGGCAGGCGCTCGACGCGGGCATGTTGGGATACATCGGGAACTCAGTTATTCAAACGATCTTGATCGTCATCGGGCAGGTCTTCACGGCGGTCTGTGCCGGATACGCCTTCGCATTCTTGCGCTTCCCGCTGAAACGCACGCTCTTCGTACTGTTCCTCTCGACGATGATGATCCCGTTCGAAGTTACGGTCGTGACGAACCTCACGACCATTCGCGATTTGGGGTTGTACAACACCTACGCGGGACTTGCTGTGCCGTTCATGGCGACCGGGTTCGGAGCGTTCATGATGCGCCAGGCATTTCTCGGCGTTCCCGACGAACTCCGTGATGCAGCTCGCCTCGACGGAATGGGTGATCTGAAGTTCCTTCGGGCAGTTGCGCTCCCGCTCGTGCGGCCGAGCGCGGCAGCGATGGCGGTCTTCGCTTTTCTGAGTGGCTGGACGCAGTACCTCTGGCCATTCCTCGCGACGAATGCCGACGGAATCAAGACGGTCCAGGTTGGTGTGAAGACGATCCGTAACGCGCAGATCGACAAGCTCAGTGGCACCTTTGCTGCCCTGGTTTTGGCAGCGCTGCCCCTCGTGGTTGGCCTTATCGTGTTCCAAAAACAGCTCATCAAGGGCCTGACCGCAGGAGCGGTGAAGGGCTGATGTCACATGTCCACGCTCGTGAACGGGCATACTTCAGTCAATTGAGAGGAGTCGCTATGCGACGTCAATGGTTCGGTGCAGCACTTGCTGGAATGATGTTCGTCGCTGGTTGTGGCGACGGCTCAGAGAGTTCGAAGGCGAGCACTTCGAAGGGCGACGCGAACACCTCGAAGGGCGCTGACGGCAGCGATGCCTCCACGGTGAAGCTCCCGCCGTGCCCAGTGAAGGCAGCGGATGGCAAGACGGTGACCGTCAAACTTTGGCATTCCCTGCAGCGCGCCAACGAGGATGGCATCAAGGAACTTGTGAAACGCTTCGAAGCGGCGAACCCAAACATCACGATCGAACTGACGGCGTTGGGTACCTACGATGCTCTCTTGACGAAATGGCGTTCCGGGCTCGAAGGCAACGGTGACCTCCCCGACGCGGTTCAGCTCGAAGACAAGAACGTGCAACTTGCGGCGGACCTTGACGCAGTGCTGCCAATGCAATCGTGTGTGAACGCTGACACGTTCGATCTCAAACAACTCAACCAGCGAGCTGTCGACTTCCTGACCATTGACAAGGTCATGTATGGAATGCCATTCAACCTCTCGAACCCAGTGCTCTACTACGACAAGACAGATTTCAAAGCGGCCGGTCTCGATCCCGAGAAGCCTCCGACAACCCTCGATGGCATTCTCGATGCGGCGAAGAAACTGAAGGATTCTGGAATTGCCGAACCGCTCTCGTTCGAAACCGACGCGTGGTATCTCGAGCAATGGCGCGCCCTGTCAAACAAGCTGTTTGTCGACCACGACAACGGTCGCAACGGACGAGCGACCAAGGTGGCCTTCGATGACGCCGAAGGAAAGGCCGTGTTCGAATGGGCTGGGAAATTGCACGATGCAAAAATCTCCTCCGCGTACCCAGTCGATGGATTTGAGCACCTCCTCGCGTTGGGGAACGGAACTGCATCGATGACCATCGACTCCTCGACTGTTCTTGGGACAGCCTTGCCATTACTGAATGGTCATGGATTGGCCGACAAGGAAATTGAACTTGGGGTCGCAGCGCTTCCGTCGGTGAACTCCGACCGTTCCGGTGGTGTGACTGCCGGCGGCGCAAACATGTACATCATGAAGAATGCGGCCCCCGAAAAGCAGGCTGCTGCGTACACATTCCTCAAGTACTTGACGAGCGCCGAGTCACAGGCCTGGTGGTCAGCGCAGACCGGCTACCTTCCCGTCAACGTCGCTTCCCAGGATGACGCCACGTTGAAGGCGGCTCTGGAGGCCACACCGGTATACAAGGTTGCTCCGAAACAACTCGCCGATTCGCCGAGCGGTCCCGCAACCGCTGGTATCGCACTTGGCGCGTATCCCGAGGTACGCGATGCGATCAGTGAGGGCCTCACCAAGGTGATCAACGAAGGTGCAGACCCTGCAGCGACGCTTGCCGATGTGGTGAGAAAGTCAAACGCGGCGATCGCCGACTACAACCAACGTCTCGGCCTCTAATTCGTGCGGCCAGTGTTATCGGCGACAAATACAGAACTCGTTGCCTTCGGGATCAGTCATGACGAACCAACGTTCGCGTTTCATCTCGAAGGCATCTTCGCTGGATGCGAGCGCACCCAGTTCAATGAGCCGAGCACGTTCTGACTCGATGTCGTCGAAGTAGAGATCAAGGTGCATGCGGTTCTTTGTGGACTTTGGCTCATCGACTTCCTGGAACACGAGGTCAGGGCCACTGCCTGTCGGGTCCGTGATCGATGCGTACTGCCCGAGTGATCCCTTCGGTTCATATCCGAGCGCCGCGCACCAGAATGTTGAAAGCAGATCCTTGTCGCTGCAGTCGATGTTGACTTGAATTCTCATATGAACGATGGAACGTGAGCCGGGTCGAGGTTCAATCCCGGTCGTCAATCATGGTGTACTCGCGCAGGGTCGCTCCGGTATACACCTGGCGTGGCCGGCCAATCTTCGTCTTCGGCGACTCCATCATTTCTTTCCAGTGGCCGATCCACCCTGGCAAGCGTCCAATGGCGAAGAGCACCGTGAACATCTGGGTTGGGAAGCCCATCGCTCGATAGATCAGACCTGAATAGAAATCGACGTTCGGATAGAGCTTGCGCTCAATGAAGTACTCGTCGGCAAGGGCGATACCTTCGAGTTCCTGGGCGATTTCGAGGAGCGGGTCCTTGCGATTCAATTCACCGAGCACATCCGTCGCGACCTGTTTGAGGATCAACGCCCGCGGGTCGTAGTTCTTGTACACGCGGTGCCCAAAGCCAGACAAGCGAAAATCGTCATTCTTGTCTTTTGCTTTTTCGACGTACTTCCGAAGATCGCCACCATCTGCCTGGATGCGCTCCAGCATCTCGATGACGGCCTGGTTTGCGCCACCGTGCAAGGGCCCCCACAACGCGTTGATCCCGGCGGCTATGGATGCGAACAAGTTCGCCTCTGACGATCCCACCATGCGCACGGTCGAGGTCGAACAATTCTGTTCGTGGTCGGCGTGGAGAATCAACAGCACTTTCAAGGCGTGCACGATCGTGTCGGAGACTTCATAGGGTTCGGAGGGAACCGCGAACATCATGCGAAGGAAATTCTCGATGAGATCGAGCGAGTTGTCGGGGTACAGAAACGGTTGACCAATCGATTTCTTGTACGAATAGGCCGCGATGGTCGGAAGTTTTGCCATGAGTCGAATGATCGACAGCTGTACTTGTTCGGGGTCGTGTGGGTCGTCTGCGTCCTGGTAAAAGGTCGAGAGCGCGCCGACGACCGATGACAGGGTTGCCATCGGATGTGCATCTTTCGGAAATCCGTCGAAGAAGCCCTTTACATCCTCGTGCAACAAGGTGTGCTTACGGATGGTGTGGCGCCAGTCGTCGAGCTGATCCTCAGTTGGCAATTCGCCGTAGATGAGCAGATATGAGGTCTCAAGAAAACTGGGGTGGTCACGCGCCACAAGTTGTTCGATTGGATATCCCCGGTATCGCAGGATGCCTTTGTCACCGTCAATAAAGGTGACGGCCGACTCGGTGCTACCGGTGTTGACATATCCGTAATCGAGGGTGATGAGCCCGGTCTTGTCGCGCAGCTTCGATATGTCGATCGCCGCTTCGCCCTCGGAGCCGATGATCACGGGAAGTTCAATCTCGGTATCCCCGTACCGGACTGTGGCGGTGGAATCGGCCATGAAAACTCCTCGTGTTTCGTTACGTGTAGCTCGGCATTCGGGGATTGTAGTTGGCAGACCCTCGAAGCACTGAACGGGTCTAACGACAAACGCTCGCTCATCGGAGTATGGGCGGGACGTGGGAATACCCTCATCGCTCGTGAACACGCCTGCCGAAACCGGAGCCAGTCCTGCTGCCTCGATGTTCGCTGCGCTCGCGGATCGCCGGTACCGGCGGCTGTGGATGGCGAATACGGTGTCGGGGCTCGGCGACTGGATGCAGATCTTCGGCCGCTCGGCTCTCGCGCTACGGGCGGGCGGTGGCGACCCGCGGGCCGTCGGTATGGTCGTTTTCGCGACGTATCTCCCGCAGGTGTTCGGGTCTATGTACGGCGGCGCATTGGCTGATCGTTTCGACCGCCGCCGACTCGTAATGATGACTACTGCAGTGCAGTGCGTTGCGGCGGGAGCCATTGGCATCGGCGCGACAACTGGGCATGTCACGGTCGCGTTCTTGGCGGTCATGAGCTTGTTGCTCGGCACGGCATTTACCCTCTTCCTTCCCGCCTCCCAAGCACTGCTTCCTTCGCTCGTACGCAAAGAACTCATTCCATCCGCGGTCGAGCTCGGAATCTTCTCGAACTCCCTAACACGCGTGGTCGGGCCGTTGATCGCGGGCACGCTCGCGGCAACCTTCGGCCTCGAGTTCGTGTTCTACGCAAACGCCGTGTCATTTCTGGCGGTAATTGGCGTATGGCTCACCACTCGCGTTGAAGCACATGTGCCCCCGACGGTGCGCGGCAAGGTCGTCGATGCATTTCGCCATATTCGTTCCCGGCCCGTGTTGTGGGTGCCGATGGCCATCTCGGCCGTGCTGAGTTCGGTAGGTGTGCTCTACCAACCCCTGAGCATCGTGTTCGCGTCAGAGGTCTTGATGCCTGGCAGCCAATCCCGCGCCGAAACCGCGAACAGCTGGTTGCAAGCGGCGATCGGCATCGGTGCAGCAATCGGCATTTCGGTGTTGGCACGGTGGGGAAGACCACGTCCACGTCAGACCTTGCTCGCGACGGGGATTGCTGGGTCAATTCTTCTGATCGCAGCTTCCTTCACCGCGGTGACCTGGTTGAGCGCGCTCGCCTTCGGCGCCGTCGGTGCGGCGCTCTTCGCGAATATGACACTCGCGATCGCACTCGTGCAGCGCCATGCTCCGAACGAAATGCGCGGCCGCATCATGGGCATCCACATGATGGGGATCCTCGGGCTGATCCCGGTAACGGCGATGGCAGGAAGTTCTTTGGCCCGTGCTTTCGGAATCCAAAAGGTCATCGCTGGCACCGGATTCATATGTTTCGCCTTTCTTCTCCTCGCGACGCGATTCCCCATCTTCGACGGCGATCTCGCACATGACGCAACTCCTGAAGAACAAATCGCAACTGGCACCGTGCTCGCCGAAGAAGGGTCGTAGCGAACGACCCCCAAAGGCATCTACTCTTGAGACATGAAAATCATGGTCGTCGGAGCGGGAGGTGTCGGCTCGTCGATTGCATCAATCGCTGCGGGCCGCGAGTTTTTCGAAGGGATGGTGCTCGCGGACATCGATATTGACCGTGCGCAACGTGTCGTCGACAAGATCGGAGATCCCCGTTTCTCGGCGATCTCGGTCGATGCGTCTCGTCCTGCGAATATCGCGCAGGCGTTGAAGTCGATGGGATGCGACGCGATTATTAACGCCGCTGATCCGCGGTATGTCGTACCGATCTTCGACGGTGCCTTCGATGCGGGTGCGATTTACGTGGATATGGCGATGTCGACCTCGACGGTTCATCCCGGGCGTCCACATGAAGCATGTGGTCTCAAACTCGGGGATCTGCAGTTCAACGAGTCGCATGCGTGGGAGCAAGGTGGTCGCCTGGCGATCGTTGGCATGGGCGTTGAACCTGGCTTTTCCGATGTTGCGGCGCGCTACGCCGCCGATGAGTTGTTTTCCGAAATTCATGAGATCGGTGTCCGCGACGGTGCGAACCTTGTCGTGCGCAACTACGCCTTTGCTCCGACATTTTCCGTGTGGACCGTGATTGAAGAGTGTCTGAACCCTCCAGTCATCTGGGAGCGCGGCCGGGAATGGTTCACCACCGAACCGTTCTCTGAGCCCGAGGTGTTCTGGTTTCCAGAGGGCATTGGTCCGATCGAGTGTGTCAACGTCGAGCACGAAGAGGTGTTGCTCATTCCGCGATGGATTGACTGCGATCGAGTGACCTTCAAATACGGTCTCGGCGACGAATTTATTGAAGTGCTGAAAGTGATTCGCAAGCTCGGTCTCGACTCGACTCAGTCGATGGCGATCGGTGGCGGGAACGTTTCTCCTCGAGATTTCATCGCATCGCATTTGCCTGATCCGGCATCGCTTGGGGATCAAATCGACGGAAAGACCTGCGCGGGCACATGGGTGAAGGGCCTCGATAAAGAAGGCCAACCCGCGGAGAAGTACGTGTACCACGTCGTCGACAATGCCGACACGATGGGTAGGCACGGATCACAAGCCGTGTTGTGGCAGACGGCGATCAACCCGGTGATCGCACTCGAACTTGTTGCGCAGGGCATATGGAGCGGAGCTGGAGTGTTAGGGCCAGAGGCATTCCCGCCGATTCCATTTCTCGACTTGTTGGCCGGAGAGTACAAGTCGCCGTGGGGCATTGATCACAGCCCTCGACGGGAGTTAGTCACCCCATAATCGGCCGCCGAACCATGTGTCATCCCATGAATTGACGCCACGCTTCAAGGTTTGGAATGCGGTACACGAAATTGGATTCGCGGGTCTCGCCCATTGAGGCGGAGGCTTTCGGCGCGTATCGATGGCCCGGATACAAGATTGTGTTGTCGGGGATTGAGGCGAGCCGCTGGGTGAGACTTTCGTACAGCTGATCGGCGTCACCTCCGGGCAGATCAGTGCGGCCGCATCCCTCGAGGAACAGGGTGTCGCCCGAAACCAAGCAGTCTTCGACGCAGAAACACTGGCTTCCTGGCGTGTGGCCGGGCGTGTGGATCAGCGTGATCTTCGCCCGCCCGACTTCGAGCACATCGCCGCTGGAATGGGTAACGATGTCGCTATCGCCGATACCCGTCCATGCCTTGAGCATCTCGGCCTCGGGGGCCTGCACGTGCACCTTCGCTTTGACCTCGTCACGTTCGAGCAGGGCTGCCACCCCTTCAATTTTGTGGCCAGCAAACTCGCCACCGACATGATCAGGATGCCAATGCGTCGCAAGAATCCCGGTCAGGTGCATGTCATCGGCCGCCAGCAGGTCGAGCAGATCGGCGGTGGCGTACGCGGGATCGACCAGCACGGCCTCGCGAGTTTCGGTGTCGCCAATCGCATACACAAAGTTGACCATCTGCGACGCGATCGGATCACCCACGGCGAAATCCTCGCCACTCAACCATTGTCGGAAGTACAAGCTCATTCGGCGGCCTCTCCTACGCGAATTTCTGATTGCCGATGTCGGCCATCATGCGAAAGAACATTCCTTCGTCACCGCGGCGCATTTCGACGATGTTGATCAGGTCTTTCGGAACGTAGTGCTCCACGCCGGGTTCGCCGAGTGCCTCGATGATGCCCCGAGCACATTCTGCGGAGGAGATGAACTCCGCGCCGATCATCCCCGAAACCTCGCCCGAACGCGCATCCCAAATCTCGCTCTCGACCGCACCCGGCTGAATCAACTTGACCTGAACCGGTGTATCGACGAGCTCAATCGCGGCGACCTCGCTCCAACCCGTCAGCCCGAACTTCGAAGCGCAGTAGATCGATTCGTGCGGTATGCCAAAGCGTCCGCCACCGCTCGCCACGTTGACGATCATTCCGCCACCGGCCGCAATCATCTTCGGGATCAGGACTTGGCTCATACGGATGGGCCCCACGAGATTCGTGCGCAACACTGAATCGATGTCACCAGGGGTGTGCTCGAGCAGGAGCTTGCGCATTCCCATGCCAGCGTTATTGATCAAGATGTCGATGCCCTGATAGTGATCCCAGATCTGGAGCATCAATTTCGAGGCAGCCTCTGGGTCGCTCAAGTCCGCGACAAACGAGTTGCTCGCTGGGGTCGACGCTGCACATTCGGCGATGACGGCATCGAGGCGATCTGCGCGGCGTGCCACCCCAGCCACGATTGCACCCCGGGCAGCGAGTTGTTTCGCAAGTTCAGCGCCGATACCCGAGCTTGCTCCGGTCACAATGATCTTCTTGCCAACGAAATCCACGTGTGCGCTCCTCAGTCAATAGACCGGGGCAGTTTGTCAGTTTTCGGCATCCACGAATGGGTTCACCATTCCGTGCCCTCGCCGAATCTTCCGAGAAATCGGCCCCAGTAATTGCGTTCTCGAACTGGAACGTGTTTCATTTCTCCTTGTGAACGAGACCGCATTGACAAAGAGCCAAGCAGCCCGTCGTCGCCGGGTGATGGATTCTGCGCTTGAGCTGGCATCGGATGGCGGCTTTGAAGCGGTACAAATGCGCGACGTTGCGGCGTCAGCCAATGTCGCGCTCGGAACCGTGTACCGGTATTTCAGTTCGAAAGAACGACTCATTCTCGAGACCTACGTCGAACAGATCGAGGCCTTGCGTGAACGGCTTCGTGCGCGCCCGCCCACCGGTGAAACGCCTCGGGATCGCGTTATCGAAGTACTCCAGCGAGCCTGCCGTTTCCTCCAGAAATATCCCGAAGCAACCGGAGCCATGGTGCGCGCGGTTGGAACCGCCCAACCGGACGAAGCCGAACAAGTGCGGCGAATTACCGTGGCCATGACTTCGATCATCACCTCAGCCATTCGAGTCGACGAACCCACTGAACGGGACCTTGCCGTCGCGCGTGTGCTGCAATTGGCCTGGTATTCATCATTGATCGGATGGGTAGGCGGCGTGGACCCAGCCGATCGCATGTTGTCCGATCTCGCCCAAGCAACGGAGCTTCTCCTTCCATGACTTCATATTCATTTGG
>JBARPG010000180.1:0-2441 GCA_049642885.1 Acidimicrobiia bacterium | reverse complement strand
GATGCTTGGCAGAGTCGCCGGGAAACTTGGGGTTCCCGTCATCGAAAGAGGCTGGCCCGACCTCGATCTCGCGGATGAGGTGTTCGGTCGGTACACCAACATCCGTCTCCGGTTTTCTGACTATTCCGACGGCAACACGCTGATGGAAACGAACGCCAGCCAGTACAGCGGGCCTCTCGGCAATCAAACAACACCGTGTGCCATCACCGTGTTTCGCGGCGCCTGGGCCGGCGAGACGGCGACCGCCGGTGCACTATCGGATCGCCTAAGGGTGCTGCTCGCGCACGAAGTCATTCACTGCTACCAAAACACGGTGAACGGGCTCAACAGCAACGCGTGGATTGACGAAGGAACCGCGACGTGGGGGGCCACAAACATGCTGGGGGTTGCCGAGCCGGGCACCGCGTCCTTCTTCAAAAGGTGGATCGACAAACCATGGATGCCCCTTGGTAGCCGAACCTATGACGCTGTCGGATTTTGGTCCCTCGCTGCTCGAAACGGAAGAGACCTCTGGGGCAACTTCATTGCTATTTGGAATGACGACTCAACCACGGGAGCGCTTGCCGCGATTGGCGCCGATGGTGCGGACATGTCCGCCACCTGGGCGCCGTCGGAATTCAATCGCGGCGATTGGGGTGGACCGTGGAACACGCCGGGAGTTGGCGTTCCGAACGCGGCGGGGTTCAACCAGGACATGTCGATATCCGAAGGCGGCGGCGTCGAAGACATGCGCGACGGCTATACAGCGATGAACTACATGGTCTCAGGTGTTGACGATGAGGTGCTCGTGATGGAGACGATCTCGGGCTCGCTTTCGTATCGAGATGCAAAGGGCCGCCAAGGGCTTGGAATCGGATACGGGGTCTACTGCATGACGGACAGCTGTGTCTGCCCGCCGAAAACGAAACTCGCC
The DNA here is from genome assembly GCA_049642885.1 of Acidimicrobiia bacterium. Lineage (GTDB taxonomy): Bacteria > Actinomycetota > Acidimicrobiia > IMCC26256 > JBARPG01 > JBARPG01. The sequence continues at coordinate 1,528 of JBARPG010000180.1, read as the reverse complement.
GGAAAGGACATGGCGTCAGCTCAACTCAGCGCACCCTTCGGGTTGGGGTTTTACGGTGGTTCGGGCGGGGCGGTGCTACGAATGAAGGCATACGACCTTGAAGAGTTGTGCGGCACCAAGAAGCCAAAGGACCCACCGCGGACAGGCCCGAACTCGCCGTCTGACTGCGGTTCCCGATGCGCCGGCTCGAATGGTGATCCACATCTGACCACCCTCGATGGGCAGCACTACGATTTTCAGGCGGCGGGGGAATACGTGTTGTTGCGCGATCCTGCGGGAGCGCTGCAAATCCAGGTACGACAGGAGCCATTCCTCGACCGGGCGGCCGTTGCCATCAATACGGCGGTGGCCGTGCAGATGAGTTCACATGTCATCTCGGCACGAATAGTGGATGGCACTGCCAATCAAGGCGAACCGCAGATCGAGTTCGCCGTCGACGGGAAGAAGGTGAGCAAGGATGCGGGCCTCGCCAAAGCGCTCGAAGACGAGTTCATCAATGTTCAGATCAGACCCCAAGCCGCAGTGCTCACGGGTCTGGATGGCACGCAGGTGTACATCGTCACGAAGTCTCCGAGCTATGGCGTGCAGGTGCAGGTGGCACCAAACGCTGCATTGCGGAAGCGCGGCGTAGGACTACTCGGTTCCACACACACTGAATCCGCGTGGAATCTGCCCCGTTTGCGCGATCGGCGCGAGGCACGGGGAGCGTCACAAGGCGAAGCGATTTACGACGCCCTCGGACCTTCATGGTTGGTGACGGAAGGCGAGTCGATTCTGCCTGGGAACCGGGTCGATCCAAGTGATTACCCAGGGTTTCCAGATCGCACGCCGTTCGCTGATGTTTCGGCTGAAACGCGCGCAGCGGCCGAGAAACGCTGCTCGACTATTCAAGACGAGGCGCTACATAACGAGTGCGTGTTTGACGTTTTGTACGGCGACAAAGGCTTCTCCGAGAACTACGAGCAGCTCGACGCCTTCTACACCGACGGTCCCTCCGCATTCAGCGACAAGAAGGTTTCCAGTTCGGGCACTCCAGGTGTGCCGACGCCCGAAAAGGGGGCGAAACCTGTAGCCGGGCTCAAGACAATTTGGGCGAATGCAGATCGATTCGTCGGAGCGGCAATCAGCGGTGATGGCGAGACCGTGTTCGCTGCGGCTGCGTTGGCAGACGATCACTTCGAGATCAGTCGAACCGACGTCACAACGGGCGTGGTCACCGCGGTTGTCAAGTCTGATCAGCTCGTGCGTGACATTGTGTTCGGTGGTGACGCTCCATGGGTCGTCGAGACAATGCCTGACTACTCGGGCTGCTTCGCTGTTCGGCTCGATCCGACCTCGCTTGCAGAAGTCGCTCGTCTCAAAATCGAATGCGGAGTCATCGACACCCGGCTCCTGTCTTCGGGAGATCGCGTGTGGGTCTTTTCTACAACGCACAACGCCGCGGGTGATTTGAAGTTTGTGCTGCAGCCGATTGATCCGACGGCCAACACGCTCGGAGAGGGAATTCCTTATCCCAATCAGATGGTGT
>JBARPG010000179.1:0-3637 GCA_049642885.1 Acidimicrobiia bacterium | reverse complement strand
GCAGCTCGACGCGGATGAGGCCTACCGAATTGGTCTGTGCGAGGTCACCGTTCCGCATGAAGAGCTCTTCGAAACCGCCCGACGCCTTGCAGCGACGCTTGCGGCCCAACCGCCGCTTGCGGTGCAGGGTGTCAAGCGCGCAGTGCAGGCCAGCATGGATCTCCCGATTGCAGCCGGAGCCATCGTCGAGGCCGAGGCACAAACGAAGTGTCTCGAATCCCAAGATTTCACCGAAGCACTGACGGCCTTTGTCGGAGGGCGAGCCCCGAACTATTTGGGTCTCTGACCCCTACGATAGGTACATGGCACATTTCGAGATCCGCGGCGGGCAACCGCTCGAAGGCACCGTTGCGATCTCAGGCGCCACCAAGAACAGTGGCTGCAAGATCCTCGCGGCAGCGATGCTCGCCCCGGGAACCTTCCGAGTCGAGAACATTCCAGAAGTCGGGGACCTTCGCGTCATGCTCGACTTGCTTGCTCATCTCGGAGTCCGCGCGACGCGTGAAGGCCCGACCACGCTCGTTGTCGACACCTCGGGCGAGATCACACCGATAGCGCCGTACCATCTGGTGAGTCAAATGCGCGCCTCGGTCAATGTGCTCGGTCCATTGCTCGCGCGTACAGGGCATGCATCGGTCGCGTTGCCCGGAGGTGACTCGATCGGCGCTCGAAAACTCGATATGCACGTTCGCGGCCTTGAACGTATGGGGGCCGAGGTCCGCATCGACCACGGCAACATCGAGGCTCGCTCAGATCAACTGCAGGGTGAACGAATTGTCCTTGAGTTCCCCAGTGTCGGCGCCACCGAGAATCTCATGACGGCGGCCGTGCGAGCGAAGGGGACGACCACAATCGAAAATGCCGCACGTGAACCTGAGATCACTGAGCTCGGCGCCTTTCTGAATCGCATGGGCGCACACGTGATGGGTGCGGGGACCTCGACCATTGAGATTCATGGAGTGGAAGAACTCACGCCGGTGGACGTGGAATTGATGGGCGATCGGGTCGAAGCTGGAACGATCTTGATGGCCTGTGGAATCGCGGGTGGCGAAATCGAGCTGACCGGCGTGCGACACGAGCACCTCGAAATCATCACGATCAAGCTGGCGGAGATGGGGATGCGCATCAGCCCTACCTCCGAGGGTATCTGGGCATTTCGTCGCGATCGCCTGCGGTCAGTCGACGTTGCGACGCTCCCATTCCCTGGTTTCGCGACTGACTTCATGCCACTGGCCGTCGCGGTACTCGCAACAGCGGACGGCACCGGGATCGTGACGGAGAACGTGTTCGACGGTCGTTATACGTTCACGAGCGAGCTGGCTCGAATGGGGGCTGATGTGCGCACTGACGGGCGTCACGCGATCCTTCGTGGGGTTGAACGTCTTTCCGGAGCGCCCGTCACTGCCAACGACGTGCGTGCAGGGGCGGCTCTGACGATTGCTGGCCTTGGCGCGGACGGTACCACGACCGTTTACGGTGTCGAACACGTCGAGCGCGGATATCCCGATCTGCCAGCCCAGCTTCGCAATGTCGGCGGTGACGTTGTCCGCGTTGGCGATACCGCGTGACCCTGCGATACTTGATCATTCACAAGGAGACACAATGACCATTGCCGTTGAAGACCGCCCAGTACTCGAAGCGAAAATCCTCGAGGCCATCGAGGTAATTCGACCTGCGCTCCAAAGCGACGGTGGAGACATCGTGTACAACTCGCTCGATGATGATGGCATCGTTCATGTGTCATTGGTTGGTGCGTGTGGGACGTGCGCTGTTTCGACGATGACCTTGAAGGCCGGAGTGGAGCGGATCATTCGCGACCGGGTGCCCGAAGTGGTCGAAGTCGTAGCGGATGACCCTGCTGAGGGGTGACCGAACAGATCCCTGAGGGGAGTTCGAATGCGCGGCGCCTGCTCGCGCAAGCGCTCACGAGGGCTGAACGTGGTGGCGTAACCGCGCGAGTAGCCATGCAGGGCATTCCATGGGATCTCGGGCGCGCCATCGTCGTTGGCGTGACTGGGCCGCCAGGCGTGGGCAAATCGACGTTGGTCGATCAACTGCTCGCAACCTGGCACGCGCGAGGGACGCGCGTTGCAGTGCTTGCGGTGGATCCTTCAAGCCCGCTCACTCACGGAGCGCTGCTCGGCGATCGTGTGCGCATGGGGCGGCACGACACCTCAGACCACGTGATGATTCGTTCGGTGGCCACGCGGGGCGCGGGCGGCGGGGTGAGCGCTGCGGTGCCGTCGATGATTCGCCTTTTGGCGCACGCGGAGTTTGACGTGATCCTCGTTGAAACGGTGGGGGTCGGACAGATTGAGCTGGACATCGCCGGACTCGCGGACGTGACGGTGCTCGTGATGGCCCCGGGTTTGGGCGACGGCATTCAAGCCGCGAAGGCAGGCATCCTCGAGATCGCAGACGTGTTCGCAGTGAACAAATCCGATTTGCCCGGGGCGCAGCAGACGCGCGAGGAGCTTGAACGGGCAGTGCACATGTCTGGGCTCTCGCGGCAGGTGCTGAATGTTTCGGCGACCACCAGCGTTGGGATCGACGAGCTGCTTGCCGCGATCGATGCGGTTTCGACCGAGACCCGTCGCACGCCGCGACGACGCCGCCGAGTCGGAGCGGAGCTCTCAGCACTCTTGCGTTCCGACTTCGACGCGGCCCTGGCCGCAGCCATGGCCCAGCCAGAAATTGCGACACTCCTCGATCAGCTCGTCAGCGGTTCCATCGACACCGGTGATGCGTTGGCTCAGATCTCGGCGCGCATGGTGCATACGATCTAGCGTCCTGCGCATGACAGATCTGGTGACGAGTGATGTGCAGGCCGACGGCATTGGTGTGCTGCGTCTGAATAATCCACCGATGAACGCGCTTTCAACGGACCTCTTGAACGCGCTGTGCGACCGAGCCACCGAACTCACAGCGGACACGAATGTACGCGCGGTGGTGATTCTTGGTGGAGAAAGGGCTTTCGCGGCTGGCGCAGATATCGCGAATTTCGGCGGCGCCCAAGAGGGGGCGATTGTCGCCCGCGCATTTCGAGCGGCCTTCGACGCGATCGCGGCTTTGCCTCAACCCGTCATCGCTGGGGTCCGCCGCTTCGCGCTCGGCGGGGGTTGCGAGCTGGCCTTGGCGGCCGATCTTCGCGTCGCAGCGGAAGATGCAGTGTTCGGCCAACCCGAGATTCTGCTCGGAATCATTCCCGGGGCAGGTGGGACGCAACGCCTCGCGCGACTCGTGGGTGTCGGGCGCGCAAAGGAACTCATTTACACCGGCCGCACCGTGAAGGCCGAAGAAGCACTCGCGATTGGGCTCGTCAACCGAGTGGTCGCGAACGACGTGCTCGAAACTGAAACCTTGGCGTGGGCCGCACAGCTTGCTGCAGGTGCGACGGATGCGATTCGTCGAGCGAAACGATGCATCGAAGGCGGGTGGGATGCGAGCTTGAGTGACGGGCTCGACCTCGAAGAGGGCGAATTCATCGACGTGTTTACTACCGAAGATGCGGCGATTGGTCTCGAGAGTTTTCGCACGAATGGTCCAGGCAAGGCAACGTTTGTCGGTCGCTGATCACGTGCGCTCTACGCTGCCGGCGTGACTACTCGTTTCGGGATCATTGGCGGAGGGCCTGCTG
>JBARPG010000178.1:0-3063 GCA_049642885.1 Acidimicrobiia bacterium | reverse complement strand
CAGTTAGGTAACTCGTCGCGATGGATGCGTACACAAGTCCAAGACACACGCCTGGATTCGATAAGTGCCGCCAACGCGAACTCGAAGTCACAGAGTTCTGGAGATTTCGACCACTGCTGGTCCAATTACGATCACAAACACAGCCGGGAAAATACACAACACCAGTGGAAATAGGAGTTTCACAGGCATCTTCTGGGCCTTCTCCTGCGCCCATGTTCTCCTGCGCTGGCGCGCATCTTCGGACTGAGAGCGCAAGATGCGACCGATCGAAACACCGAAGGTGTCCGCCTGCAGGACAGCCATGAGAAACGAGTGCAGTTCCGGGACCTCTGTTCGAGCATCAACTGCACGCAGAGCGTCTGCTCGCGCACCACCGAGCCGAACCTCCTGGAGCATCCGCCGGAACTCGACCGAAAGGGCACCAGGCATTACCGCACAAACGCGATCCAAAGCCTGTTCAAATCCAAGACCTGCTTCAATCGAGATCGTAAGAAGGTCAAGTAGATCAGGCAGTTCCCGCCGAATCTGTTCCTTGCGTTGCAGTATTAGGCTGTCGAGGAGGATATTCGGCAGGCGGAAACTCAATGCCCAAAGAAACACTACAAATGCAATTCCGATGATTCCGTCGAACTGCAATACAGCGAACACGAGGGGAATCCACAAGAACCCACTTGCCGCGCCAAGAACCTTGAACACAGTGAACATCTCGATCGACCATCCGGGGGGAAACCCCGCCACCTCGATCAGATGCCCGATCCTTGCTGCGAAGCCCGCCGGAGCAAATCGATTTCCAACTTCCAACATGCTGGAGACCACTGGTGCGAACGCACGCTCAGAAAATGGCTGCAACATTGCCTGTTCTCGTGTCGTCCCAAGTTCGTAGTCTTCGAGCTGACGCAGCGAGGATCGAACCTGTTCGCGTTCGCCCGCCGCTGCCGCAAACACCAAAACGATGAGAACCAGGGCGCACCCAACCGCGAGTGCAGCGATGATAGGTAGAAGCATCAGACGTCCAATCGCACGATGCGCTTTAGCCACAAGCCGCCAATGCACATCAAAATACTCGCAATCACACAGGCAATGATTCCGCCTGTGTTCGAAAACAGCTTCCCGATATAGTCCGGCTGCAACGCGTACATAGTGAATGCGAATACCGGCGGAAACAAAAAGAGAACCAGCGCTGAGATGCGGCCTTCACCCGTCAGGGCACGGACCTCTCGCCTTAGGCGTTCCCGCTGATTCATCGTGTTCGCGACACTGTCTAAGAGTTCCGCCAAGTTGCCACCAACTTCTTGCTGAATACCAATCGCGACGACGGTCCAGCCCAAGTCTGGGCATTCCATTCGGTCGGCTACGTCGTTCAGGGACTCTTCGATGGATTTTCCGAGCTGGGTCTCTTGGTAGGCGCGTCTGAGTTCACGACCGGCAGGTTCTGCTGCTTCTTGTGCAGTGGCTTCGAGTCCCTGCGAGAGTGAGAAGCCGGATCGCAAGGTGCCAGCAAGCAACGTGAGAATATCTGGCAAGCCGGTTTCAAATGCACGGATCGTTTGTACCCGCTTTCGGTTCAGAAAGAGGAACGGAATCGCTCCCACAATCAGCATAAGGCCGAGGGCGATAATGAGGTTTCCTGTCAGAATCAAACCCAGCATTCCTACGACTATGGTCGCAACGACCGCGAGAAACACCGCCTCAGCAGCCCGCATCGGTATTTCAATTTGTTCCAAAGAGGATTCGATACGCCCCATCAACCCGAGTCGATTGGCCAAACGCTCCGTTGCACCGACTGCTGAGTTCATGAAGCCCAGTTCGAAGGCCGATTCTTCGGCCCGCGGACCGGCAGGAATGAGCTCCGCGTCGTAACCCTGGATCCGGTTCGAAACCGAAGCTGTTCGCCGTCCAAAAACGACTACAATTGCGGCGACAAGGCCGAGAACTGCGGCGGCCGCTAACACCGCGACAATGATCGCCCCGCTCGTCCCGTTCAACGCCAGCGCCACTGGCCGGGCTGTCATCGCTTGCCTACCGCCTTACCGACAAAATTGTCACTGCGAAAGAGTTCCGGAGCGAGCTGGATACCAACATCTTGGAGCCGTTCCCCGAACTTCGGCCGTATCCCGGTCGACTTTAACGTGCCGCGGAATTTCCCGTCCTCGCCGACACCCATCCCGAAATCAAACAGATAGATGTCCTGCAAGGTGATGAGTTCCCCCTCCATACCAAGCACTTCGGTGACGTGCGTCACCCGTCGAGTGCCATCGCGAAGTCGTCCGACATGAACAATTAGGTCGAGAGCAGAAGCAACCTGTTCCCGGATCACCCGAATGGGTAGATCCATTCCAGCCATGAGGGTCATCGTTTCGATTCGTGAAATCGTGTCACGTGGCGTATTCGAGTGAACGGTGCCAAGCGACCCGTCGTGGCCGGTGTTCATCGCTTGAAGCATGTCGAGTGCTTCCTCTCCACGAACCTCTCCAACAACGATCCGGTCGGGTCGCATACGTAGTGAATTCCGCACGAGATCGCGAATCGTTACTTGTCCCCGACCTTCGATATTCATCGGTCGAGACTCCAACGCGACAACATGATCCTGATGCAGCTGAAGCTCTTTTGCGTCCTCGACAGTCACGATGCGCTCTTCTTCGGGGATGAAGCCCGATAGGACATTAAGCATCGTGGTCTTTCCGGAACCGGTCCCACCGCTCACAATCACGTTCATTCGCCCTCGGACACAGCATTGAAGAAAATGTGCGACCTGCGGGGTCATGGTGCCGAAGGAAACCAGATCCGCCACGGTGAACGGGTCGGCGGAGAATTTCCGAATCGTCAGGAATGGGCCGTCTATTGCCAACGGCGAAACGACTGCGTTGACACGAGAACCATCCGGCAAACGGGCGTCAACCATCGGAGTCGACTCGTCGATGCGGCGGCCGATCTGACTCACAATCTTGTCGACGATCCGACGGAGGTGTGCCTCGTTGTAGAAGACGATGTTGGTCTTCTCGATCTTTCCTGAGCGTTCTACGTAGACGCTGTGTGGACCGTTGCACATGACTTCCGTTATTG
>JBARPG010000177.1:0-3492 GCA_049642885.1 Acidimicrobiia bacterium | reverse complement strand
AGTCAATGGTGGCCGGTCACACACCGATCGCCGTGGGTTTCGCATTGACTCTTGTTCACCTGGTGACAATTCCGATCAGCAACACTTCGGTGAACCCTGCTCGCTCTTTGGCGACCGCCATAATGGGCAAAGCAGCAAGCGGCCCGAGCTACCTCGGACAGGTTTGGGCATTCATCGTGTTCCCACTCATCGGCGCGGTAATTGCCGGTGTGCTGTGGAAGGCGCTCTGCCCCGCAGAGGATTACTAATTCAACCAGTCAATCGGTTGAAGTGAATGTGGCCGGGGCGAATGCTCCGGCCATTTCGCGTCTCCACTTAGTCGTCTTTGAGCGCGACGGCATTCGGAGTGACGTGCATCGCTGGTTCGTATGCATCTGCCGCGCCCGTGCCTGATGCCACTGGGTCGGTGCCGAGACTGGCCCGCAACTCAGTGGTGCATGCATCGCAGAGACCGCTGAAACGTACGTGAGTCGGCGCGTGGCATCTCAGGCAGTCATCCTCGATTGGTGCCAGGTCGAAATCTGCGCCGAATGACGACTTCATGCGGATTTCCCTCGTTCAATTCCGGCTGTGTAGTCGCTCAACGTCGCTTCGACTTCTTCCCAGTTGTAGAAGTCCTCTTGGAACGACCAGAGATCGTCGCCGGCGTATTGCAGGACCGTGATGCCGGGGAACTGATAGGGCCTCGCTCGACCATCGGGATTCGGCAGCCGATTCCACCAGCGGTACACCACCCGATCACCATCGAACACCACCCAATCCGTTGGATACTCCCAGCCCGCATTCGCGAGCGGCTCCATGATCGGCACCAGCCACGCTCGGATTGCGTCGCGACCGGTGAAGACTCCGAAATGGTGCTCGACGTAGACGCCATCCGGCGTGAAAAGATCGGTATATGCGTTCCAATCCTGTGCAAGCGCTATCTGGTCGTGATGTTCGAAGGCTCGTTCCAGTTCTTGTCGCGTGAAGGTGCTCATAGACGCATTTCATATCACGCACGCGGGAGAACGTGCGCTACATCCGTTTAGGAACTGCGAACAGCGCACGCACCCGCGTTTCGAAGTGCTCCAGCGGCAAGGGGTCACCATCGGGGTCAAAGGCGACTTGATCCCACTCATCGGCAAACTGTTCGGCGGCCGAGTACCACGGTTCATCTCGATAACGTTCGCGTTTGTTGGGGTCGCCACCAAAGTGGTGGTAGTAGTGCCGTCCTTGGAAATCCTGGTGGTATTTGATGACCGAATAGGTTTCATCGGAGACATACGGCCACAGAAACTCGGCGATGATCGCCGGGTGATTGGCGACTGACAGCAGTTTTCCTGCGTCGTGCAGGAGCGCGGCGACCACCAACTCATCACTCGCTCCGGCCCGTTCTGCCAGCGTCGCGGTCTGTAACGCGTGTTGCAGCTGATCCACCGCAAACCCGTCAGTGATGCCTTCGAGTTGGCGCACCATCGAAAGCGCCTGTTCGGCGACCCTTGGCTGCAATTCGAGTGTGATCGCACCGATCACCGACCACTGTTCTGCGGTTGACTCGTCCATGCGTCGAAAGCTCATGCAGTCAGTGTTTCATGTTCTCTGGCCCAAGTGCATCCCCGTCGGGGAGAACCGCGCGGATGCTACGAATGCGTTCCGGCAGGATGCGATGGCTTCTCAAAAGGCGACGTGACCATGCTGTGTGTGGGTATTCAAACCAAAGATGCGCCGCGCCGGGGTCGCCGCGGCGAATAATGAGGGGCGAGTCACGCAGGATCTCGAGTGCTTCGAGGAGCGGTCGGGGATTGCGGGTTGTTCGGAGCGCCAGGCCGTCGGCGAGTCGTGCGCGATGGCGTAACACGTGAGCGCGAAGCCACCATCCCAGCGCAATAAACGGGGAGGCAAGGATCACGAGTGGCGTCATCATAAGGCTGTGATGATGAACATCATCGAACACCGTCGCCCAGAGCTCGAACATGCGCGCCGTCATCGCGTAGACGACCGTGTCGAGCGAGACATCCCATTCAACGACGCGTCCGAGTTCAAATGCGAGCACGGCTTCGAGCTGTCGCCGTGAAAGTTGTTCCACAAGTCCCGTTGACACGAGTATCCATGCCGTCTCGGGACGACGGCCAACGGTCATGCAATTCGGTGCAGGATCAACCGTTACCGCGACCCGCGGAGGTCGGGTACCCGTTGCAAGTGAAAGCACTTCGACGATGCTCTGAACGGATTCGGGAATACGTCGATCCAACCGTGGTGGCGGATTGCGAGTGCTCTGAGGACCGGGCCACCCACCGGCACCACGAATCGCCAGGCGTTCGATTGCATGGAGAGATGTCAGGGCGGTGATGAGGGCAGCGACACAGCCGAGACCGGCCGCCGTCAGAATCACCGTTCGCCAGTAGTCGCCGGTGCCTCCCCAATCTGCACCGACGAGGGTGAGGGACGCAAAAATCCCCGAGACCATCGGGATGACGAACATGGTCGCAGTGCCCGCGAGACTCACGAAGCCGATCGCCGTGCATCGCCGCACGCGTCGTCGCCCTGAGCGGATCAGGGCTTCATGCATGCCGTCTATGGCGTTGCACTTTGAATTGGCGTGGGGGAAACACCAGCGCACGTTGCTCGCTTCTCAATTATCTGCTGCGCTTCCGGCATCTTCTCCGGAGCGTCGGCGGAGGGAATCCCGAGGTGGATCGTCACGGGCGTCACTGAGAACCCCTTGACCACACTGTCCGAGAGCTCAAAGGAGACCGCTTCAGAGCGACCTGAGTCGCCGCCGTCCTGATACCAAATGAAGTTGCCGAGACCGTACGAGACGAACGTCGAACCCACAAACCCAGAACCTTGAACACGATGAGCGTGCGCGCCAACAATCGCATCAGCGCCGTCAGCCGCCAGTTGATTCACAAGTGCACGTTGTCGATCGCTTGGGCAAACTTCTCGTTCCGTCCCCCAGTGCAGGTACACGATTGTGTAGTCAGCGATGGAAGATGCCGAACGAACCGCGGCGTCGACACGAGCCATATCGCGTACCGATGCCAGACCGCCGCGGGTATCTGTCGCTGACCAGGACCCTGCATCATCGAAGACATCCGAAAGCCCGATCACCGCAACGCGTACGCCGCGAACATCGGCGACATATGGGGCGTAGGCCTCGGCGGCATTACGGCCGATACCGACAATCGACACGCCACCGCGACCGCTCGCCGCAACTGCCTGGGGTATGAGATCTCGCCCGTAATCGAGCCCATGGTTGTTCGCCATGGTCAGGACGTCGAACCCCACTGCACCGAGCATGTCGAGGGTTTCTAGCGGCGCGAGAAATGTGAAGTCCTTGTGCTCCGGAGCACCGCCGACGCCCAGCGCCGACTCCAGGTTCCCGATCGTCACGTCGCTGCCTTGAACAAGGTTCGCAAGTGCAAGCCGAGAGGATTCATTTGCCGGATCCAACAGTCCGAGCGCGGCGCCTTGCATATGGATATCGCCGACAACAGTAACTCTGACCGGTGT
>JBARPG010000176.1:0-4893 GCA_049642885.1 Acidimicrobiia bacterium | reverse complement strand
CACGAACCCTGAGACCGCTCATTCGCTCTCCTCGCCATCCGTCGGAAGGGTGATGAGGACATCGCCGTCGCGAAGTTGTATTGGGTAACTTGCGACCGGCCGCGTCGCCGGCATGGTGACCGCGTCACCCGTCACGAGCGAAAACAGTGCGCCGTGCTTCGGGCACTCAATCGTCCGATCCTTCTCCCAGACCTCTCCCTCAGACAGCAAGAAATGAGCGTGGCTGCACACATCATCCAGAGCGAACACTTCATCTCCGAGGCGGGTAGCAACAACGGGAACGCCCTCGGGGTCAAATCTCATGGGATGGCCCTGCGGTAGATCCGACAGGCGACACAACGCGACTTCGCTCATGAGTCAATCCTCCCCACTTTTTCCGACACAACGGAACGTAAGCGTTCGACGAGGCTCGGGACGGGCAATGACGCGAATACGTCATTGAAGAACCCGAGCACAATGAGCCGTGCCGCATCACGAGGCTCGATGCCGCGAGTTGCCAAGTAGTAGAGCTGATCGTCGTCGATCGGTCCGACGGTCGATGCGTGCGAACACTGGACATCGTTCGCTTCGATTTCAAGATTCGGGATTGATTCGGCGGTGGCACCCGAGGTCAACACCAAGTTCCGATTCGTTTGGTGAGCCGAGCTGCGCTGCGCTTCGGCTCGAAGGTGGATCATCCCTGAATACACCGAGTGCGCAACGTGTTCCACCGCACCCTTGAATAGCAAGTTTGATGTCGTACGTGGCGCCTGGTGGTCTTGGAGGGTCCGAAAATCAAGCATTTGGGTGCCATCGCCGTAGTACACCGCGACCTGGCGGGCGTCGGCGCGTTCTCCAATGAGCGCGACTTCGCATCGCAGCCTCGCATAATCGCCACCGAGGGCAACAGCAGCCGAATGAAACCGTCCATCACGCGCCACTTCCGCCCGTTGGTGCGCGAAGTGCCATGTGTCACGCTCATGGTCCTGCACGGTGAGGAACCGCACAGAAGCATTCTCACCAACCACAACCTCGGCTGCGGCGTCCACAAGATGCGCGCCGCGCGGTGAGGACATCCTCTCGACCACCGTCACTTCCGAGGACCGGTCAGCGAGGATCAACGTGTGCGGGAAGCTCGCGCGGCCAATGCCTTCGCACCAGTGAACGATCACGATCGGCTTGTCGACCACGACGCCCTCGGGCACGTGGATGAACGCGCCGCCCGCAACGAACGCATCGTGCAGCGTCGTAAATGCATCGGCGGATTGCGTGGTGAGGCGCCCGAACTCTGACTCGATGCGACCACCCTCAATCGTTTCGACACCAGCCACAGTGACTCCGGCGTTTGCCAGCGAGTCATCAAGTTCGCAGTGGACAACTCGGCCATCGCGCACGACGACGAGACCCGAACGCTCACCGGCCTCCTTGGCGATTGGGCCACCCCCAGGTGCGCCTTCGAACCCGGGAGCACCGAGTTCCTCTGCGGTGAGGGGCGAGAAGGTTTCGAGGGAGAACTCGTTGATCCTGCTGTAGCGCCAGATCTCTTGGTCGTCGCGGGGAAACGAGCAGTGCTCAAGTTCGGCCACCGCCCGGGCGCGCACTTGTCGCAACCACGCCGGGCCTCCAAGTGACGCTGATGCCTCTGGGGAAAATGTTGTCGTGAGAACCATGCTGTACGCGCTCGGTCAGCCGACCGCGCCCTCCATATTCATTTCAATAAGCCGTGAGAGTTCCACTGCGTATTCCATTGGCAGTGTCTTGACGACTGGTTCGATAAAGCCGTTCACAATCAGCGCGGTCGCTTGTTTTTCATCGAGACCGCGGGACATGAGATAGAAGAGTTGGTCTTCGCCGACCTTGGAAACGGTCGCTTCGTGCGCAACGCGAGCATCGTGCTCTTCCACTTCCATGTACGGATACGTGTCGGAGCGGGAGTCATCATCCAAGATCAGCGCGTCACAACGCACATGGCTTTTGACGTTCGTGGCACCCGGCTCAACGCGAACCAATCCGCGGTATGTCGTGCGCCCACCGTCTTTCGAAATCGATTTCGAGTCGATGACCGAAGTCGTCTCGGGCGCCGCGTGCGTCATCTTTGCGCCCGCATCTTGATGCTGGCCTGCACCGGCATACGCGACCGATAACACTTCGCCATGGGCTTTCGGACCCGCCAAAACAACCGCCGGATATTTCATTGTGAGCTTTGAATTGTGAACGATAAAACCCTCGGCAACAAAGTTCCCCGTGCCAGCAACTTCAATGTCATAGGTGGGCACACGATCAGCCGATGGTTCTGAAACAACAACGTTGCGAACTTCAAGTTCAGGTGAAAGTTGCAGCTTCGACCCACCGATCGAACGATTGTGGATCAACGAAGCTGGCGGGATGCTTTCTACCAGCGCTCGCAGTTGGTCACTGAGATGCGGCGCAAATCGTGGATCCAACGCGAACTCGATGCGGTGAGCCCCGTGCGCAATGGCGCTGATGCCCTGAATTTCGACCTGTCGGTCGTCGCTGAACTCGGTGCACAAATTTGAAGACACCCCAAGGGTCGTAAGAATCCATGCGACGTCTTCAAGCAGTGGTCTGTTGACCGACTTGATTGAAAATCGCCGACGCGCTGCGATCGCGCAGCCGTCGGAATCGAGGTAGCCGGCAACGAAAGCAAGGCGTTGCGCTTCGGGCAGACGCTGAATCCAGTCGGGCAGGCGTTTTGTTCGAGAGTTCCCGTGGAAACCTTGGGTGGTGAAGATTTCGGCAAGTTCAACGCTGTTCCAAGCGACTAAGCGACCATCAGCCCGCTCGGTCGGTGTCACGCCGGGCATGAGCTCGGTCATGATCTGTACCAATTTGGCGCGTGCGCGGTCCTTTCCGGGAACAGAGAACTGCACCTTTGCCCAGCGCAGACTGGTACCGTCGACCGACGACGTGCTCTCGATTGAGCCGTCACCCACGTACAGTCCGAACAGCCACATGAGGTCGCAATCAGTCACCATCGACTCGCCGGACAGTCGCGTTCCTCGAGTCCGAGTTGCAGTGAATGAATCGCTCCACTGGTTTGATGACTGGAACACGCGCACTGTCGACGGAAGCTCAATCTTATGCGCTTCGCCGAAATCGATCGATGTAGCCGGGATAATTGCCGAGCTCATCTCGTCTGTTCGTACGTAATCGAGAGCGTAACGCCCAAGCTTCTTAGGCTGACTGGCGTCGTATCGATATGAATACACGGGATGGTTCGAAGTCGCCAACAAGCAACGCCCCCCTGCACGCACTTCATGCACGGGTTGCTCCCCCGAAAAACGATGGGCCACGACCTCTCTGAATACGAACTGGCCGCCCGCATCGTCCCACGACTGCACCAAATCACCGGCCCGAACATCAACGATCGCCTTCGGCCCGCTGGGCGTGATGACTCGCGAAGAACCTGCGAGACAACCCAGATTGCCGTCGATCCATTCAACAGTTGCTTCAGCGTGTGCGACTCCACGTTTTGTCACCAGGTTGTACACGTTTGGCGACCAGTTCTGAATGGTGCTGTAGCGAATTCGCGATCCGGGAAGTGCGACGAGCTCAACCACGGCAGAGTGCAAGGAGTCAGTGGAATACACCGGCGCGGAACAGCCTTCGATGTAGTGAACATTCGCCCCTTCGTCGGCGATAATCAGCGTACGTTCGAATTGGCCCGCATTCTCTGAGTTGATGCGGAAGTACGCCTGTAGCGGCTGATCGACAGTGACACCCGGTGGCACGTAGATGAAGCTGCCGCCACTCCACACTGCCGAGTTCAACGCCGCGAACTTGTTATCGCCTGGCGGAATCACGGTGCCGAGATACTTCTGCACCAGCTCGGGGTGGTCCTTGACGGCTTGGTCCATGCTCGTGAAGAGCACGCCGAGAGACTCCAAGTCTTCACGATTCTTGTGGTAGACGACCTCGCTCTCGTACTGGCTCGTGACGCCGGCGAGGTACTTGTGTTCCGCTTCAGGAATCCCCAGCCGCTCATACGTCTTTGCCATTTCGGGGGGAAGCATGTCCCAGTCGGACACCGTTTTGTCCGTCGGCTTGATGTAGTAGTAGATGTCGTTGAAGTCAATAGTCGGCATATTGTCCGCGAACCAATCGAGCATGGGTTTGCGTTCGAAACGCTTGTAGGCGCTGACGCGGAAATCGCGCATCCACTCTGGCTCGCTCTTATGCGCGGAGATATCGCGCACGGTGTTTTCGCTCAGACCCTTCTCGGGTCGGTACACAAATTGATCGCCGTCATTCCACCCGAGGTCGTATGCCCCGATGTCTGGAACCGTCATCATTACTCCTTGGGCTATCAGGACTGATGGTTGCATTTCGGAGTTCGACGCGAACTCGAATTTGCACTACCGCCATAGTAACAATTCAGGGTGATGTAGTCCCCTGCGCGGCGATCGCAGCGGAAACGGCCTTCTTTGCCTTGTCCACAGCCTTTTGGTATGCGCCGAGGTTCCCCTCGGAAAGAGCGACCTCTGCAGCCGCGAACTCATCCTGCGCCTGTTTGAGGAGGGATTGCACCGTCTGAGCGCCGTCCGTCGACGGTGGATCGGTGCTCGGTTGGCTCGGCGTTGAAGGAGTGGACGTCGGCGTGGAGCTTGCTCCATCTCCGATACCAAGCTTTCCCAAGGCCTCGTGGACCGTGCTCCCCGCCGCTGCTTTGCCGTTTGTGTACACGACGACGAAGCTGAACTTCGGCAGCGATTTACCTTCCGTATTCTCCACGTAGTACGGGCGCACATATACGAGCGCATTCTCGATTGGCAGCAGCTGCAGACTCCCCTGGATCACCTGAGAACCGGTGCCACGGTTTCCGAGCAACGTGATGCGCGAGGAGATCGCCTGATCTCCGTTGATTCGAGCGTTCACAATGCTTGGCCCCGCGGT
>JBARPG010000175.1:0-24212 GCA_049642885.1 Acidimicrobiia bacterium | reverse complement strand
GGGCCAAACTCACGTTGATGCGCTCGGTCGAATCGGGCAGCATGTCTTCTTTTTCAGCCAGCGCCTTGGCTCCTTGCAGGATTTCGAGCTCCCCGGAGTCGGTGCCGATGTTGACTGCATCGATCTTCAAATTCCCCGAATGCACGGTGTATTGGGACTCGGCGCATCCGCCTTTCACCGAGTATTCGATACGAGCATCCGCCGTGCCGCTGGCCTTGCTCTCAGATGAGCAGCCGACCACCACGATGGTCAACGCCAACGCCAGTGCCTTAGTGATCCCGATTCTTCGCATGGAACATGCCTCCTTGACTGAAGAGAAAGATCCCGAGAACGGGAATGAGATAGAGCCAGTACGCAACAACCTCGCGCCAGGCAGGTGCCTGCGAGTATCCGAAGAGTCCCGCGAAAGCGGTCCCCGCACGCGAGGTTTGGTCGAGGACGCTGCTGGAATCCCACGCGGTCCCGTCGAGCCATGGGAAATTCCCGGAGAAGGAAAGTTCCTTCACTGCCCAAGCGAGCATGCCAGCGGCAAAGAAGATGATGATGATGCCAGTGATGTTGAAGAATTTGCGCATATTCAAGCGCAGGGCTCCGTAGTACAGACCGATTCCCATGGCAATCGAGATGGCGAGGCCAACCAGCGAACCCGCCAGCGCACTGCTGCCCTTCTGGTCGAAGTAGCGGGTGGTGAGCAACACCGCTTCGACCCCTTCTCGAAGCACCGAGATGAACGCAAGTCCAACCAGCGTGCGGCCCGCGCTGGATGACGCGCTGAGCGCCGCGTCGATCTTTTGTTCCACTTCGCCCTTGATCGCTCCACCGAAGCGGCGCATCCAGAAGATCATCCAAGTGAGAATGCCTACGGCGAGAAATCCGATGAGCGCTTCGATCAGTTCTTTGGTTGCCGTCGGCAACTCCCGACCCGCAGCGTGCATGCCGAGTCCCAGTCCGATGCACAGCACGATCGCACCAGCAACACCAATCCACATTGGCCGAAGCAGGTCTTTTCGATCGAGTTTGCGGAGGTACATCGCAATGATGACGACCACGAGCGACGCTTCAAGGCCTTCACGAAGCAAGACGAGCAGGGGGGCTTCCACGTCGTCAGGTTAGGTAAGCCTTACTTACAGAGTCAAGCTGGGCGCTGGTACCCTTTCGAGCTATGGCGGAGATGCACGACACCACCGAGGAATACCTCGAAACGATCTTCGCGCTCGAAGAAGAGGGCATCGTCCCGATGCGTGCGCGGCTCGTGGAACGACTGGGCGTGTCCGCCCCTGCGGTGTCCGAAACGGTGAATCGGCTCGTTGAGCAGGGTTACACCGAACTTCTGCCGAACCGAAGTCTCCGCCTCACGAAGAAAGGCCGCACCGTTGCGGTTTCGGTGACACGACGGCACCGGCTCGCTGAGCGCCTGCTCGTCGATGTGATCGGGCTCGAATGGGAGAAGGTCCACAAAGAAGCCGCTCGTTGGGAACATGCAATCAGCCAAGACGTCGAGGAGAAACTCGTCGCGTTGCTGGGTGATCCGGCGACCTGCCCACACGGCAATCCGATTCCGGGATCCTCGAATGTCGTCAGCGGCCCCGTCGCGATTCCCCTGTCAGAGTGCCCGTCAGGGCCCGTAGTCATCACACGGCTCAGCGAACGCGTCGAAGTTGATGACGACGCCCTGCGCTTCGTTGCCCGTGCGGGGCTCATCCCAGGCGACCGTGCAACGGTGGTGGGATTGACATCTGCAGGAGTACAGGTGACGACCGCCAGCGGCGCGCACGAGGTACCGCACGCGCTTGGCGCGTTGGTGTTCGTCCAGCAGGGGGCTCTGTAGCCCGAGTGCGGGTGTGCATTCGCTCACCGCAGTTGTTCCGAGTTCTACTGGAAACGCGGAACAACTCGTGAACGGTTTTGTTGCCGTATCTCTTCTATTGGTGGTTTACGCAGGTGGGCAGTAGCTGCACACGCAGACGCACTGGCTGGTGCATCCACAGCAGCAACAGCGTGTTGCTGATGACTTTGCCGTGTTAAACCGGGTCTCGGTAGCGGTGCTCTTTCGAAGTGCCATTCATTTCTCCTTGGTCAGGTCGCGCCCGTTGCCGCGATACTCTCCTGAGAATCGCATGCAATACTAAATTCGTCAAGAACAACCTTTGGGGGCATTGAGTTGGACAACGTCAAAAAGACCGAATTGGGCGCGATCGAACTGAATCCAAGCCTTCGGTATGTGATTTGCAGCCCGAATGAGGTGTTCATCCGTCATGGGGCACGCTCGCAATTCATGACGACACTGCAAGACTCTTCCGGCTCTGACGGCCTCGGAGTGCTGTTTACAGCGCTGCGTGAGCCGAAGTCCCTGCTTGAATTGACCGAGCTCATGCCGCTGGTGACGCGAGGGGAAATTGCAGAAATTGTGGCCGACCTCCTCGCTGATGGCATTCTCATGCCATCAGGTACCCCGAGATACCAAAGCCATAGTTCGGTTGTTTGGAAGAACGACAACCCCGCTCCCACCATTTGCGTCCTGGGATCGGGAACACTCGCAACTCGCATCACATCCGAACTTGCAGCAGTCGGCATCGTCGAGACGACGACCAAATCGCCACAGTCACACGACGAGCTCCGCGATGCACTGGCCTCAGCGACACTCGCGATTGTTGCTGTCGATGCTCTCTCCCCGACGCTCCTTCTCGATGTCGATGCCGCTGCGCGCGAGACCGGGACGCGCTGGCTCCCATCCGTGCTGGACGGTTCTCACGCATTTATAGGCCCGTGGATTCGTCCATTTGATGGCCCGTGCTACCAAGAAGTGCTCCTCCAATTGGAGGCAACCACAGTGCGCCACGCGGAGTACCTCGCGACTCGCGACCATCCCGAATCCTCCGCTGGCGGAGCACCGAGCCCCCACCTTGCCGTGGCCGCCGGATGGACTGCCATCGCTGTGATGTCGCTCATTGGCGGCGTTCCGTCTCTTGCAGACCGAGTAATGGTGCTCGATCTTGAACGACTTGGTGTCGACACCACCGACATCATGCAATTGCCGCGATGCCCGGTGTGCCAAACAACCCCCCCTATGCACACATACCAGTAGGCCCAATGAAAATCACCTCACGCGCTTTCAATCTCAGTGATCCTCGCTTCCCGCGAGAGTCGACACTTCGCGGGTATGAGCTCATGCAACAAATGCTTCGCCTCCATTCCCCGTACGGCCTCGTGCGGGAGATGTCGATGGTTCAGGTAGGAAAAGTCCTCGAAGGGCGTCTTGCCCCCATGGACGTCGATGTATATCTCGACTTCGCCAGCCACGGCGCTCGCCTCACCGGCGGGGTTTGGGCACGCCTCGGACCTGGTGGAAAAGGTCGGACACCGAGCCACGCGATCATGTCTGCGCTCGGAGAAACTGTGGAACGCCTCATTCCGGTTTTCACTCAACAAATCCGCGAGGCGGACATCCGATACGAGACCCCCCGTACTCTTCGGGAAGCCGGGGTTCCGATCCCTCCAATCGAATTGCTCGCTCCTTTGCATCCACGTCAGTTCGATGAACTGCTGGACCTCGACCCCATTACCGATGATTCTGAATTCGGATGGATTCCTGCAACGACGCTCATCCACAAAAGACCGACAATGGTCCCTGCGCAGCAAGTGTGTTTTCGATACCGCTTGAGGCAACAAGACCCATCGTTCGTAGCCTCGACTTCCGTTGGCCTTGCAGCAGGCACTACTCCCGAGAATGCCGTACTAGGAGCGATCAACGAACTCGTCGAGCGTGATGCGATTGGGCTTTCATGGCATTCGAACCTACCAATTCAGCGGGTGCCGCTCGATCAAATTGATCTAGGGCCTCAGGCTGCTGCCGTCGTTGAGATGTTGCAACGCAACTACCCCGACATTGTTGTGCTGCGACACTTGACTGATCTCGACGAGTTCACGGTGATTTCAGTGCATCGGATGGCGGGCGCCAACCTGCCGTGCGCGTTCAGCGCTGGCAGTTGCGCTTCAGTTGATCCGGCAAAGGCATTTCTTGGTGCGGCAATCGAGTTCTTTCAATCCGAAAACAGCGCGCTGATCACTAGACAACTCGGACACTGGCAAACCGATGCGGACGAGGCCTCTTTCAATCCAGACCAAATGGAACGCGACGCGATTGAAACGGTCAACGATCGAATGACGTACTACGGAGTTCCGCAGAACTACGAACGCGTTCGCCCACGACTCGAACCAGATGCAACGTGCTCGCTCGTGCAATCGCCTCCTACGGAAGAATCGGAGCTCGCACGGGTGCTCGGTTGTTTCGAGCGGCGCGGCATCGATCCCATCGTCTACCACTATGGAACTGCACCGCTCTTTGCCGACGGTGGGATCCATACCGCACGGGTCATGATCCCCGAGCTCACGTTGCCGCATGTGCCCCCCTACCGATTCCTCGGTCACCCGCGCTACTACTCCGCGCGTCGTTCACTCGGACTCTCCAGTGACCTCGACACCTTCGACACCTTGTGCCATGAGGAGAACCCATTTCCATGAACCAGCCACTCGAAATGCCGCTGGAGCTCATTGCCCCGCCGATTGAACCCGAAACTGCGGTTGAATTCGTTTGGAGCCCTGCAGAGGACTACCGGCGTCGGCTCCTCGGGCGACTCCATCCGGGGGAGCAGTTCATTGCTGCTTCGCGTCTCTCCGTTGACGCGATGCCACAGATCGCTGGGCCATCGCAGGTCGAAGATGTTCGTGCCGCATTCTTAAGCCAATACGTCAATGCGATCCCCCAACCTGGGGAGTGCAGGGCGCTCGATCCCGAACGTGCGTTGGACAAATCGCTGTTGTCCGTGATCAACGATTCCTCGGGCTTCCGGGCGCTCTTTGGCTGCGATCTCGTCGTGATCACCGAATATGAAGTGGCCGTCCTCCGACCCGCGACATCGACGCTTTGGCGGCGCATGCTGATGACCCCTCAATCGATCGCGCAAATCCATGCCGCGGTCGATGTCGACCTCAGTGCCGGACCAACCGTCGCCCTCGTCAGTGTGCCCTGGCGCTATATGCAACTCGTCGGTCCGCGTGGGCTGCGGCGCTCACTCGCTGACGCCGGAACAATCGCTGCGCTCTTGGAGCGCACCGAGCAAGATGCACGCATTTCCATTGCCTGGGACTTCGTTGACTCAATGCTCAACGCCGCGCTCGAGTACGACGGTCTTGAGCGTTCGGTGGTAGCGATCGGTTCTGTTGTCGGAGGGCCTTCCCATGCCTGATGAACTCGACATGTACCTCGCGAAGTTGTCCGCGAAGGAACGAGACGAACTGCTGGCGATGCTGTCACGCTCACGACATGAGCGGCGCGAGCATCCACTCGACGCTCTGCTCCTCGCTCACGACTACATCGCTCCTGTGATCGGTCACATTTCACCCAGCGCTCGTCGTCTCGACAAGGAGTCACTCACAAAGCCTCTCTCCATCGCTGGCACGCCCATCGAACTTCCCAAGCCAGCACCGCTCACGATCCCGCTCGATGCCGCTCTCGCTCGTCGGCATTCTGATCGCTCCCGCTATCCCGGTTCGATGCAGCTGAGCACGCTTTCAACGGTGCTCTTTCATGCCGCGAGCGCACGAGCCACGTACCGCGGCTATGGCCGCAACGACCTAATTTTTCGACGAGTCGCGTCGGCTGGTGGAATTGAGTCAGTCGAGTTACTCGTGAGTATCCGAGACGTAGATGGCATCGACCGCGGCGTCTACGTCTATGACGCCCGTGAACACGCGTTCCTCCAGACCCCAGTTCGTGAGCCCGTCACTGCGATCGCGAGGGCGTGCGGCCAAGAGATTTGGATGCTCGAAGCCCCCTGCGTCATTTTCTTTGTCGGGCGAATTCGCCGGCTCCGCTGGAAGTACGACTCACTTGCGCTTCGGGTATTGCTCCAAGATGTTGGCAACCTCCAAGCGAACTTGCTCTTGACCTCATCCGCGGTCGACCTCACGGCGTGCATCAGCTCTGGCATCGATTCGGATTCGCTCGTAGAAGATTTCGGGCTCACTCCTGGCGAGGATCTCATCCTCTCCTCGCTCGTCCTCGGGCCACCTCGATCCTCGGCAACTCCTGAGCCTGGCAAAGCACAAGAACAAATGCCGAACACCAACTCTGATCAGGGCGATGGTCAATGAATGCCGCGTTCCGCGTCGACCGTGTTAGCTCTGGAGAAGACTGGGCTGCCTTTGGTGCATTTCCCTTCTCGGTGTACGAAGGGGATGCGCGATGGTCGCCAGTACAGCCAGAGATGACAATCCAGCGTCTCATGCAGGGATCTGATCGTGAATCCAGCGCCTCGTGGATCGCGCGTGATGGTTCACGCGTTGTAGGTCGAGTCTCCGCAATGACTGACTCCATCTACAGCGCGAAACGTGGTGAATCCACCGGCTTCGTCGGTTTCTTTGAGAGTCTCGATCACCCTGATGCCGCAGCACTCCTTCTCGCCAGGGTCGACGATTGGTTCCGAGAACATGAGGTTGTGACAGCGTTCGGTCCGAGTTCGCTCGGACTGTTCGAAGCCACTGGGATGCTCATCGAAGGCTTCGAACTCCCCGCCGTGGTTGGTTGTGCATATAACCCTCCCCGATACTCGGAGTGTTTCGAATCCGCTGGCTGGTTGCGGGATCGAGCGTTGCTGGGATACTCGGTCCCCATCACTGGAGCAAATGAAATCAGCGAGCGCGAGCGATCCATTGGGAAGCGACTCCTTGAGCGTCTTGATCTTTCTTTACGACTGTTCACGAGTAACGACACGCCCGATCGACTTATCGATTGGTTCGGGGCAGGAGATAAGAACCCTTGGCGACATCTCGAATTGCATTGGCCGCTCACCCGCGATGAAGTGAACACGTTCGCAAAGCTGGCGCAGACTCCGGGCACAGGCATACATATCGGCGAAATCATGCTCGGCAATGACGTCGCGGTAGGGGTCTTCGTGTGCCAAGACGACACGAACGAGCTCATGCGCGAACTCTACGCAGGCGTCCAGCATCCAACGATGACAATCGTTGAGCGCCTATCGAACGTTCGAACAGTTCGATCTGGGGCGTACGGCTTCCTCCCAGAATTCCAAGGCGTGGGGTTGACCGCAGCGATCCCCCTGCTTCTTGAGAATCTTCGCTCCGATTATCCGAAGATCGAGGTGCTTGACCTCTCATGGATTGACGAAAGAAACACCCCAATGGTCGCTACCGCAGAACGGTTCGCGGGCCCTCCAACACGCCGTTGGCAATTGTGGTCCAAACGATATGAACCGAATGAGAGATCGGTCTTGTGATGGATCACGCCGATCATGATCGAGTGAGAGCAGCGGTGAAGGTCGCCATTGAGAGCATTCGGAGAATACACATCGATGTTCTGCGTGACGACCAACACCTTGCCGACGATTTTGGAGTAACGAGCCTCGACATGATCGAGATCTTGCTTGACCTCGAGGATGCACTCGGGGTTCGTGTCTCACTCGAAGGAGCCGCTCAAGCGCCCACCGTCGGGGGGATGGTCGACGCATTCATGATTGCGTCTGCTACCGCGACATCCGTCGACTCAGCATACGAATCGAGAGCGGACAAAACACTACGACGAGACAGAGAGCTGCAACCGCCGTCTTCCACATCGGAGTAGAGAAGTCGGAGCCATTTGCGAGGGCGCGCAGCGTGTCCGCCAAAAACGATACCGGGTTGTTCTGCGCGATGAACTTGAGCGGCGGCGGAAAACGATCTGGCACTACGAGCGCCGACGAGATGAACGTCATCGGGTACATCCAGGAGTAGAGACTGGCTTGCGCGGTTTCAGTGTTGGACGCCCAGACCCCTACCGCAGCACCGAGGAATGAAATAGCGGCCCCAAACAGAACCGAGACGGCGAAGAATAGAACGGCGGACGCCACCCCATCACGAAATGAGAATCCCACGACATACCCTGTGATGACCGTGACACCTACGACCGCTGCAATCCGCAAGGTGTCGAAAAGTATGCGACCGATGATGATCGAGGTCAAAGCAATCGGCATCGACCGGAAGCGATCAGTCATACCACGGCGACGATCCTCAGAGATACCGACCGCAGTCGCTCCCGCGGCGAACGTGATCGACTGAGCGACGACTCCCGGGACGAAGTATTGCGACCAATCTCCCATGTCCGAGGCGATAGCTCCGATCACATACGCGAATAAGAGCACAAACATGATGGGCTGCGTGATTGTGAAATACATCAGCCCCATATTGCGGCGCGCGAGCCCCCAATTTCGTCGACTCATTGTCAAAGAGTTGGCGATGAGCTGTTTCACGGTAGGACGCATTGCCCCCGCTATCCGCTCCTGGGAACCAGAACCTACGACCTGATTGATGACTCAGTCCTCCACGTTTGCTGCATCGAGTCCCAGGATGAGCTCTGCTAACGGTGGTGGCCCGATCACGATTTCAAATGGTGGTTCGTCCAGCCCGTCCAACGATGCGATCACGCGATTGACCTCGGGTATCGCCGACCCCGTTGTCACATGGACTTGGCGTCCGGTGCCGTCAATCTTCAATTCAGCGGGCCCGATTCGATCGACCGCGATTGCAGCCGCTTGTGCGCTCGAGAATGTCAGTTGCACACTTGACTGACCCGCACGAGCACGAAGCTGCTCCAACGTGCCCCGAGCGACCACCTTGCCGTGCCGGAGTACGAGGCCATCTGTTGCCATGTCCTCGGCCTCGCTGAGATCCTGAGTTGTGAGCACAATCGTGAGCCCCAATGCGCATTGCTCGCGGAGGATCTCCCACAGAAGCACTCGGGACGGAAAATCGAGACCCGCTGTCGGCTCATCAAGAAACAGCACCTCTGGATACCCCAGCAAGCTCATTGCAATGTCGACCCGACGGCGGTATCCACCAGACAGCGTTTGCACGACTTGATCGCGCACCTCACCGAGATTGAACGTGTCAATGACCGCGCCAATTGAGCTGTTCACAACAGCTCCGCTGCTGCGCATAAGGTCCGCTGCCGTTCTCAGATTTGAGTGAACAGTAAGAGATTCATCGAGGGTTGGGAATTGAGCGACAAGCCCGATCGATGACCGTACGCGGTGGGGTTGTTTCCGCACGTCGTGCCCAGCAATCCGAATTACTCCGGAGTCAAACCTCGTCAAGGTCGTCATGCAACGCGTCAGCGTCGTCTTTCCGGCGCCATTCGCTCCGAGGAGAACAAACACCGATCCGGGGCTCACTTCGAACCCGACGTCTGACAACACTTGTCGCGTTCCGTAGCGCTTCGAGACTCCGATCACCTCTACCGCTGGCGCATTCTGCACTTGCAACACCTGTTCATCGGAGAATAACGGAGGTCATCACGCTACTACAGACAGTGCTTCAGGCCGCCCAGAATCAAGTGTTTCAACAGCCTCCAAATGCCCTATAGATTCAACTGCGTGAACCTCCTTGAAGCCTTCACGCTCCCAAAGGGCGGTACGGCAACTGAAATCGTCTTTTGGGACCCAGACCCTGTCGCCTTCTCCTCCGATCAACTCGCGCATGACAGCGAACGCGCTCGCAATTGGTACGCACAGCACTATGAACCTGGTGAGACCGTGGCGATGCTCCTCACCGCATCAGCGTCATGTTGCACGAATCTGTTTGGAGCTTGGCGTGCCGGCCTAACCGTCGCCTCTCTCCCAATTCCCGCACGAGGCGCGTCAATGGAGCATTACGCGCGACAACTCCGTGACCTGGTGGCCGTCGTTGGCGCACGCGAGATATTCGCCGAGGGAACGTATTGTGAATTGTTGAAACTCATCGAGATCGAGGCGAGCCCATTCGAAGGGATTCACTCTGATGACAGCGCTGAAGACACTGATGGTGCGACGCTCGTGCAGTTCACATCTGGAACGACCTCGCAGCCGAAAGGCGTCGTCCTTCCGATCGAACGCGTGCTCGCTAACGCCACCACCATCGCCCAACACCTTCAAATTCGTGATGGCGAGATCGCTTTTTCGTGGCTCCCCTGGTCTCATGACATGGGGCTCGTGGGCATGCTGCTCGTCCCGCTCGTGGCAAACCGCGAGGTGCGTCAAGGGGCACTCCATGTTGGAAAGCCAGAACACTTCGTCGCCAACCCAGGTCTGTGGCTGCAGCGATGCGCAGACATCGGAGCATCAATCACCGCAGGGCCAGACTTTGCGATGCGCGTCGCCGTTCGCGCAGCACAACGCTCCTTTTCTGGTTCGCTGGAGCGCCTCCGCTGTGTGATCACCGGAGCAGAACCAATCCGAACGTCAACGATTGAGATGTTCACGAATGAGTTCTGTCCACGTGGAATGCGAGCATCCGCGATTACCCCCGCGTATGGACTCGCAGAAGCAACATTGGCGGTCACAATCGCCCCGATCGATGAAGTTCCGATGGTCGTACCAACGAGTGCAGTAGACCGTGAGGGACTCGCCACCGCAACGTTGTCTGCGAGTGAAACCTTCCAAGTCGGATGCGGATCGCCGCTACCTGGAGTTGATCTGGGCTTTTCCGAGGACGGGATCATGAGTATTTCTGGGCCCTCGATGATGACGGGATACCTGACGGAACAAGGATTCACACCGGCGGGCAGCCCGTTCGAAACCCGCGATGTGGGGGTCATGCGTGACGGGCAGCTTTTCGTTCGAGGCCGCCACGATGACCTTCTCATCGTCGCAGGCCGCAAATTCTTTGCCCATGACGTCGAAGCGGTTGTTGAATGTCTTCCCGGCGTTCATGACGGTGGGTGCGTGACGGTTGGTCGGGAGCGCCTCGACATCATTGTGGAGTCCACAAGCGCCGAAGACTCAGGTGCTGCGCTCGAACGCGAGATCCGCTCGGAGGTCGCGCGGCACTTTGGTGCCCCCGTCGGGCAGGTCGTCATCGTTCCGCACTACGCCGTGATGAAAACCACTTCCGGCAAGAAGCAACGTCTACAGACTGCACTTCAATACTTGCAGCAGTAGACGACGGTTTCACACCGCGCGGATCAGCCGCCCGCGACAGCGGGAACGATGCTGAGTGACTTGATGCCCTCAAGCGGCGTCTCACATCCACCAAGGAAACGAATGTCCTCGTCATCAGCGAAGACGTTCACGAAACGACGGACCGCGCCTGTCTCGTCAAAGATGCGCTCGCTAAACCCTGGATGCGATGCATCGAGCGCACGGAGCGCTTCACCAACAGTGGCACCTTCCATTGTGACTTCGGATTCGCCACCGGTGAGGGAGCGGAGCTGGGTTGGGATGCGGATCTGTACTGACACGATCTATTCCTTTCCGAAGATGTCGATGAATGCGTCGAGGCGTGGTGAAATTGTTGCAGTTGGACCTGCGACACCCACCACCGCGTCAAGGGTCTTGAGGCCATGACCGGTGACATACGCCACCGTCTTCTCATCACGACGAATGGTGCCATTCTCGACGAGCTTCTTCAGCGACGCAATCGTGACGCCGCCCGCGGTCTCAGCGAAGATGCCCTCGGTGGTGGCCAGGAGTTGAATGCCGGCAACGATTTCCTCGTCGGTCACCGAGGCAATCGCGCCGCTGCCTTTGCGAACCTCTTCGAGAGCGAACCAACCATCCGCTGGATTTCCGATGGCCAGCGACTTCGCAATCGTGTTGGGTTTCACGGGGCGAATCGCATCAGTGCCTTCTGCGAATGCAGTGGCAACGGGGGAACAGCCTTGCGCTTGGGCCCCCGAAATGTTGACGTTGGCCTCGTCGAGCAGACCGACCGTCACCAGCTCGCGAAATCCCTTGGCAATCTTGGTCAGGAGTGAGCCCGACGCGATCGGCGCAACGACATGGTCCGGTGCGGTCCATCCGAGTTGTTCGGCCGTTTCGTACGCAAGGGTCTTGGAACCTTCGGCGTAATAGGGCCGGAGGTTCACGTTCACGAAGGCCCACGGTCGAGCTTCAGCGAGTTCCGCACAGAGGCGATTCACATCGTCGTAGTTGCCTTCGATCGCAATCAGCTTGGTACCGAACACCGCAGTGGTCACGATCTTGCCTTGTTCAAGGTCAGACGGCACGAAGACGTATGAGTCGAGACCAAGGTGCGCTGCATGCGCGGCGACCGAGTTCGCAAGGTTGCCGGTGCTCGCGCACGCGACGGTTGTGTACCCGAACTCGACGGCCTTCGCGAGGGCAACCGATACGACACGATCTTTGAAAGAACCGGTTGGGTTCAGCGTGTCGTTCTTGATCCACAGCTCATCGAGACCGACGGCGGCTGCCAAGCGAACTGCCTTGACCAGCGGCGTGAAACCAGAGCCGAGCCCGAATCCGGCTGGGGCATCAACCGGCAGGAACGACGCGTAGCGCCACAGGTCGTTTGGTCCCGCCGCGATGCTCTCTCGCGTGGTGTTCGCCTTGATTGCCTCATAGTCGTAAGCCGCTTCGAGCGGCCCGAAACACCACGAGCAACTGAAGATTGCTTCCATCGGATATTCGTGTCCACACGCACGACATCGAAGTCCCGTTGCATAACTCGCCATCATTCGCCTTCCCCCGCACCCGAAGGCACGGTTCTTCCGTTCCCACCGAAGTGGACTCGACGCGCTCGGAGCGCCTCGAGCGGAAGTCGGCGTAGCCGCATCAGCTCTCGGTTCACTCATCGCTCAGGCATTGGCACCTGGCTCCCTCTCGGCATTCCGAGATACGAAGAGCTGGTTGCCGCGGCGTCAAAGGGCCTGTCCCTCAGCCGCTCTGGATGAGCGCGTACGGGCAAGAGGATACCAGCGACGCCGTTCTCGAAGAAATTGGGTTTCGCTTGCGAAGGGTCGGGCGTGAAAAACGGGCCGGATGTGCCGAACGGGGGCCGTACAATCCCTTCATGATTCTTGAAGTCGCAGTCCTCGACGTGATCCCAAATCTGACTCAGGAGTTCGAAGCTGCCTTCGCTGAGGCCAAACGGGTCATTTCGGCCTCTCCCGGTTTTCAAGGACTCGAGCTCCAACGATGTGTCGAGCGCCCCAGTCGGTACGTGCTGCTCGTTCGTTGGGAAAGCCTCGAAGACCACACGGTCGGTTTTCGAGGTTCAGCCGAGTACTCCGAATGGAGCCGACTGCTCCATCGCTTTTACGACCCGTTCCCGACCGTTGAGCACTACGAGTCAGTCGTGAAGCTCGCTGAGGAATCCTGAACTGCGACAGCCGAGTTCGCTATACGTGCTTCAGTGATTCTCCAACGGAGGACCAGGGCAACCACGGCGCTCACCGCCGCGCTCGTGAAGAACACCGAACGAACACCGAAGTGGGTCGCGAGTACGCCACCCAAGACAGCGCCCAGCGGATCCGTCGCCCAAGCAGCCATGCGATACATGCTGTTGACGCGTCCAAAGAGTTCGTCGGGGATACATCGCTGTCGGATTGAGATCGACACGATGCCGTAGATCACCAAGAACCCAAACGCGATTGAGAGTGCGGTACCTGCAACGACGGCACTGTGGGTTACTGCGACCACGAGCTCGGTCACGACCCAGACACTGGCGGCCATGACGAGACAGCCCGCTTCTCCGATACGTTTGATCACGTTCGCGGCAACGAAATTCGCTGCCAACGCTCCAAGCGCTGCGTACGCAAGCAGTACCCCGTACCCTTCCTTCGTCAGGTGCAGATCGTCGAGCACGTACAGCACGAAGATTGCGTGACCGGCGAATACGGCGATATTCCACACTGCCAAGATCAACGCCAGATCACGCAAGAGCACATGTCCCCACAACCACCGAAATGCCTCGCCGATGTCGGAGCGAATCGAACGTTCGCTCGAGCGGTCGCGAGTCGAGTTGAACGAGCCCTTTAACGAAAAGATCAAAACGGCTGAGGCGACGAACGACGCCGCATCAAGAAAGAAAGGAAGGGCCATCGCACCGGCAAAGAGCCATGCACCGAGCGGCGGTCCGATGAAATCTCGCCCTGTGTCCTCGGCAATATTGAGCTGACCGATCCCCCAATGCAGATTCTCTGGATCAAGGACTCTCAGCATGACCGGCTGCGCAGAGGTCTCGAAAAAGCACTGCCCGGTGCCGAGACCGAAGGCGACGAGATAGAGCACCCACATGTTTTGAGCCCCGAACACACAGACCACGCCGAGCAGGAGCACCAGCACCATGCGCATCAGGTCCGTCAACACCAGGATCCGCTTGCGATCGTGACGATCCGCGAATGCGCCACCGATCAGACCGAAAAGAAGGAAGGGTGCGGTCGCCGCTGCGGTGACGAACGCCACTCGCTGCGGATCGTGTGTGATCGAAGTCGCCAAGAGCGGGATCGCAGCGACGGTTACGCCATCGCCGATGCTGGTGAGCCCCGCGGCCGCCCAAATGCGGCCAAAAGATCCAGAGAACCGGCCCGTTGACATCGGCGCACGCTAAGCGATCGCTCCCCCTCGGGACATCGCGTTTCCACGCGAAGATGCACCCGCCGCGCCGCAGGACTGCTCTCACGGTCGCTCGCGTACAATGGGCCCATGTCAACT
Source organism: Acidimicrobiia bacterium (assembly GCA_049642885.1). Lineage (GTDB taxonomy): Bacteria > Actinomycetota > Acidimicrobiia > IMCC26256 > JBARPG01 > JBARPG01. The sequence continues at coordinate 9,732 of JBARPG010000175.1, read as the reverse complement.
GCAGGCCAGGCATCTTCCGAACCTGCTCAGGCGTCCAGACTTTTCGACCCAGCAGACTTCACCGCTCGCGATCTTGCGGCGCGTAAACGGGCACTGAACGAGAAGATCACCGTGTGCATTCCTGCCAAGGATGAACAAGGAACAATCGGCAGCATTGTTGGTGCGATCTACCACGACCTCGTGGACAACCTCGGGCTCGTCGACGAAATCCTTGTCATGGATGACAGTTCCGACGACGCAACGCGATTGGCGGCGCGCGCTTCGGGGGCCACGGTCGTTCCTGTGGCTTCGGTGCTTCCCGAGCGTGGCCGAAACCACGGCAAGGGCAATGCGCTGTGGCGTGGCCTCCACGTCGCGGCGGGCGATCTCATCGTGTACATCGACGCTGATATCAGTGGCTTCACCAGTGACTATGTGACGGGGCTGCTCGGTCCGCTCCTCACCGATCCAGCGATCGCATTCTCGAAGGCCTGTTATGACCGCCCCTTCGCAGGCAATCCGACGGGTGGCGGTCGGGTGACGGAGCTTGTGGCGCGCCCCTTGATTAGCCAGTTCTTTCCGCAACTCGCAGGCATTGTGCAACCGTTGAGCGGAGAGTATGCCGGCCGTCGTTCGGTGCTCGAACAAATTCCGTTTGCCACCGGCTGGGGCGTCGAGATCGCGATGTTGATCGACCTCGATGCACTCGTCGGCGTTGAGGCAATCGCACAAGTCGACCTCGGCGTGAGACATCACAAGCATCAGGAAATCCACGCACTGGGTCGCCAGGCCTACGCGATTCAGACCACGGTCTTGCGCCGAGCGGGGATCGATCCCTCCTCCGAAGCGTCCGTTCCGTTTGTGCGCGCAACTGTTGATCGCACGACCGAAGTCGTGCCCGTGAATGTTGGCGAGCATCCGCCGCTGGCCTCGCTGCGCGCCGATCCGATCGCCACCGCGTAGCGAAGATCATCGACGTCATTGATGCATTTCCACGTATTTCCGCGAACTCGCGCCGAGCTGCGGGAAAAGGATGATGTGGGCAACCTTCCAACTGATGCGGAGATCATCGCGAGCTGTTCGAGAACGCCGGAAGCCTTCGGTGAAATCTTCGATCGACATTTCGACGCCGTGCACGCGTATTTCGCACGCCGCTCCTCGCGCTCCACGGCTGATGACCTTGCCGCGGACGTGTTCCTCAAAGCATTCGAAATCCGTGAGCGGTATGACCCGGACTATCCGAATGCACTTCCATGGCTCTACGGAATCGCGCAGCGAAGATTGCTGCACCACCAGCGGAGCATCGCTCGAGGTTCGCGGGCACTCCAACTATTGGAGTCGCGCGAGGGTGCACGTGCCATAGACACGACGGATGATGTCGCAGCGCAGCTCGATGCCCTCGACACCGTTGCGCGACTCGAAGGTGCACTTGCCACCTTGAGCCCCCCCGATCGCGAAACATTCATGCTCGCAATCTTCGAAGGGCTCAGCTACGAGGAGATCGCGCACGCGACCGCCGTGCCGATCGGGACGGTGCGTTCACGGCTCTCCCGTGCTCGAACAGAAATCCGTGAACTTCTTGCTCGGTCGGGGAAAACACCGATCGAATGCACAACGAAGGGAGCTCAAAATGACAGATCTGCATGATCTCTCAGAACTCGCTCAGCGCATTCCAACACCGGAAGCGCCGACACCTCAGGTGCGGCAACGAGCGAAGGATCAACTCATGAATCACATCAACTCGACCACGAGTTCGTCAACGACGGGCTCGTCAACAGCGGGACCGTCAACGACGTCATTGGATGCGCGGCGTGCCAAGCGTTCTCGTCGGCGCACGATTGGGATCGGAGCACTTGCGACCGCTGCGGCGGTGGCGGGACTCGTCCTCTCCGGTATCAGCATCAACGGGAAGGACGGGGTGAGTGGACCAGCGCCTGCGGGTGCCGCTGAACTGCTGAAGCTGTCCAAGATCGCTGCGAGCGCTGAACTCCCGGGTTCGGGAGAGATCCTCCATTCTCAGACGATCTGGGACCAGTCAGGTTCGGGTGTTGAAGTCGATGGAACACGCACCTCCAGGCACCGGCGTCAAGTGCGCGATATCTGGGTATTCCCAGATAGAACCTGGATTCTCCGCAACGATTACGGAGTTGTCGGCACCGCCGTCGAAACGGAGCGTTTTGGGCTCACCGAGCCAGATTCGCTATTCGCTGACATGAGCGAAGGCCTGCCGAATGACTTCGCTGCACTCAAGGCCAAGCTGACCCGCAATGCTGAAGGCGGCGGGTCCTCGCCGAACGGCGAACTCTTTGTCCTGGCAACTGATGCTCTGCGGGAATCTAAGGCCAGCCCCGAACTAAGAGCATCGCTCTTCCGCGTCATCTCAGAAATCCCCGGGATCGAACCACTTGGCACGATCAAGGATTCGCAGGGTCGCCGCGGCATCGGATTCCGCTACGTCGAAAAGGACGGGGTATATAAGGACGCCATCTTCGATGCGAAGACCTCAACGATGTTGGCAGACCGCGAGGGAATTGAGGGCAGCGCTCCGTCGTCAGAGCGAGCGTTCGTAGGATTTGAGCGTGTTTCGGAAGTCCCCGCGAGCGTGCTAGCCGAAGTCAAGGCCCAGGCCCTTGCGAAGTGTGGCGACCCGACGGGCTGCGTCTCCGACGGCACCGGAACGTATCCAGCGTCAACCTACAAAGACACCGGGCACTAGCCCCTCCGGGGCCCTCCCCGGGATGAGGAGATCGCAAAGTGAAAGGGCCGTGAGAGTTGGGTAAAAGGTGCATTCAATCGGGGCTGATTTCGCATTTCCTCCGTTACCTTGACTGCACCACAACCCTTGGAGCACCCATGAATGAGAACACCGAAGTTGACACACCGCGGATCATTGATCGTCGCAATGCATTGCGGCTGATCGCTGGTGCCAGTGCAACCGTATTGGTCGCATGCAGTTCAAAAGCAAAAACCACGGGCGCCGGTGCGAGCTCAAGCGCTTCAGGGGCTTCGAATGCATCGGGTGCTTCGAGCTCATCCTCCGCAAAAACGGATTCGTCAAGCGCCAGCACGGATGGGAGCTGCACGGTGGTACCGGGCGAAACGGCCGGGCCCTACCCTGGCGATGGCACGAACGGTCCCAACATCCTCGCCGAAGATGGTGTCGTACGAAGCGATATGACGAAGAGCCTGGGCACTGGCACAGCAGCGACAGGAATCCCGCTTTCAATTGCGCTGACGGTGCTCGACTCCTCGGGGTGCAAGGTCATGCCCGATGCGGCTGTCTACGTTTGGCATGCCGACCGCACCGGCAGCTACTCCATGTACTCAGACGGAATCGAAGACGAGAACTACCTTCGCGCCGTACAGCCCACCAATTCGTCTGGCACTGCAACCTTTGAGTCGATCTTCGCTGGCTGTTACGCGAGTCGATGGCCACACATTCACTTTGAAGTGTTTGCGAGCGTGGCGGACGCCGTGAAGGGAACGAACCGGCTGTCCACTTCGCAGATTGCATTACCCGCTGCTCCGTGTGATTTGGTATATGCCGTTGACAGTTACAGCACCAGCGCCGCCAACTTTTCAGGCCAATCAATCGACCAAGACATGGTGTTCGGAGATGACGGTGGAATACACCAACTCGGGACTGTCACGGGTTCAGTTGCTGATGGTTTCCGGGTGGCCCTCACAATCGCCGTTTGATCTGAGCAAACTCGGCAACCGTGCTCGGACTAACTTGACCGCATGGGCAAGGCTTCACGACGCAAGAAACGTGACGCCGAGGACGGCGCTCCCCTCCGCGTTTCCCCTTCGCATTTCGTACCCGCCGCACGCCCAATCCGCCAAGGAATCATCGGCGCCATGCGCACCGTTCCCGCCGACATTCCCCGTCCTGACTACGCGGAAACGGGTGCGCCGCTCGACATCGATCCACCGATGGTCAAGACCTCTGAGGAAATCGACCGCGTACGAGCTGCGTGTGTCGCCGCCCGCCAGGTACTCGAAACGGTGGGACAAGCCGTTGCAGTCGGCGTCACCACCGACGAGTTGGACGCCATCTGTCACCAGGCCTACATCGACCACGGCGGCTACCCCTCCACCTTGAACTACCGCGGCTACCGCAAGTCGCTGTGCACCTCCATCAATGAAGTGATCTGCCACGGGATTCCCGACGACCGACCCCTTGAATCTGGGGACATCGTGAATTGCGATGTGACGATCTTTCTGAATGGCATGCACGGCGACACCTCCGCCATGTTTCTTGTCGGCGAGGTTGACGAGGCGTCATGCCACCTTGTCAACGTCACCCGGGAGTGTCTCGAACACGGCATCGCTGCGGTAAAGCCCGGTGCGCTGCTCCGCGATGTTGGGCGCGAGATCCATCGCCACGCTCAGGCCAATGGCATGGGAGTTGTGCGGGCCTTCGTTGGTCACGGCATCGGTCCCGTCTTCCATATGCCGCCATCAGTGCCGCACTATTTCGATTCAAGCGCGACCACAGAGCTCGTCCCGGGTATGACCTTCACCATCGAGCCGATGATCACCCTCGGCGACTGGCACCACACCTTGTGGAGCGATGGATGGACGGCGGTGACCCGTGACCTTTCACGCACTGCGCAGTTCGAACACACCGTGCTCGTCACCGCAGATGGCGTCGAGATCTTGACCGGCCCGACGGTCAGCCTTCAGCAATAGAAACGTCGACTTCTCGACGGCTCATTGTGTGGGCGAACGCCACCGCAACCAAAACACATGCGGCAACGTCCCAGGAAATGCGAAAACGTGGAAGCCCGTTTGCGACGGCAGAAGCCGCAGTGACCAGCACCGCTTGAGAAATGAAGGGCCACGTCGGGCGTCGACTCCGCCGCAATACCAGCACACCCGCGATTGCGGCAGGCAACATCAACCAATGGACCAGCCACGCCGCCCAGGACAGTGCGGCCTTTCGACCTTCACCCTCGTTTTCCCGCACTGCAAGCGCAGGATTCCAGAACCCCCAGGTTCGACCCACTCTCGCCACAATGACCCGTGGAAGTTCCGAAGCATGTGCCTTTGCAAACGCAATGCCAGCACGCTTGTACCTCGCTGAGATCTGTGACTGGTCCTCTGATCTTGTGTCGAACGGAGACTGGGCCTCCAGGTCGGTGAAATCGTCCACACCGTTGTGGTTGGTATCAACCAAACGCAGGCAATCGAGTCTCCACCCACCGATGTCTGGCCCCGAATAGGTCGGAGGGCAATTCGATCCAAGCAAGGTCAAACCATCATTCGTTGAGAAGAGCGTTGGCTCCTGGAATCGCACCATATTTGGGACAATCCAAAGCGCGCACACCGCAGCACCGGCGAGCATGCATGATCCCGTATTGATGAACAGAGAACGCGCGCTGCTTCTGTACCGCAGCACCAGCATCGGTAGAGCCATGACAAGGAGCAGGCCAACGAGCTCGGCCCGAGCGAGCGCAGCCATACCGATCATTCCCCCAAGCAACGCCCACCGCCACCACTGGCCTCGGTCCCAGGCCCACACGCTCATGAGCAACGTGGCGACGACGGTAAGCGCCGTCACCGACTCGGCCATCAAGATCCCATCATTGATCCAGAGCGACGGGCTCAGCGCTGCGACCATTGCCGCAAGGATGCCCGTACGGTGTGCAAGCCGGTTCGAAGTCGACCTGCCAACAATCGCGACTCCAAGTCGACCGACTACAGCGACGGTGAGTGTGCCCACGACCACCTGCGTCAGTCGCTGCAAGAAGATCGAGAGTGGCAGCCCAAACAGCATCGCCTTGCCGCTCGCGAGCAATGGACCGATTGCCATCAGGAGCGCGTTGATTGGTGGATGGTCCGCCGACGGCGTTACCCCAGCGAAGTACAGCGGCGCCGCAAAGCCTTTGCCGTGCGCGAGCGCTTCGCCCTGACTCACGTAATAGACCTCATCACCGACAGGGGTCATTCCGCGAGTCACCAACAAGACGTACGCCAGGCGGATCAAAAACGCCACCAAAACAACATGGCGAAGTCGGATTGTGTCGAGTCTGCGCAGCATCGCGAAGGGCTCGCTACGCATGCAAGGCGCTTCGCACCGGCACCGTGCCGAGCGCCCGCCGTCCATCGAGGAAATCAAGTTCCAAAAGGAACGTCGCGGCGACAGGAATCGCGCCGAGTTGGTGGATCAGCCTGAGGCTTGCACCAGCGGTACCACCAGTCGCAAGCACATCGTCCACCAACACCACCCTTGCGGCTTCGTGTACGGCATCGATGTGCACTTCGAGCGTGTCTGTCCCATACTCGAGCGCGTATTCGACACTGTGCGTTTCGCGCGGGAGTTTGTTTGGCTTGCGAATCGGTACGAATCCAACGCGGCGTGACGCGGCAAGCGCCGCACCAAGGATGAGCCCACGCGACTCGACGCCGAGCACAAAATCGAATTCCAGATCCGCAACGCACTCGCGAATGAGGAAGTTGCACGCCGCAAATCCCTTTGCCGAAGCGAGCACGTGCGTGATGTCCTTGAAGACGATTCCCGGAGATGGAAAGTCCACGACATCGTGCATCAGCGCGAGAACAGCATCCCGAGCATCAGAAAACTCCATGGACACCGCAGCGAGTTCAGTCGACATTGTGCGCAGACTACTGGCGCGCCAGTTGCGCAGCCGCGGCTGCAAGGCGCTCGATCGTGTCGCTGTGAGAACAATCGGGCTCGCCATCTCCAACCAGTGCGATGACCTCCGCTCCGAGATCGGAGGCGAGTCGTCGCCCTTGGTCGGTAGCCCGAGCCGCGACAACGACAGCACGCACGCCGGCGTGGCTCGCTCGACGAAGGACTTCGCCAACGACCTTGCCATCGAAAGAGGTGCGATCGAGTTGGCCTTCGCCTGTGACCACCAGTGCTGAGTTCGCGAGCGCGTCATCAAACTCGGTGATGTCCGCAATGCACTCGAAACCGTCCACGAGGCGTGCTCCGAGGGCGGCTAGACCGCCGGCCAGTCCACCAGCCGCCCCGCCTCCGACGAGCCCACGAACGTCGACGCTGTAGTCGGTCTCGTAGCGATCTGCGAGCTGGTCCAATCTCCTCGACAGCAATTTGACTTCACTTGGCGAGGCACCTTTTTGTGGAGCAAAGGTCTCGGCGGCGGCGAGAAACGGTATTCGAACATCGCAGGCCACCGTCACCTGCATTCCGCGAAGCGAGCCTCCAAGCGCTTCGATCGCCCCAAGTCCACCATCAGTTGTTGCCGACCCGCCAGCCATGACCATCACATGCCGCGCACCCGCCGCACGCGCCGCTGCAATCAGCTCGCCAGTGCCGCGAGTCGAAGCCTGGAGGGGATCATTCCGCCCTCTGACGAGTGCGAGCCCAGAGGCAACAGCGACTTCAATGGCAGCGAGGCGTGAGTCAACTGCGAGATAGTGCGCATCCAAGGGTCGGCCGAGCGGGTCATGGACAAGCACCCGGCGAAGCGTGCCCCCGAGCGCTGACTGCACGCATTCCTGTGCTCCGTCCCCACCATCCGACATCGGATGTTGAACGATGGTGCCGGAATACTCGAGTTGCAGACCACGTGCGAGCGCGGCAGCGACCTCAGGAGCGGTCAAACATCCTTTGAAAGAGTCAGGAGCAACGAGCGTCGATGCGCTCGAGGTCACGAACCCAGAATGACGTAGCAGTCAGCAGTCGATGCGTCGGCCGGCGCGGTTGCTGGCGTCGTTGCTGGAAATGCTGCAGATGTCGCGCCGGTCTGTTTCGAAGCCGCGATGAGCGCCGCTACATCGGTCGAGAAATCAGCCTTGCATTCCACAACAATTCCCTTTTGTGGAGTCGTGTTCCCGGGAGTCAGCGTTGCGTACCCCGCGGCACGAAGCGTGTCGCTCACGGTCTTTGCCGAACCACTCGGACGGCCAGCGTTCAACACCGAGACCTTGATGCTGGCGGGAGTGTGCGCGCCGGCGGTTGCGGTTGAAGAACTCGCAGCGGAATTATCAGTTGGCAACGATGAACTCGAAAGATCCGAACTGCTGCTTGCCGTCAGCGCCGACGAACTCGAACTCGACTGTTGCGCCGCGCCGTTCAGTGCCTTCGAGACTCCACCATTGCGGTCGTAGATCTGCAACAGCACTATGCCGAGCAGCACGGCGAGTCCAACAACAATCGCACCTCGACCAGCAGCAATTGCTGGTTGGCTGCCATGTTCGTGCTGTTCGTTATCCATTGTTTCGTCCGTCATCACGACCTCGGATTGACTTGGTGACCTTCATGACGAATCCGGCGACGCCGGGCTCGATCACGCCGTGCTCTCGCAACGGTAAGTGGGTCATAATCGTACGCTGCTTCGCTGGCCAACAGGAGGCTCAGCAGTTCGTAGTACCGGGTGGGTGACATTCCCAGGTGTTCGCGAATCACCGTCGCCTTGGGAACGTCGTGGCGCCACCATGTGCCTTCGAGATCGAGAATTGCGCGTTCGCGGATATTGAGTGGGGAAGCCATTGGTGACGAGTGTTACCGGCGGAAGCACGCGAAGCAAGCATTTCGGACGCCTGGACGCGCTGAGCCGGATGTCGGATTCGAACCGACGACCTGCCGCTTACAAGGCGGCTGCTCTACCAACTGAGCTAATCCGGCAGTGAGTCCGTGATCGTATGCGACGGCACGTCAAATTCAAGACAGCGCGTACCGGTGTAGATCGTGGGTATGCAGAGATTGCAGTGTGTGCACCGCGCTCGTGCGCCATCCCCCCGCTTCCATCGGTCGATCAGGTCCGGCTCGGCCAGCAGCGCTCGTCCCATCGCGACAAATGAGAATCCGCGGGCGATCGCATCGTTGACCGATTCGATACTGCTCACACCACCCAGCGCAATGACGGGCAGCTTGGTCTCGGTGAGATAGTTCGAGGCCATGTCGAGGAAATATCCGTCGTGGTACTCAGAATCTCGCATGAATTTTCCGCCGACCAGACGAAATCCTGGCCGCAAGAACCACGGCAGCGTCCTCCCAAATTCGCGGAGCGGCGCAGGACCCTTGAACAAATACATCGGACTCGCGAAGGACGAACCCGCCGTGAGTTCGATCGCGTCGATCGTTCCGTCGGTCTCCAACATCTTCATTGTCGCGATGCTGTCTTCCATCGTGAGGCCGCCTTTGACCCCATCGGTCATGTTCAGCTTCACCGTGATCGCGACCGAGGGATCGACCGCGTCGCGTACCGCTGTAAATACCTCGCGCATTAATCGCACACGGTTTGGCAATGCTCCGCCGTAATCGTCATCTCGACGGTTCATGAACGGGCTGAGGAACGCGCTGAGGAGATAGTGGTGTCCGCCGTGCACTTCAAGAATCTTGAACCCTGAATCGGTCGCGACACGGGCAGCATCTCGGTAGTTCTCCACGATGCGGCGCAGGTCGTCGCGCGTTGCCGCACGAATGAACTTCAACGAGAGCGGATGGAATTGTCTTCGAGGCCCATATGCCGGGACGCCATTCGATTTGGCATTTGCCACTGGGCCCGCATGGCCAATCTGCGCGGCCGGCACCGCTCCATGGGCGGCAATCGCTTCCGTGATGCGCGTGAGTTCGGGAACCATCGACGGTCGCAGCACGATGACATTGCGGTCGGTGCGTCCATCGGGCGCCACGGCCAAATACGCAACCGTTGAAACACCGACACCCCCAGCCGAGGTCGCTCGATGAAACTCGATGAGGTCATTCGTGACCCGACCTCCAGGCGTGCGCCCTTCGAAGGTCGCCGCTTTGATGAAGCG
>JBARPG010000174.1:0-15924 GCA_049642885.1 Acidimicrobiia bacterium | reverse complement strand
GAGGGTCGAGGTGCGTGTCACACCGGAGAACGCACGTGCTTTTTTCGGACCTTCGGTTCCGGAAATCCCATCGGTCCACTGTGAAGGCTGATGCAAGCGCACCTCGCGGTGCTGGTGCCTTGGTTGCACCATGGGTACATGTTCCGATCGGTCGTCAAGTCGTTCGCGTGACTGGTAGCGACGCCATCGCATTTCTGCACAGCATGCTGAGCCAAGACATTGAGAATTGCCCCGTCGGGTCCGGAGTACACGCGCTGCTGCTGGATGCCCGCGGACATCTCAACGCAGATCTATTCGTGTTTCGCGATGGAGAATCGAGTGCGTTTCTGATCCAAGAAGGGGGCGGCGCCGTAGAAACGATCTCGAAGCTCACACGGTTTCTGATTCGGACTGATGCGAGTATTGAACTGTGCACTGATCTCGAAATGCACGTCGTCGATGCAGTTTCGGCCGAGACGGATTCCGGCGATGGAATCCATATCTCGGGAGTGAGGTGGGACCTCGGTGGGGTGAGCGTGATGGAAGGCCTGGGTGTCGGCGTCGACAACGTGTTGGGAGTTTCCGACGAGTCATGGAACGCGTTGCGAATTGAAGCTCGAGTCGGCCGCTGGGGAGTCGACTTCGACGAGCGTGTGCTCCCGCACGAAGCATGGCTCGATGAAGACGCGGTCTCATTTACCAAAGGATGCTTTCTCGGACAAGAAGTGGTGTGCCGCATCGATTCGCGGGGGCGTGTCCGGCGCTTCCTGCGCACACTGCGCTCCGAATCAGAACTGCACGTTGGCGACGCGTTGATCTCCGAGAGTCAGGAAGTCGGAACGGTGACCTCGGTGGAGTGCGTCGATGAGGATTCCTGGATCGCACTGGCCTGGGTTCGCAGCACATTCGAACCTGGCGCGCTCATCGAAACGCCACACGGTCACGCTCGCATTGCCCTATAGAGACTGTCCGGATTGCGTGTTCTCGTATGCTCTCGGGATGTCTGTGCTTGACACGTTGCTTGAGAGCTCGCGCCAGAGGTGTGCACAGTTGCAACAAGGTCTTGGGGACCTCGAAGCTGCAGCACGTGATGTGGATCCGTGCCGTGGATTTCGCAGTGCCATCGTTCACGATCCTGATCGGCTCGCAGTGATTGCCGAATTCAAACGCCGTTCTCCTTCGAAGGGACCCTTGCGGTTGGATGCAGATGCGCGGTCGGTGGTGGCAACATACGCAGCAGGCGGGGCGACGGCCCTCTCGATCCTGACCGAGCCGACTCAATTCGGTGGTTCACTTGAGGACCTACGAATTGCTCGGGAAACGGCTTTGCTCCCGATCTTGCGCAAGGACTTCATTGTCGATACGCCACAAATTCTTGAGGCTCGTGTCGCCGGTGCCGATGCGATATTGCTCATCGCTGCAGCATTCGGTCGTTCCAACGAGTGTGCTGACCTTGCTGGATTCGCTCTGGAGCTTGGTCTTGATGTGCTCATCGAAGTTCACGACCAGACCGAGGCTCAAGCAGTTCGGTCGATCAGAGGTGTCGTATTCGGAATCAACGCACGAAACCTTGCAACCTTTGACGAACATCTCGATGAGGCATTCCAACTCCGGTCTTGTTTTGCGGTCGACGATGTTGTGGTTGCAGAAAGTGCAATTCGGAACGTCGGTGATGCTCAACGTGCATGTCAGGCGGGATTCGATGCTGTCCTCGTCGGCGAAATGCTGATGAGGGCCGACAACCCTGAACAGGCCGTTCATGAACTCTCAAACATCCATTCGTCGCATGCGACACACGGAAATCGAAGGTAGTCGTGTTCATCAAGATCTGTGGTCTTACCACCGAAGAAGACGCGCTCTCGGCGCTTGCCTTAGGTGCCGATGCACTCGGCTTCGTGTTCGCACCTTCCTCACGTCAAGTTTCGGTGAGCAAAGTTCATGACATCACCCGCAGACTTCCACCAGATGTTTTGACCATTGGAGTATTTCGGGACGAGCTTCCAGAAGTCGTGGTGGACACCGTCCGCCGGGCGGGCCTTGTCGGCGCGCAATTGCACGGTTCAGAGCCGCTCCGCCACGTTCGCGCGGTGAAGGCAGAGCTGCCCTTTGTCATCGACGCGTTTGCCGCAGGTTCGCCCGCGTTGCACACGGCCGAGAACTCGCCAGCCGACGTTGTATTGCTCGACGCTGCCACTCCCGGCTCTGGGCGAGTATTCGACTGGTCCCTGATCGACGGCACACCGCGAGGAATGCGGATTTTGCTGGCTGGAGGCCTCACCCCCGACAACGTCGCACTTGCAATCAATAAGGTGCGACCGTGGGGCGTTGACGTTTCGAGCGGAGTCGAGTCGGCGCCGGGTCGCAAAGACCCACGGAAGATCAGGCGATTCATCGAGGCCGCGCATGCTTCGGGCGACAATGAGCGTGTTGGCGGTGGCGACCCATTCGATTGGCAGGACAATGAGTAACACGAGCCGTCGCGGTCGCCGCCTCGAAGGAAGGATTGGAGCCCTCGATGGGCTCCGAGGTCTCGCTCTCGCGGCCGTCATGGTGTTTCACGCCGATCCGACCTGGCTACCAGGTGGTTTTGTTGGCCCCGATCTGTTTTTTGCCTTGTCGGGGTATCTCATTGCGAAGCTCTCGGCCGATGGCGTTCGGCGTCGAGGTTCATTTTCGGTGGGCGAGTTTTGGAAACGCCGAATGTCACGACTCCTGCCTGCTGCAACCGTCGTCGTTGGTTTTTGGGCGTGGGTAGCGCCGCTGTCATCATCTTTGGCGCAAATGCTGACCTGGCGCGTCGATGTTGTCGCGTCGGTCACCGGCTGGATGAACTGGAAACAGGTCACATCTGGAAGTGGCTATTTCGCGGCCAACAGTATTCCGAGCCCCTTGCTTCACTATTGGACCTACGCTATCGAACTGCAGTTCTACCTGCTTTGGCCATTGTTGTTCTGGGTTCTCATGCGCGCTTTGAACAGGTCGCCAGGGCGAGCGGTCGAACAACAGCTCATGATCGTCCGGCGCTGGTGTATCGGCCTCGCTGCGACCTCGTTCTTGGCACAAATTATTCTCGGAAACCTCGTCGGTATCGGGCGTGCGTACTACGGAACGGATACTCGCCTCGGGGCACTCCTTCTCGGTGCATCGCTGGGCCTCATTCCTCCCCAATCAGTTGCGACTGAACTGATGCCGGTCGCCCGACTGCGAGCCCGCCGCGCGTTCACTGTTGCTGCCGCAGCGCTTTGGGTTGTGATCATGGTATTTGTTCATCACGATCAAATGCTGCTAGTGCGCGGAGCAATGGTCGTTGAAACGTGCATCGCTGTGTTGTTCGTTCGAACGGCCCTCGTTGATCCCGCGTTGAGTGCGCCAATGCGGTTCTTGCCGTTGCGCTGGTTGGGCAAGGTCTCATACAGCGTGTACCTCTGGCATTTCCCAATTTGGTTTGTCTGGCTGACGCCGGCCCGCACCGGATTGGCAGTGTTTCCTCTCTTTGTCGTGCGTTTTGGGGTTGCCTGCATCGTCGGAGGTGCGTCCTACTGGGCTATCGAACGTCAGGCGTGGAGAGTCGTGCTCTGGCGATGGACGGCGATCTCATCTACAGGAATAACAGCAGCAGTGTTGGCGCTCTTCTTTGCAGCGATTCCTGTTCCCGATGCGGCATTGAAGGATCTCAATCGTTCAAGCGGTACACAATCATTTCAAAATACCCACAAATTGACAGCGAAGGAGCGCGCTGCGATTGCTAAAGAACGAGCGGCGGTCCGCGGATCTTCGAAACCGCAGCCGAAGCTCAATGTATTTTTGATGGGTGATAGCCAGGCGTTCGTTTTTGGTTTTGCAAACGGGCATTTGTTCGAGGCGACGGGTGACTATCTCGGTGGCGAACCGATCCTTGGGTGTGGCCTCTGGACCGGATACGAGCAATCCCGCCGCGGGAAGTGGATTCTCGAGGCACCGGTAAAGGAATGCACCGAATACCCGACGCGTTGGAAAACGTTGCTGAGCGAACATCCGTACAACCTCGCGGTGCTGTACCCGTCTGTTTGGGACATGTTTGACAAGCGCCTAAATGGAGTCTGGGTTCGATTCGGCACTCCGGCGTGGGACGAAGCCTGGCAGCAACAAATGCAAACTGCTCTCAACATCTTTCAGGGAACGAAGATCAAGCTCGTGATCATGACCATGCCGTACATTCAAAGCGATTGGACCAACCTATGTCCGTCCTGTGACTTCACGGAAAGTCATACCGAAAACATCAACCACCTCAATGAGCAGGTGCGGATTCTCGCGACACGTATCGGAGCATCTGTCATTGATCTGAACAAAGAGATCGCACCGAACGGCAGTTTCACCCAGTCGTACAAGGGAGTGTCGCCGATGTTTGCGGATGGCACACACTTGTCCACAGAGGGTTCCCAATCCCTCGTGCCGTGGCTGCGAGAGCAACTGGCAGCCGTTCTGGAAGCGAAGTCTCCTATTATCGCTCCAGGATGAACGCCCAGGGCACGACACCACAGACAACTCGCAGCGGAGGCGCACAACTGCCGGTCCCCGGGCCCCGCCCTTCAGCGCAGGGTCGATTTGGCGAGTTCGGCGGGAGCTTCGTTCCCGAAACCCTTGTTACACCGCTCCAAGAACTCGAAGCTGCGTTCGAGACGGCGTGGGCAAGTGAAGATTTCCGATCTCGCTACGCGTCGTTGCTGTCGGAATACGCCGGACGACCGACGCCCGTCACCGAATGTCATCGACTCTCGGCGAGCTTGGGCATTCGCGTGTTGCTGAAGCGCGAAGACCTCACCCATACCGGCTCGCACAAGATCAACAACGTGTTGGGTCAGGCCTTGCTCACCCAAGCGATGGGAAAAACACGTGTGATTGCCGAGACTGGTGCCGGACAACACGGCGTCGCAACCGCTACCGCAGCGGCGCTTTTTGGCATTGAGTGCACCGTCTTCATGGGGGCGGTTGATGTCGAGCGCCAACGCCTCAACGTCTGGCGCATGGAACTGCTTGGGGCAACGGTGGTACCCGTCACCTCAGGTTCGGCCACGTTGAAAGACGCGGTGAACGAAGCATTGCGTGATTGGGTGGCATCCGTTGAGCACACCCACTACTGCATTGGTTCGGCGATGGGCCCGCATCCCTTTCCGTGGCTCGTTCGGGAATTCCAACGCGTGGTCGGCGATGAAGCCCGGCGGCAATGTGAGGCACAGTTTGGCGGATTGCCCGACGCGGTCGTTGCGTGCGTCGGCGGAGGCTCAAACGCCATCGGCACCTTTTCACCCTTCGAGGACACTGCTGTGCGGTTGATTGGTGTTGAGGCAGGAGGCGACGGGATCGACACTGCCCGCCACGGTGCCGCGATTGCACGGGGTACGCCAGCGATCGTGCACGGTATGCGGTCGATGTTCTTGCAAGACGAGTTCGGTCAGGTGCTCGAAGCACACTCGGTGTCGGCGGGTCTCGACTATCCCGGTATTGGCCCAGAACACGCTGCCCTCGCCGCATCCGGCCGTGCTCAATATGTCAACGCGGTCGACGACCAAGCCCTTCGCGGCTTTCAGGAGTTGGCGCGCCTCGAAGGCATCGTTCCTGCCCTCGAATCGGCGCACGCCATCGGATGGGTCATGGATGCGGCTGGGAAAGAGCTCCCGTTGGGCTCAACGGTGCTCGTCACCTTGTCGGGCCGTGGCGACAAAGATGCCGCGACCGTTGCAGCACTGCTGAGCCAGAAATGAAACTCGGCGACCACCTTCGCTCGGCCCGAGACTCGGGACGCAAGCTCCTGGTGCCGTACGTCACTGGCGGCTTCGGAGAAGATTGGTGCGATGTCGTCCGGGCGTGTGCCGCCGCCGGAGCAGACGCCGTCGAAGTCGGCATACCCTTTTCCGATCCCGTCATGGACGGTCCGGTCATCCAGCAAGCCTCAGAACAGGCATTGCGGAGCGGAGCGACACCCCCAGGTGTGATCGCCGCCTTGGGCACGCTCGACATCGACATCCCCATCGTCGTGATGTCGTATGGAAATCCGATATTCCGAATGGGGGCACGTCGATCGGCCTCGATGCTGGCTGAGCACGGTGTCTCCGGCGTGATTCTCCCCGACGTCCCACCCGAAGAACTTGCCCCGTGGTGGGAGGCAGCACGACCCCTCGGAGTTGAGACTGTGCTCCTCGTCTCGCCCATGACACCTGACGATCGCATGCGAACGATTGCAGAGAGCGCCGAAGGTTTCTTGTACTGCATTTCCCTGCTCGGCGTGACGGGTGAACGAGCCTCACTCGGAACATCAGCGGCGCGGATCGCCGAGCGGGCGCGGACCGTTTCTGATCTCCCCGCGCTCCTCGGCATCGGCATCTCAACCCCAGACCAGGCGCGTGAGGCCGCCGAAGTCGCGGACGGCGTCATCGTCGGGTCCGCGCTCGTTCGTCGAATGATTGATGGCGAGGGTCCGCTTGGCGTCGAGCGGTTTGTTGCTGAGTTACGTGCAGGCCTGGATCGTGCCTGAAGGTTCGTGCGAATTATGTGAGGCTGCGCGCTTCACCGAGTGGTACCACGAAGACGAGATCTGTTGGGCCGCGGAATGCGAAGCATGTCGAGTCCCAATGGTCGTTTGGAAACAACACTCGGCCTCACCATCCGAGGAAGTGCGCACGCATCTCCTCGCTGTGCTGGAAGGGATCGCGATCGCGCAGCGCTATGAGCGTTGGGCTGCCGACGAGGTCATGCGCACGATTCCGGATCACTATCACGTGCACGCCCGTCCACTTCCGGCGTTGCCATTCACTCGATAAGCGGGTCGCCGATCGGAAGTGTCTCGTGTGTCATGTCTCCGGTGATTTCGTCGAGGGTCTTTCGAGCGGTTTCTGGGAGAAAGCGCAACGCGATCAGCGATATCACGGGAACGATCGACAGCACCGCCAGTCCCCGCCCAAGGCTTCCAAGAACATGGCCTAGGCGCGGTGCGAGCACAAGGCCAATCACCGATCCAATCACGCCGACGACTGCAAGAATCCCTGCGAGCGCCCCACGACGGCGAGTTGGGGACAGCTCCGCACTGAACGCGCCGAACGCCGTGCCGGCAAGTCCCACGCAAATAACTGCGACCGTCGACGCAGGCCACGCAAGCCAATCAGGCCCGGCAAAAAGCAGCGCCGTCGCGAGAGAACCGACGACGGTTCCGAGCACAATCGAAGATTCACGACCTGAATGTTCGGCGCGTCGCCCACCCCAGAGGACACCGATCATTCCCGGAAAGCCATTGGTGATCGCTCGAAACGCGCTGATCCCGGTGCCGCTGAAATGGCGTTCGGTCTTGAGGAACTGGTTCATCAACTGCGAGGACGGGGCGGCAAACACGTTGGTCAGCATCGCGATCATCGCAAGCCCAAAGACGTGTCGCGCAGGCAAGGTGCCCCTCGGAGCAGCTTGCGCATGTGCATGAAGAAACCGTTCCGACTCGGGACAGCGTCGGTACCAGCGGGGGAGGAGCAGGGCCGTTGAGGCGGCGAGGAGAAAGATCGCTCGCCACGCCCACGGCGCGAGATCAGTGAATGGCAACATCGCGACTCCAAGGCCATACCCGGCACCGGTCGCCAGTGTCACCATTGCGACCGCAAAGGCACGCGTCCGTTCTCCCGCGGCTTCGACAGCGAGAATGCCCGCGAGCGGCAACGCCGCGTTCAACGCGCCACGTCCAATTCCACCGGCGACAGTCATCACAGCGAGCGACGGAGCACACGCGGCAACGACCGACGCGGAACACCCAACAACAAGCGCAGCGAGCAACATGCGCCGCCGTCCTGATCGGTCAGCGAACAAACCCAACATGAGCGCAAGAAACGTCCCGGTTCGCATCCATGCGAGCGCGTCTCCGAGCTGCTGGTCAGATGAGTGATAGGTCTGTGCCATGGCCTGAGACAACTGGCCGTACAAGGAGCCATTGAAGTTGGCAACGAACACCGCGAATCCAAAGATGCTGAGTGCGACACCCTCTTCGTGAGTCAATCTCGCGTCGCCGGCGAATGGGACGGAGGCGTTAACAGAATCGGCATCTCCACGCGCGACGGCCTCGATTCCCGCGGAAATTCGCCGAGTGCTCCACCACAACGCCGGCACAAGGAACCAACGGAAATACGGATAGCCAAGTTCCGTGCGAATGGTCACGGTGCTTCGAGAACGTTCGCTGTCAGCTCGACGCGGACCCATGCTCACGGTCGCAGTGCACCTCCGAATGGGTAACCCCGCGAACGTCTTTTCGAGACCGTCTGGCGCCTCCACAAAGCCGACAGCGGCGAGACGTTCGGACTCGCCCGCGGTTGTAGCCCATGCGCGACGATGTTCCACTGAGGCATGCTACGCATCCCCGCAAGACATCACGAGGAAGGCATCAGATGGCACCATCAGTTGGAGACACCGCACCCGCGATCGCGTTGAAAGATCAAACCGGAACGCTGCAGCGCCTCTCGAAGTTCAAAGGCGGGCCGGTTGTTGTCTATTTCTATCCAAAGGCAGACACTTCCGGTTGTACCGCGCAGGCATGTGCGCTTCGTGATGCCCAACCGGAGTTGAACGCTCTCGGAGCCACGGTCCTTGGGATCAGTCCCGATCAGCCCGAGAAACTCACGAAGTTCATCGATAAATATGATTTGAATTTCTCGTTGTTGAGCGATCCTGAGCATGCGATTGCAGAGGCGTACGGAGTGTGGGCAGAAAAGAGCCTGTACGGTCGAAAGTACATGGGCATCGTGCGTTCCGCATTTGTGATCGACGCGAAAGGCAAGATCGCTGGGGCGTTCCCGAAAATCTCGCCGAAAGACACGGTGCCGAAAGTGACCGCCATCCTGAACGATCTCCGATAGCGCCCGATCTACGCGGTGTGCCGTGCAACCATGTCCACAGCATCGCCGACCGTCTTGACGGCGTCGAGTTCATCCTCAGGGACAGTGATGTTGAACTCATCTTCGAACGCCATGACCAATTCAACGAGCGCGAGGCTGTCTGCTTCAAGGTCTTCGGCGAAACGAGCGTCAAGGGTCACTCGTTCGGGGTCGATGTCGAGCACTTCGATGACAGCGCTGCGAACCTGCGACACGATTGTTTCTCGATCCATTCCCACTCCTTGCTGAGGTCGAGCGATTGTAACGGGAGTTCGGTGCTCGCCAGTCGCTACGATGCATCCGCTCGCCCGTGTGGTGGAATGGCAGACACGGCGGACTCAAAATCCGCTGCCCTTTGGGCATGAGGGTTCGAATCCCTCCGCGGGCACCCTGGCGATGCGGCAACGCGAATCGCGAGTGCCCTCGATTGAGCATCCGACCTAAAGTGCCGACCATGCACCACATCAAGCGTCGCCTCGTAGATCTCGCTGAGAGACTCAAGACGCAACGCGCAGATTTGCGAATTCTTGAGGAACAACTCGCTCTACTCGACGATGAAGCATCGGACGCAAACCTCCGTGCATTGGTGTCACAAACGCCGCTTGCAGATCGCGACGCCCGCGAGATGCAAGCCCAGGCAGATGCCTTGCGCAAAGAACAGGAGCATCTCTTGCATTCGATCGCGGCAATCTGCTCCGACCAAGATGCGTTGCTCGACAAGCTGTCAGCCTCGACCCCGTATTCGGAGGACCTATGAGCGTACGAGTGGTCATCGCAGAAGATGAGGCGATTATTCGCCTTGATCTGAAAGAGATCTTGCAAGAGCAGGGTTATGAAGTCGTGGCCGAAACCGGTCGTGGCGACGAGGTGGTTGCCCTCGTCAAACAGCACACCCCCGATTTGGTGATGCTCGATGTCAAGATGCCCGGGCGCGATGGTTTGAGTGTTGCCGAGGAACTGTCAGCGGACCGACGTGCGGCGATCGTCATTCTGACGGCGTTTTCTCAGCGTGATCTCGTAGAGCGGGCACGTGATGCGGGTGCCGTCGCGTACTTGGTGAAGCCGTTCGAGAAGTCTGATCTCTTGCCTGCGATCGAGATTGCGCTGGGCCGCCACGCGGAGCTGCTCGCTCTTGACGCCGAGGTTTCTGATCTTTCCGAACGTCTTGAAGCACGCAAGGTCCTCGATCGTGCCAAGGGCAAGTTGATGGACCAGCACGAAATGAACGAGTCCCAGGCGTGGCGGTTTCTTCAGTCGACCGCAATGGACGAACGCAGCCCCGTGGCCGCGGTCGCTCAGCGGGTGCTCGACGGTTCACTCGTACCAACCCAGGCGTAGGCGCTGTGCCCGAAGGCCCATTGCTTGTCGTTGACGGGCATTCACTTGCATATCGAGCCTTTTATGCGTTGCCCTCGGACCTACAGACCAGTTCTGGAACCATCACCAATGCGGTACTGGGTTTCGCATCGATGTTGGCGTATGTGGTGCGAGACCTCGACCCCTCGGGCATCATCGTCACATTCGATACGGGCGTACCGGCATCACGCAAGGCAATAGATCCCGAATACAAAGCAAACCGCGCCGAGACGCCCGAGTTGTTCCGGCACCAAGTGCCGCTTATTCGCGAGTTGTTGATCTTGGTCGGCATTCCGGTGATCGACGCGATTGAGGTCGAAGCCGACGACGTGATTGCGACCCTGGCCTCGCAAGCGATCGATCGCAAAGAGCAGATGGTGATCGTGACGGGTGACCGGGATAGCTATCAACTTGTTCATGATCCTTGGGTTCGTGTGCTCTACAACAAGCGCGGGGTCTCTGATTACGCGCTGTATGACGAAGCAGGCATTTTCGAACGTACCGGTGTCACGCCTGAGATGTATGTGGACTACGCGGCGATGCGTGGCGACAACTCAGACAACCTCCCTGGTGTCCCAGGGATTGGCGAGAAGACCGCGGCGAAACTCCTCAATGCCTACAAAGACATCGACGGCATTTACGAGCACCTCGATGATCTGCCCCCAAAACAACGTGAAAACCTTGAAGCGTCACGAGATCGGGTCGCGAAGAACCTCGAATTGATGCGCCTGAACCGCACGGTGCATCTGCCGCAATCGATTGACGAATTCCCCCTTCGTCAGGTTCCTGATCGTGAGCCGCTTGACGCATTTTTGCAGACGCTCGAGTTCCGTGAAGTGGGGAAGCGATTGCTTGCTGCGCTCGGAATTGAGCACGGGAAGGGGAGTGCCGCCGAGGCGGCGGCTCCGAAGGAGTTGGCTGTCACGATTGCATCGACGGCGGATGAAGCTTCGGCGTGGCTTGCTTCGCTGGAGGGCAAGCGACTCGGCCTTTCAATCGAAGATGGCTGGATTGCGCTGGCTGACTCGGACGATGCCGCAATGGCGATTACTCCTGCCGTGCAGATCTCGCCTGCCGAACTCGATGCGATGCTGGCCGCGTGTCCGATCGTGTGCCATGACGCGAAAGCGCTTATGACCGACCACGGTTGGAACGGTTCCTCCTTGGTGTTCGATACGCAGATTGCGAGTTGGTTGATTGATCCGGCGAAGTCTGCCCCGACCTTGGAATACTCGGCGCTGAACCACTTGGGTCGAGAACTGGCGGGCGAAAAAGAGTCGCAGGGAACGCTTGATTTTCGCGAAGCCGACGCGGGTGAGTCGTTCGCGCACCGCGCCGCGGAACGCGCAGCGGCAACTTTGGCCCTCGGCGATGCGCTGCAGAAATCGCTGGAAGCACAGCACCTGCTGAAGCTGCACGACGAGGTTGAATTGCCCCTCGTGCGCGTGCTCTCGCAGATGGAGCAACGTGGAATCGCCGTGGATCGGGCATTCCTGGAAGAGTTGCGTGATCGCCTGACTCAAGAATGCAAGCAGCTCGAATCGGAAATCCAGTCGCTGGCAGGTGAACCATTTCTCGTGAACTCGGTCCCGCAACTTCGCCGCATTCTGTTCGAGGTGTTGGGGCTCACTCCGGTGAAGAAGACGAAGACTGGTCCGAGCACGGATGCGGAATCCCTGCAGAAGCTCGTCGATGATCACCCGATTGTTCCGGTGTTGTTGCGGTTTCGTGAGCTCGACAAGCTGCGGTCGACATATGCCGAAGCTCTCGTGCCATTGATCGCGTCGGATGGCCGCGTGCATGCACGGTTCAACCAGACCGGTACATCGACTGGTCGAGTGTCTTCGGAAGCGCCGAATCTCCAAAACGTTCCGGTACGCACCGAAGAGGGACGTGCAATCCGCAAGGCGTTCATTGCTTCGCCTGGTTCGATGTTGCTCACGGCTGACTACTCCCAAATCGAGCTGCGAATCCTGGCGCACCTTTCCAAAGATCCGGGGCTCGTTGATGCTTTTGATCGTGGGGTTGATGTGCACACGGTGACGGCGGCGGGAGTGTTCGGTGTCGACGAATCCCAGGTCGACGAGGAACAACGCCGCTTTGCGAAAGTCGTCAACTACGGGCTCGCGTACGGCATGGAGTCCTATGGCTTGGCGCAGCGCGCTGGCATTTCCAATGACGAGGCGAAGCGAATCCTCGACGCCTACTTCGGATCGTTTCCGAACGTGCACGCCTTCATGGAACAGACGGTCATTGACGCAAAGCGGCTGGGGTATACCGAAACCTTGCTTGGTCGCCGCCGCCGCCTGCCGGAGCTCGCCAGCGACAACGGTCGGGTTCGCCAGATGGGGGAGCGCATGGCGATGAACGCTCCAGTCCAAGGCTCAGCGGCAGACGTCTTCAAGTTGGCCATGCTGCGAGTCGACGCAGCGCTGACTGCGGCATCGAGCAATGCCGGGATGCTGCTCACGGTCCACGATGAATTGGTATTCGAGATTTCAGATGATGCGATCGATGAGACGATTGATCTCGTACGCATGGCAATGGTGAATGCCTTTCCGCTCGACGTACCTTTGGTCGTCGATACGGGGGTTGGGCCGAACTGGGCCGAAGCCAAACACTGATATAGGCATATGCCTACGATGATATACTCATGCGTATCAAGGTATATCAGGAGGAATTATGCGCACAGTGATCGACATTGATGATGAACAGCTTGAGGCAGCGAAACGAGTCTTGGGCACAAGCACGAAGGTCGAAACGGTCAACCGGGCGTTGGCAGAAGTAGCCGGTCGCGCGCGACGCGTCCGGTATCTCGAGGTACTGGACCGGACCGCTGCCGACCTCAGCGACCCGGTCGTCATGTCTCGCGCGTGGAGATGAACGAATACTTTCTCGTTGACAAGTCAGCCTGGGAGCAGCGCCGACATTCCCAAATCGCAGCTGATCTTTTGGCGCGCCTGCTCTCAGAAGATCGCGTCGCTTCGTGCCATGTTTCGGCCCTGGAAATCCAATTCTCTGCGCGAAACGCACGCGAATACCTGGAACAGGTGGAGGAGAGAACTGCGTTGCGGTGGTTGCCGGTTTCTGAGGTCGTGATGGATCGTGCAATGGAAGTCCAAGTCAAGCTTGCGCGTAAGGGGCAACACCGATTGCCGATTCCGGATCTGATGATCGCTGCCACAGCGGAAATCCATGGCGCGACGGTGTTGCACTACGACGACGACTTCGACCTCATCGCAGCGGTCACCAAACAACCTGCGCAATGGATCCTGCCTTGCGGTACGGGCGGGTGACACGTGGTCGTCCAATTGCATCGAGTGAGCTGAGCGTGGATTTCAATCCAATTGCCGACTACCTCGGCGAGGCCTATCTCAAACAGGCATTCACCATGGGCACGCGCCAAGAAGTCGAGTTCTTGCTTGGGCCGGGTGGATTACGTCCGGGTATGCGTGTGCTCGATGCGGGGTGTGGCCCGGGACGCCACTCACTCATGCTCGCAGCACACGGAATTGATGTCGTCGGCGTCGATCTCAGCGAGCGCTTCATTGATATCGCTTGCGCGCAGGCCGCTGATCGTGCACTCCACAACGCCACTTTCCAGGTGGCAGATGTCCGGTCCTTGCCCTTCGCGCAGGAGTTCGATGCGGTGATCAGTCTGTGCCAAGGAGGATTCGGTCTGCTGGGTGGGGTCGATGAAGAGGGCGTGCTCACCGAATTCGCAAGAGTCCTAAATGCAGGGGGCTCACTCGTGGTCGAAACCTTCAGTGCGGCGTTTGCATTGGCATGGAAGGAACCCGGCGAAACCTTCGACGTTGCGAACGGCACAATGCATGAACTGGCGGAGGTCATCCGTACGCCAAATGAACGAGCCACCTTCGAACTGGTCACGACGGTGTTCACGCCACGGGAGCTGCGGCTCCTGTTGGCAGCCGCTGGGTTCGAACACATACGAATCGGCGGCGGTGCACCCGGGCGCTATTCGCTCGAAGCACCGAACTTGCGCGATCCGAGTCTGATCTGCCTCGCCCGAGCTGCCGAGGTTGCGTAGCAACGCGCGCTCGATCTCACGCTGCTTGCATTTCGTTTGCTGAGGCGCAACGAGTACCCTTTCCGGGTCCCGTTGGGACAGCTGTGTCGCGTCCGTGACGCAGTGCCATCCGCTAGAGGAGAAATGTTGTCCGACGACCCCACGACCATCACTGAAGCCGCACCTGCCGCCGAAGTCGAGGTCCCGAGCCCTGAGGCATCCACCTCAACCCCAGTCGCTGAAACCAGTGTGGCGCCAGTAGCCGCCGAGGCTGCCGAAACACCAGCCGCTGACACGCCGGAGGCCCCCGCCGCTGAAGCGGAAGTTGCTCCCGAAGAGGAGCAGGGACTTCACACCTTCGACGATTCAATTCCGGTCACCATCGATGACCTTGAGGGTGGTTTCGCCGCTGCGATCGATAAGACGATCGTCGAGTTTGAAGATGGGGACCTGGTCAAGGGCACGGTCGTCAAGATCGACACCGACGAGGTACTCCTCGACATCGGCTACAAGTCCGAGGGTGTCATCCCTTCGAAGGAACTTTCCATTCGCAACGATGTCAATCCGCACGAGATCGTCACCATGGGTGAAGAGCTCGAAGCCCTTGTGCTCACGAAAGAGGATAAGGAAGGGCGTTTGATCCTTTCCAAGAAGCGTGCGCAGTACGAGCGTGCCTGGGGAACGATTGAGCGCCTGAAAGAGACGGACGGCATTGTTGAAGGTCTCGTGATCGAGGTCGTCAAGGGCGGTCTGATCGTCGATATTGGCCTCCGGGGCTTCTTGCCTGCCTCTCTGGTCGATGTGCGACGTGTTCGTGACCTGCAGCCGTTTATCGGCCGTAAGTTGGAATGCAAGATCATCGAACTCGATAGGAATCGCAACAATGTGGTTCTGAGTCGTCGTGCATACCTTGAAGAGACTCAGCGCGATCAACGTGACAGTTTCCTGACGAACCTCGAACCCGGCCAGATCAAGCCTGGTGTGGTCAGTTCTGTTGTGAACTTTGGTGCATTCGTTGATCTCGGAGGCATGGACGGCCTCGTCCACGTTTCCGAACTCAGCTGGAAGCATGTCGACCACCCGAACCAGGTCGTTCAAGTCGGCGACGAGGTCACCGTCAAGGTGCTCGAGGTCGATCTCGACCGTGAGCGCATCTCATTGTCGCTCAAGGCATGTATGCAAGACCCGTGGCAGGAATTCGCTTCCAGTCATAAACAAGGTGAGCTGGTCTACGGACGAGTTACCAAGATCGTGCCGTTTGGCGCGTTCGTGCAGGTTGGAGAAGGCATCGAAGGTTTGGTGCACATCTCCGAGCTCGCGGGTCACCATGTGGAGACTGCCGATCAGGTCGTCGTCGCCGATGAGGAGTTGTGGGTCAAGATCATTGATCTCGACACCGAGCGTCGTCGCATTTCGCTGTCGGTGAAGCAGGCTGCTGAAGGTGGTGTTGTTTCCGCCGAGTACCAAGACCTGTACGGTGAGCACGCATACGACGCTCAGGGCAATTACATCGGCCCTGACTATCACGGTGAAGCCGCAGAAGGCGCCGAGGGTGCTGCAGAGGGGGAGCCCGTTGTTGAGGAGCCTGCTACTGCCGAGGCGATTGCTGCACTGTTGAATCCCGCCGCTAGCCCGGAACCTGCTCCCGAGGCGTAACGCTTGGCAGGCACCGCACGG
>JBARPG010000173.1:0-9554 GCA_049642885.1 Acidimicrobiia bacterium | reverse complement strand
CGACTGCAGCAGCGATTTCTTCAGGCTCGATCAACGTCCCGGTGAGATGTTGGCCACTAAAGGTTTCCACGGGGAGGTTGCCAAAGAGCGCGGAAGAATCCTCGAGCATTCCCGTGCGTGTGGACCCGGGGCACACCGCGTTGACCGTGATACCACGCGTCCCGAGGTCGGCAGCGGCGGAGCGCACGAGACCAGTTACCGCATGTTTCGAGGCGACATATGGAGCCATGTGGCCCATGCCGACCAGGCCTGCCACCGAAGCGATGGCCACGATGCGACCAGATCGCGGGCGCGGACGTTCGAGCATCAACGGCGCGGTCGCCCTCAAAGTGTTCCAGACCCCTTTGGTGTTGATCGCAAAGGTCTGATCCCAGGCGTCCTCATCAATGTCCCAAAACGGAACGCCGCCCGCGACCACACCCGCTGCAGCGACGACGATGTCGAGTCCGCCGAACGTTTCTTTCGTCGCTTCAACTGCCGCCCTCAGATCCGCGATGCGCGTCACGTCGCCGACACACGCCAGCGACGGGGTGGGAAGCGAGGCCAGCGAAGCTCGCAGCTCTGCTTCCGTAGAAGGAGTGGCGATCAGCGCAGGAAAACGATCAGCACCCGGAGCGTCGAAACCGACAACCGAACAGCCTTGATCGCTCAGCGCACGACAAATCGCGGCACCCATTCCGCGTGCAGCACCGGTAACAAACGCGACGCGACTCACGCGAACGTGATCACTCCACGCAAGTTCTTTCCATCGTGCAGGTCCTTGAAACCTTGGTTGATGTTGTCGAGGGTGTAGCGGTTGGTGATCAGTTCATCCAACTTCAGCTGTCCGGCCATGTAGAGCTTCAAAAGTTCCGGCATGGCTGCTCGAGGATTCAACGAACCAAAGACTGTGCCTTTCAGCTCTTTGTTCATCATTGAGAACATGAACAAGTTGAGCTGCGCGTCCATTTGGGAAAGGGGAGCGAGCCCTGTGATCACACAGGTTCCAGCCTTGGCCGTCAAGTTGAGGGCAGCGTCCACCATGTCGCCTGGGACATCACCCGGGCACACAATCACTTTCTCTGCGCCGATACCCCAGGTCATTGCTTGCACTTCGGGCATCGCTTCTTCGATGCTTGCAAATGAATGGGTGGCGCCGAATTGTTTGGCAATATCGCGCTTCCACTCGATCGGATCGATAGCAATCACGCGGAGCGCTCCCGCCATCGCCGCGCCCTGAACGGCGTTCATGCCGATACCGCCGATACCGATGACTACGACATTGTCCCCAGCCTTCACACCAGCGCGTTCTACGGCGGAACCCCAACCGGTGGACACACCACAACTCACGAGTGCAGCAGCTTCAAGGGGGATATCCGGATCGATCTTCACGACGGATGCCTGGTTGACAACGGTGTGTTCTGCAAACGAACCGATCAAAACCATTGTGTTGATGTGGTCGGCCTTCGCATGGTGGTGGCGGTGTGTGAAGTCGGAGATCTGCCCGTTGCCGCCCATGAGGTGCGCGCCGAGATCGCACAGGAAGGATCTGCCGGTCGTACACCACTTGCAACGCCCACAGCTCGGCACGAAGGAGAAGACGATGTGGTCGCCGGGCGCAAGGTCAATGACACCTTCGCCAACTTCCTGGACAATGCCAGAGCCCTCATGTCCACCGATGATCGGTGTGTCGTCAGGCATCCCCCATTCAGGTGGGAATGCCATGTGCCCACAGCGAAGGTGTTCATCGGAGTGGCAGATGCCTGCGGTGTGCATCTTGATGAGTACTTCGCCAGCCTTGGGCGGGTCGAGTTCGATGTCCTCGACGGACCAGTCGCCACCAATTTCCCAAAGCACTGCTGCGCGGGTCTTCATGAAATTTCCCCCTCAATTGTTCCTAACGAAGCTAGTCGCGCATCGACGTTCCTGGAAATCCGGTCTAAGAAATCGCCGAGGTCGGCCACGAGGGTTTCGAAGAGGACTCGACCATGTTCAGCGCTGGCCTGTGAGGGGGTCCCAAGCACTCCCGAGGGAGAGAGGGTGGCGACGCCCTCGGAGCGAAGTAGAGCCATATTGGTTGGGTCGTCAGCGATGGGCATATCAACGGCCGCGGACATCCGAACCGATCCCGGCGCGAGATGAAGCATCAATGAGGTTTCTGTACGGCCCGCGTGGAGATCATCAAACGCGACTCGGGGTGTCCAGATGTGAGCGTTTCTCTGTTCGTACGTGAGCACTTCGGTCGCGGAAACCAGTGCGTCGCTATTGCCGCCGTGAGCCGAGACGAAAATGAGCGTGCGCGTTGACGGGAGAAGCGATCGCCCCAATTCAACGAGCATCATGGTGAGCGCTGCCGTCCCGATAGAGATGGTGCCGGGGAAGTCGGCATGTTCGCCGCTTGCGCCGTACGGAACTGGCGGTGCGACGAGCAGGCCCGGCCGTTCGGCGGCAGTTGCATCGCAGAGTGCTTGAGCGATGATCGTGTCGGTGTCGAGCGGGAGATGGGGTCCATGTTGTTCGGTAGCTCCGAGGGGGACCAACACAGTCGAGGTTTCCCACCTGGCATCGATCTCGGTCCAGCTGTGATGCCCGAGGTGCACCGTGCCGGGCCGACTCATTTCGGTGTCGTGGTGTCGAGGTAACCCCAGGCGGACAACTGGTTGATGATCTCGGAGGCCGCGAGTTCGGGGTCACAGGAGATATTGCGCCGACCGCTTGCTCCTGAGCCGGAGTTCCCCGTGAGCGCGGCGATTCGTGTCGCAGCGTCACCAGCGGGGGCATCAATCCAGGACGGCGGACCGAGCCATGTGACCGGTGTCATCCCAGATCTCTCGATGACCGTAACCGGGTGCACTTCAGTCTCTACGCGCTGCGAAGCGAGCACATTTGGCAACGAAGCGCGAGGCAATTCGCGCCCGGGCTCGATGGCCAGCACCACCGGGCCGCTCACGAACAGGTCTTGGCGTCGACCGCCCTCGAGGCGTCGATGGACATTCAAACCGCCGCTGCTCGCCACAACGCTGAGCACCGCGGTCACGCTCGGGTACCCCAGGTGAGCTGCCAGCAACACGGGCACAAGTCCGCTCGCACCAACGTCTCCGGAACAGATCAGATCGGCAGCGCTTGAGTGTGGAGCAATGAGTTCAGCGACTGCGCCTGGTTCTAGATCGTCGTGTGGTGTTGCAATGTGAACAACTCGATGGGCGCCGTGAGCGGCCGCCTCACGAAGCACGTCTGCGCTGGCGGCGCCGCCGACGGAAAGGACGGTGATGATCGTTTCGGGTTCTGCAAGTGCGAGCGCCGTTGCAAGAGCGGAACGATCAGCATCGGATACACCCGAGGAACTGGGGTCATCGACGAGCTCATCACCGTTCCAAATGCGCGCACGCGCAGATACCTGCCACAACACAAGGATCGACTTCATGAGGCCCGGAACACCACCCCATACCCGCCATCGGGATAGCTCCACGAAATCGCGCCTTTGACGTTGCACACCATGTAGCAGGTGCCACATTCGAAGCACAGCTCATGGTTGAAAACAATGCCGCCATCGGCAGTTGGAGCGAACAGATTTGCTGGGCAGGCGGTCACGCATTCTTTCGTACTGCAACCGCGGCACGAATCCCCGTCGACGGTGATATGTGCACGATGCGACACCTCGAAACGCACGGTTCCCATTCGATCCTCGAAGGCGACCGTATCCTTTGGTATTCCGAGTCTGGGATCGTTCACTTCAGACCCTTCCAACCGTGCCACGCATCCCGCACGACATGGCGTATTTTCGTCTTATTCTTCCGTAGCTCTTCGAGAGAGACCGACACGATGCCCTCTTTCGGTATCGGGTTCGTAACGGTGAACATGCGCTCAGCGATGCTTGCGAGCAGACGCGGATAGATCTGTTGCACGCGGTGCGATAAGACGAGTTCTGGAATATTTTTCAATTTCTTGTGATCAGCCAGAACGAAATTGGATTCGAGGCGTTTCCGATAGGCATTGAGAAGCGAGCTCCCGTCGCGAGGGTTCGTGGCTTCAAGCGCAGTTTCCGCGGCCGCCATTCCTGAACCGATAGCGAAGTTGACGCCCTCGAGCCACAATCCCGCGGCAAGACACATTGCCGCGGCATCTCCTGTTACGAGGATGCCAGGACCGGCGAGGGTCGGCATGTGCTTGTAGCCGCCTTCAGGGATCAGATGTGCGGAGTATTCGACAAGGTCGCTTCCTTCGATGAGCGTCGCGATCGCTGCGTGGTCCTTAAACCGCGCAAGGAGCTCCTCGGGGCGCAACGACTGGTTCGCGAGCGCTGGCAGATGCAAGACAAGGCCGATCGCGATGGTGTCGATATTCGTGTAGACGAATCCACCGCCGGGAATTTCACCGGTGGCGCCGAGCACCTCGATGTCGACGCCGTCTTCGCCGCGCACGCCGAAGCGCTCCTCGATCGTCTCACGGGGAAGTGACCGCACTTCCTTCACTCCGAGCGTGAAGTGTTCGGGATTGAAATCTGGATACAGCCCCGCTTCTTTGGCGAGGAATGAGTTCACTCCATCAGCGGCGATGACCACAGTGCAGTTCACATCACCGTCGGGACGATCGGTGTGAACGCCCACGACGATTCCGTGCTCATCGCGAATGAGGCCGGTCACGACGGTGGAGCACAGCAAGTCCGCGCCTGCGAGCGTCGCGTGGCTGGCGAGCCACGCATCGAATTCAGGCCGAAGCGTGGTCGCACCGTTATAGGGAGCTTCACCCCAGGCTGCCGACCGAACATCGAGAGAAACCGCCTGACTGTCGGTCAGCATCATCGTCGAGCGGCGT
Organism: Acidimicrobiia bacterium; assembly: GCA_049642885.1. Lineage (GTDB taxonomy): Bacteria > Actinomycetota > Acidimicrobiia > IMCC26256 > JBARPG01 > JBARPG01. Next base: position 4,760 of record JBARPG010000173.1, on the reverse strand, counting down.
GTGATCCAGCGTTGGCGTGGCATTTCCTCCCACCACTGGGGAATGAGCTCGTCGAGCACACGTGGGTACACGACACCGCCATACATGTTCTTCGATCCCGGAGCGATACCCCGTTCGATGATCAGCACGCGTTTACCGGCTCGCGCAGCCACAATTCCAGCGGCGGAACCTGCTGGACCCGCGCCAACGATCACGATGTCATATTCGAGGCTCACGTCGGGTCTCCGTCTTCGTGGCGGGGTGCAGCGCCCTCTGCGGTGGCGAGGCGTCGCGCGAGCGCCGCGATCGTCTCGGGAGCGTCGGCGCATATCGCAAGGTCAGCAAATTTCATCATTGGAGCTCCCGCATCAGTATTCACCGCGATGACGTGGTCGGGGCGCCCAATGCCACTCAGATGTTGTACCGCACCGGAAACGCCAAACGCGAGATACAAGTCCGGTGAGACGATCGCTCCCGTCGTTCCAATTTGCCGTTCGAACGGTAGCCATCCCGCATCGGTGATGACACGCGTTGCGCCGAGTGAGGCACCGATGGCCGCGCCGACCTCTCCGAGTTGTGTGACCACTGAAGATTCCTTGCAGCCGATTCCGGCGGCGACAATGCGGCTCGCTTCCTCCAAATCGATGCTCGCGGGATCAGGATCATGAAGTGCGGTCGTGCGGAGGGTGTCAGCAGTTCCGGGCACAGCCGAACTGAGGTCCAGATTGGCATGTGACTCGATTGGTGGCAGTGGGGGAGCCGCGGGCTGTGCGGCCACAAGATAGATCGACGGTTCAGACGCCGTCACGGTTACGCATCGATCTCCAAGTACCACCGTCACAGTGTCGTGTTCGCGGTGCAGCACTGGACCGATGAGCGGACGCTGCATCACGATCGACAGGGCCGCGCCAAGTTCTCGTCCCGCGGCGCACATCGGGATGTAGATGTCATCAGTGCTCCCCAGGTGCGCACTGAGTGTGGTGGCGAGCAGGAACGGGTGTTCAGTGTCGGCGGTCACAAACGTGCACGAGCGCCCGAGCGAGTTCGGTCGTGCTTCTGCGGCCGACATGATTGCCCACACCGAGTGCGGAGCATGCGAGACCGCCGCTGCAACCGATGGGGCGGTGAGGGCGTGCGAAGGAATCAGAACGCAGTCCATCAGTGGACCATCGCTTCGATATCGCGTGCGACGCGATCGCCTTCTATGACGGCAGCGTGTGCTTTGCGCGGCGCGAGCGCGTCGCCGACACGCAATACGACGCGACCGGAGCCGGCAAGTTGTTGGTACAGGTCATCATTTGCGATCCCGTGAGATGCGATCACAATCCAATCGGTCTCGAGCACTTCTGCCGTTCCGGTCGGGTGGTGTACGAGCGTCGTGTTCAGGGTGAGTGTTGCCGAATCGGCCGGATCCTGAGGCGCTAGCCCCGAAACTTCGGACACGATCCGATCGGTCATCTCACGAATACCTTTTTGGTGTGCACGCAACCACCATTGTTCAAGATCGAGGGTGATGCCAAGGTCGCCAGCGACCGCCATCGCAGAGGTGAGTACGGTGACCTCACAGCCGGCGTCGGCGAGGAACTCCGCTGCTGAGGTCGACGGGTGGAACCCAACCTCATCGAGCACGAGTACGCGCCCCGTGGGCAGCGGCATTCCGGTATCGATCCATTCGAAAAGGGTTCGCACATCGATGATGCGCCCGCCGATGGCCGTATCGGCTTCCGGCGCCCAATACGGGCGGTCTGGTGAGGAACCAGTCGCGATCACAATTGCATGGGCATCCATCGCGATGAGTTCATCTGAGGTGATGCGATGTCCCGTAATGAAGGAAACACCGAGGCGATCACATTCCGCGATCTGGTTGCGCACGAGGTCGCCGAACTCCGCACGATTCGGCACGAGTGCAGCGCGCCGTACATTTCCGCCGAGGGTTGATCGTTGTTCGAGAACGCGCACCACGTATCCCGATCTCGCGAGGGAGATCGCGGCTTGCAACCCGCCAGGCCCGGAGCCAACGACGACGGCGTGGCGTTCGTTCACGAGCACAGAACCTTCGCTCGATCGAATGTGTTCCCGGCCTGCTTCGGGGTTTTCGATGCAACCCAACCACCGGTTGAGACCCATGCGTCCGACGCATTCTTGATTGCACGACAGACACAGGCGGATGTCATCGACATGACCGGAACGCGCTTTCGCTGCAAAGTCAGGGTCCGCGATCTGTGCGCGCACCGCGCCGACGAGATCGCAATGCCCCTGTTCAATCGCGCGCTCGGCCTGGAGCGGGTCCTTGAAGCGTCCGACTCCGATCACGGGAAGCGAAACCTCGCGACGAATCGCGGATGGAATGAAGCTCGCGTAGCCCGGAGGAATGTGCATCGATGCTTCGATCATGAACAGGGTTGCCGTCGCGACACCAATAGAGGTGTTGAGGTAGTCGACCATGCCGGTCGCCTCAACAATGCGAGCGATCGCGATCGCGTCGTCGATATTCGTACCGCCATCGATGAGCTCGTCGCCGCAGATGCGAACACCCAGAGCGAGATCAGAGCCAATCGTCTCGCGAACCGCCTCAATGATCTCGACCATCAATCGGCAACGTCGCTCAAGTGTTCCCCCATATCCATCATCACGATGATTCGTGAGCGGAGAAAGAAATCCACGAACAATCGATGAATGCGAACATTGAAGTTCGATACCGTCGAATCCACCCTCAACGCAGTGTTTCGCTACCAGTGCGTAGCCGGCGACAATCTCGGTGATGTCAGCCTGCGAAACCGCTTTCGGAACCTCACGAAAGAGTGGATCGGGCACCGCGGAGGGGGCCCACACGGCCTGACGGGAGTACATGGAAGAGGCCTGGCCACCGTTGTGATTGAGCTGAGCGAAGATCGGTGTGCCGTGCGCATGAACAGCATCAGTGATGCGCCGGTATCCGCTAATGACCGACCGCGAAAAGCCATGGATCAGCTTTTCGTAGGGCCAATCAGTCGGGTGCGTGGAATGTTCCTCGGTGATGATGAGGCCTGCTCCACCCACCGCTCGACGCGCGTAATACGCGGCGTGTTGCTCGCTTGGGCGGCCGGCTTCCGCGTAGTTCGTGAGGTGTGCGGAGAACACAAGTCGGTTGGCGAGTCGAACGGGACCGAGATCGATCGGTGAATACAAGCGCGGATAGCGCTGCACGCGAGTCATCAGTCACCTTCGATCGACAGAATGGCTCGGCGCGCGTCGAGGATCGCGTCGGCGATCGTCCGTGGTGCGAGCGCGTCACCAATACGCTGAAATCTCTCAGGAACCTTCAGCATGTACTGCGGTTTGCGAGCCGTCGCGACAATGAGGGCTGCGGCAGGAAGCTCGAACGGTAGGTGAGTGATGCGTTCGGCACCGCACACACCCTCGGTGGTCGTTGAACTCACGACAGACCGCGCCCTGAGATGAACGCCCGCCTGCAACATGCGCGTTGATGCGGGAGCGAGATCGCCGGAACTCGCCAACTGGCTGCCCGCGACGGGGTCGGGGTGGACGAGGTGCACCGTGTAACGATCCGCGAGCAATTCGGCAGCGGCGATTCCTGTCGGCCCTCCGAGGGCATCCCAGATGACGATGTTCGCACCGTGTGCGATGCCACCGGCCTCAAGGAGGTTCTGATCCGCGATGATCTCGCTCGCGTGGAAGGTGGGAAGCGGTCCGGGAATGCTGTCCCCAGGTACGCCACCAATTGCGAGCAGCACGGCCGGGTCATCCAGCGATTCGAGTTCCTCGGCGGCAAGCTCGCGACCCAACTCAATGGACGCGTCTGAACCTTCGACTTGGGCGACCAGCCACTTCAAGAACGTGTTGGTGCGGTCAAAGCCGGGGGAGCGCGCCATGGTCCGAGCTGCGCCGCCAAGTTCGTTCGAGGCCTCCACCACGCGAACGGAATGGCCACGAAGGTTCCCGATCCGTGCTGCTTCGAGACCGGCAACCCCGCCGCCCACGATGAGTATCGACCTGCGGGCACCGCTACCAGGCGACTCCCAGGCTGGGTCCTCGAGCTCATGTCCAGCGCTTGGTTCGACGCTGCAGGAGACCATTGGATTTCGAGCGTCGAGCACTTGGCATCGCTGGTTACAGAGCGTGCACGGGCGAATGTCATGTGGCCGTCCGGCGTGCAACTTGGCGACGAGGTCGGGATCGGCGATGAGCGCACGCGTCATCTCGGCCGCGTCCGCGACGCCATCTGTGAGACCGTCGCTCACCGCCTCAACATCAACATTCGACCCTTGCCATACAAATGCAAACGGGCTCGCGACCCCGTTGCGAAGCTCACGTACTTGGTCGCGAAGGAATCCAGGAGGCACATGACCATCAGGGCGAGTGGCTCCGCGAGAAAAGATTGAACCGCGTACCGGAGTGATCCAATCAACAAGCGGGCCGAACTGTTCAACGAGCGCCGGAGCGTGCTCTGGCGTGATCCCGGCCCATGGGGCAAGTTCATCGACGCACAAGCGAATCGTGAGCAATGGTCCGCCCCCAATGGCTTCGCGCACTGCCTCAAGGACGCGCAACGGCACCTCGGCTCGTCCTCTGGGGCTGTCGGGCCCGAACCCATCGGTGCGCGCATTTGTGAGCCCAGAGAGAAACTGGCGCAGCAAGCTCATTTGTCCGATGTTGATTTCTACGCCGTCGCATCCCGCGTCGATCGCCGACCGTGCAGCAGCAGCGAACTGGGCGACAAGCTCGTCAATCTCCGAGGGGAGCGCGACGGCCGGGACTTCGCGACTGACCGGGTCAGGTAC
>JBARPG010000172.1:0-5292 GCA_049642885.1 Acidimicrobiia bacterium | reverse complement strand
ATCTTTTTACCCAGGTCGGTCCGCGGGTCCTGGTCGTGGTGTCCGGATACTCCTACAACGGCCGCTGGCATGACCGCCGTGATGTCGTGACCAAGCTCGTCGAAGGACTGCCAACGGTTGAGCACGTCGTCGCCCTGCCAGGCGGCGAAGACATCCCCGATTCATCTGAGTGGTCCTCGCTCCTCGCGCAGAGCGATGAGCCCCTCGTGCCTACGGCCGTGCCCTTCGACCATCCGCTCTGGATTGTGTACACCTCGGGTACGACGGGGCGGCCGAAGTCGATCGTGCATGGCCACGGTGGAGTCATGCTTGAACATCACAAGCTCCTGCGTCTCCAACTCGGCCTGAGCGCCGAGGACCGTTTCTTTTGGTACAGCACCACCGGATGGATCATGTGGAACATCCTGATCGGCGGGCTTCTGGTCGGCACGCCGATCGTGCTCTATGACGGGAGCCCCACCTACCCCAACGAGGAACGATTGTGGGACCTCGCTGAACAGACCAGCGCATCATTCCTCGGGCTGAGCGCCGGGTTCATTCAAACCGCGATGACTCAAGGACATCACCCGCGCCACGGGCGCGATCTTTCGGCGCTCTCGGCCGTGGGAGTCACGGGGTCTCCCCTTGCGGCCGATGGGTATGCGTGGCTCCTTGAAGGCCTCGGGAGCAGCACGTTCATCGCGTCGATCAGCGGCGGTACCGATGTTGCGACCGGGTTCCTCGGGTGTAGCCGGTCGCTACCGGTCCGTGCCGGCCACCTTCAGACCTCGTGCCTCGGCATCGACGCGGTCGCTGTGGATGACGCCGGAAACGTCCTCGTCGGAACGACAGGTGAACTGGTGATCCGTGCGCCGATGCCGTCCATGCCCGTTGGCTTTTGGGGAGACACCAACGGAGAACGGTACCGAAGTAGCTACTTCGATGTGTTCCCCGGTTGGTGGCGTCACGGCGACTGGATTCGATTCGACGAGGACGGCTCCTGCGTGATCTTGGGACGCTCCGATGCCACGCTCAATCGCGGCGGTATTCGAATGGGTACAAGCGACTTCTATTCGGTGCTTGACGGTATGGCGGCGATTCGCGATTCTCTGGTCCTCGACGTGGCGAGCTCCACCGACGCAATCGGGAGCCTGATCCTGATTGTTCAGTTGGCTGATGGCGGTCCCGGTAACGATGACATCGAACGCGAAATCCGTAGCACCTTGCGATCTGCGCTGAGCCCCCGCCACAATCCTGATCAGATCATCGTCGTGGAGCGGCTGGCCCGCACAATGAATGGCAAACGAATTGAGGTTCCTGCAAAACGATTGTTCCAAGGCGAAGCTCTTGGTGACGTGATCGATGCCAGCGCGGTCAACGACCCTGCAGCACTCGAGCTACTCAACGACGCAGCAATGCGTTGGCGGGCAGCCAACGCACCCACGCCCGTGATTGACCAGTTCTTTTAGAACGAGGATCGAAATTTTCGGAGTCTGAGACTGTTCGACACCACGAACACACTCGAACAGGCCATCGCCGCACCCGCGAGCATCGGATTAAGAAGACCGGCAGCGGCAAGCGGGAGTGCTGCGACGTTGTACGCAAAAGCCCAGAACAAGTTGGCTTTGATCGTTCCGAGCGTGCGTCGCGACAAACGGATGGCGTCGACCGCTCCTCGAAGGTCACCGCGAACGAGGGTGAGATCGCTTGCCTCGATGGCAACATCGGTGCCCGTGCCCATCGCAAGACCGAGATCAGATTGGGCGAGTGCGGCGGCGTCGTTGACACCATCGCCCACCATTGCAACGACCCGACCTTCGGCTTGCAGACGTTGAATGACCTCGACCTTTTCCTTCGGCAACACCTCGGCGATGACCTCGGAAATGCCAACCTGTCCCGCGACCGTTTCGGCAGCGCGCTGATTGTCTCCAGTGAGCAAGATCGGTCGCAGACCAAGTGCGCGAAGCGCGTCGATGGCCTCGGCCGATGATGGCTTGATGGTGTCTGCAACGATCAGGACTGCTCGGACCTCGCCGTCCCAGCCGATGTATACCGGCGTCTGGCCTGCCGACTCGGCTGCGTCGCGAGCAGCGGACAACGTGTCATCGAGGTGGAGCGCCCAGTCGGCGAGGAAGCGTTCGCGACCAACGACAACCGTGTGCCCCTCGACGATCCCGTGCACTCCGAGACCCTCGGTGCTGGCGAACGACTCGACCTCGCTCAGCTCGAATCCTCGCTCGACTGCACCCGCGGCGATGGCCTGCGCGATGGGGTGTTCCGACGCGTGCTCCAGCGACCCGGCGAGGCGCAGTGCTTCTTCGGCTGTCGTCGAGCCTGTGGTGACCACGTCGACCAGCGACATGCGGCCGCTCGTAATCGTGCCCGTCTTATCAAGCACGATCGTGTCAACTTTCCGAGTCGACTCGAGTACCTCAGGTCCTTTGATGAGGATTCCCATTTGCGCGCCCCGGCCGGTGCCGACCATGAGTGCTGTCGGTGTTGCCAATCCGAGCGCGCACGGGCAGGCGATGATCAGGACCGAGACTGCAGCGGTGAAGGCAGTGGTCGCGTTATCCGTTGCGGCCGCGGTCAGCCAGAACCCGAGTGTTGCGAATGCCAGCGCGATGACAATCGGCACGAACACCGCAGAGACACGGTCCGCGAGGCGCTGGACATCTGCCTTGCCGGTTTGGGCATCCTCGACCATGCGACCGATTTGAGCGAGCGCGGTATCGGCGCCAACGCGTTGCGCTGTGATGACAAGGCGGCCTGAGGTGTTGAGGGTCGCACCCGCAACATGGTCCCCCGGGGCGACCTCGACGGGAACGGCTTCACCGGTCAGTAGTGAGGCATCGACCGCGGAGGTGCCTTCGGTGATGACACCGTCGGTAGCGATCTTCTCGCCGGGACGCACCACAAACTGGTCGCCCACCGACAGCTCCTCGATCGGAATGCGAACCTCCGCGCCACCGCGCAGGACTGCAACATCTTTGGCTCCGAGTTCGAGCAAGGCTCGCAGCGCTGCGCCTGAGCGACGCTTGGCCCGCGCTTCGAAGTAGCGGCCCGAGAGGATGAATACCGTGACACCCGCGGCAACTTCAAGGTAGATCTGACTGGAACCCATGCCGCGCTCGGGCGTGAACGAGAAGCCGTGACGCATCGAGAGTTGACCGGCATCGCCAAAGAACAGGGTGTAGAGGCTCCATCCGAACGCGGCGAGCGTCCCAATCGAGATCAGCGTGTCCATGGTCGCGGCGGCGTGGCGGAGGTTGGCCCACGCGGCCCGATGGAAGGGCAATGCTCCCCAGGTCACGACGGGAGCGGCGAGGGTCAATGACAGCCACTGCCACGCGTCGAATTGCAGAGCCGGGATCATCGCCATCGCGATCACCGGGACCGCGAGGATGGTCGACCACATCAGCCGTTCGCGAAGTGCGCGGGTTGAGTCGTCCGCGTCCGTGTTGCTCATTGGCTTCGAAGCTGCGACAACGGTTGGCAGCCGCGCAGAGTACCCAGTGGCTTCGACTTCGGCGATCAGATCGGCGACCGTGACGGCATCACCAAACGCGATCTTCGCCTTCTCGGTGGAGTAGTTCACCGAGGCGAGGACACCGTCGAGTCGATTCAGCTTCTTCTCGATCCGAGCTGCGCATGACGCGCAGGTCATGCCATCGATGTCGAGCTGGATTTCGTGCTCGGGTGTTGGGGTCTCGATGCCCGTGTCCACTCAACGCCCCGAATCTGATTGCAGCGGCTGGAGGACGTGGGTGGCGTGACCGTGGTCCGCGTCGCGCACCGCATGCCCGTGGTGCTGCGCCGGCGGCGTCGATGCTTCACCGATCGGGGACACTGCCGCGCCGATCGCGGCTCCACCACCAAATGCCGCTGCTAACAGCAACGCAAACGCCGCGAGCTTGAGCGGAGGTTTCATTGCGTGACTTCGTACCCAGCCTCTTCGACCGCGGCAGCGAATGCGGCCGCGTCAACCGGCCCTTCGGAGCTGACGGTCACGCCTCCGGAAGCGAGATCGATCTCTACCCCGTTGACATTCGGGATTTTGGAGACCTCAGTCGCGACCGCTGCAGTGCAGTGACCGCAGGTCATGCCTTGGACCGTGAATGTGGTGGTGGTGTCGTTGTTGTTCATGCACATCATCATACCCCCCTTGGGTATACTTCCGTCCATGGAAAGCACACCACCACAATCGGGCCGTGGGTATTCGATCGACAAAGACGACTATCTCAAACGTCTCCGGCGGATTGAAGGCCAGGTTCGCGGTTTGCAGCGAATGATTGACGAGGACACGTACTGCATTGACGTGTTGACCCAGGTCAGTGCCGCAACGCGGGCGCTCCAGAGTGTCGCCGTTGGCCTGCTTGACCAGCATGTTCGGCACTGTGTCACCAACGCCGCCACCCACGACCCCGACCATGCCGACGCGATGGTGACCGAGGCGACCAAGGCAATCGAACGACTCATCAAGTCCTAGATCGGAAAGCCCTCTCCACTCTGAGGATCGATGACGCGCACCCGCGCGGTCTGATCAGGGAGCGGCGAGTGTTCGTCCAGATTCGGTCCAAGCGATCATGCCTCCGGTCAGGTGGGACACATCGGTATATCCAAGCTCGATGAGTTTGTCGCCTGCGATCTTGGACATCCGCCCGCTGCGGCAGTACAGCAGGATGGTCGCGTCTTTGTTGGCTGGCACATCTTTGGCGCTGATCGTGTCGTAGGGAACGAACGCATCAGTGCCTGCCAACTCGCCGTCGTATGGGATGTGCACGTTGATCACCGTCGCGTCTGCGTCGGTCATTGCCTGTTCAAACGCTTCTGGACTCAGCTCAACCAGCGCGGCGGTCGTGTCGCTCTGCGAGGTGCGCGCGGCGGCGCTGTCCTTTGACGTGTTGTCGTCCATGCCTGGCTTGCCGAGGGCAAAGAAGAGGCCAACCAGCGCGGCGATTCCGACGATGGCGAACACGACGTACTTTCGTGTGCTGTTTTTCGGCGCTGCTTGACGAGGTTGGGCTGTCATGGATTCTCCAATCACGAGGCTCATTCCAGGGTAGCGACCAATGCGATCACTACCGGCGCTGCGCAATTCCTGGGAGGATGTGCCGCTACGGCACGAAGGAGCATCATCAACCCGAAGCACGCTGCCGAAAGCATTCGCAGATTTGTGGATACCGCATCGTCACGTTGGGGCGCGGGAGCACTGCGATGGACCGCTGCGTTGCTGTGGCTCGGCAACATTCGCTGGAAGAAGCCGCCGGATTTCGGTCGGACTGCGTCGGGCTGCGGGACCCTGTGCAAGTA
>JBARPG010000171.1:0-3358 GCA_049642885.1 Acidimicrobiia bacterium | reverse complement strand
GTTGCCACCACCCCGATCGCAGCCTCCTCTGTCATAAATGTGTAGAGCTGCGGATATGTCTCGGGTCCGATTTCTCCAGGATCAATCCCGGAAGGGACCACCAACACGATCCGGTCCACCACTGGGTCAGTTCCACCAGCAGCACCAGCAGCGCCCCCCGGCCACAAGACAGGAACGAGACAACTCCCAACGAGGAGAACACGCAACATACGTCGTCTCACGCGTTCGCCTTGAGGCGCAATCGACGATGGCTCATCAGAGCCGCGACCCCGCCACCGATCCCAGCAAGGAGCAGTGAGGACCATCGTGAACCGCTGACCAGCGAGGCCCCGTCGAGAACGAGGCCGACCGCGGCGATCAGACACCCTGGGACCACACTCCTCGTTGCCAGATCCCGCCAGTCAAGCGCCGCGAATGCGTGTCGCAACGCTACAGACCGAACAATCAACACGGCACTCGCCGAAATCCACGCAAGTGACACGCTCGCGCCAATTCCCGCCAAAACCCAATCGCCATCCAACACAACGCGCAGCACCTGCATACCGACGGCAGCCAGAACCGCACTTGTGAGTGCTATCACCGCAGGCGAGCGCGTATCCCCGAGGGCATATCGTGCGCGCGTCAGCAACATGAACACCGAGTACGCAGGAAGTCCAAGCATCAGCCCCGCGAGAGCGAATGCGTATCCGCGTGCGTCGCCTGCATGCGTCGCCCCGAAAAGCACGCCGCGCATCGCTGGTAGCACGAGGCCGAACGATGCAATCGCGATCAGAATCGTCGACGCGAGCGTCGAACGGAGCGCGACATTCAATCGCTTCACGTAGAACTCTTCGGACTGCGCGAGCCGCACCAGATCAGGTTGTGCCGCGGTCTGAACCGGTTGAGCGAAGATCGCGAAAGGGGCGTAGAAGCACGCGAGAGCGAATGCATAGATCTGAGCTCCTCCGCGACGTTCGGCAGACGCAATATTCGCGCCGAGCAACAACACTCCAACTGCACCAGTTTGGAGCACGGACCACGAGATCGATCGAAGCAACACTCGTAGATTGCGATCGGTCCAGCCCCATCGCGGGCGCAATCGCACACCCGACCGACGAGCCGAAAGAACCGGCAGCGCCACAAATGCGAGCACTCCGCCGGTGCCGGCGATGCCAAGCCACACCTTCTCTGCCGAACCGATGTGCAGCCCAGCGGTACCGGCTCCAAATGCGCTTCCATGAATGACACGGGCAATAACCATGCACGTAATCAGCACCACAGTGTTGCCAATTGGTGCTGCCCCGATGACCCCGAGTTTCCGACGCGCAGTAAGCACCGCAATCGCAATCGCACCCCACGCATACAACAGCACTTGTGGCAAGAACCACATAAGCCAGTACTCGACAAGCGCGGCCGATTCCTGTCGCACCCGCGGTTCCGCTGCGGACGTGATCATCGCTGCGATCGGGCCTCGAAGGATCAGTGCAATGACCGTCGCGCCTCCCAGAATCGTCAGAGCGATTCCGAGAATCCCCTGAGCGATGCCCTCGACTCCGACCGAGCCTCTTCGATCATCAGCCGCGACGATCGCGGGAACCAACGCTGCCGAAAGCGCGCCTCCAGCCAAGAGCTCAAATAGCACGTTTGACATGGCATTCGACTGCGAAAACGCTGTGGCAAGTTCCGTGGTTCCAAGGATCGCAGAAATCGCAATAACCCGGACAAAACCCACGATCCTCGATACGGAAGTCGCCGCAGCCATCCGATTCTCAGAGCGAACATGCCGATCCCCGTCGTGGAGTCCGTCTAGTTCTCCGATGTCGTCGTCGACAATCACGCGTGCTCGGGAACGACCCCGTCGCGCGCACCGAGCCCATATCCGTATTGGCCGATGCGCCCTCCGATTGCCGCTTCTGTCACCAGCACGAGGAGCGCCCGAACCTCGGGGCGATCCAGGGAGTCAACCGTGGCGATCCTCTTTCGCAGCCGTTCATCATTTCGAATCGCAGCGAGCGTGCCTCCCACTTGTGCGGTTTCATCATTCGATTGTGTTGCCCACAACTCGCCGACAACCGTGATGAGATCGGTCTTGGTCGCATACTTCGCGGCATTCGCCACTGACGATTCGCCGGTGACCTTCGAAGCTGGGCCGTCCAGGAATACGACCACATCGACCGGACCAGTGCCCGAGGCGGCAGGGACTTCGCTTCTGCGAAATACGCCGGCCGTGACGAGCTGATCGATCACGCCGGTCGCCGCCGCAGCGGTACTTGTTGTCGGATCTGACTGTTGAGACGTTTCGCTGGGAGCCACCTCGGCCGCCGTGAGCTCGTCAACCACCGCGGACCACAAACGCTTTGGATCGGTGCCCCCGACGATCGAACGCAGTGCTGTTCGACCTGCGTTCGAAGTGCTGTCTTCCGTCAGCCACAATATTGAGGAGACCGTTCCACCTGCCGTGGACACTGACTTCACAAGATCATCCACGGCGTCGCCGTCGAGTCCGTCGGCCACGACAAATTGAACCCGCTGGCCGGTCAGGCGCCCGCTCACAAGATCGTCAGCTACCGCGTTCACAAATGCGGACGCCTGAGCGCGATCATTCTTCAGTTGATCGTTCTCACGCTTGACGTTGTCGGCCCGCCGTTCAGCAGAACTCACTTGTGAGCGCAAGGCATCCACAACTGCGCTGTTGATCACGGTCGCTCCCATCGCGACGCCAATCGCCAACGCGAGGAACACCGCGATGAGCGAGACCAAGTGATATCGAAAATGAATCATGTCCTCACCTTGTGATCGAATCCCAGAGATCGCTCGTCACGAACCGGATCGCATCCCACAGGACGTGTATCGGCTCCGAGACCAACGCCACAACAGCAAATGCGACCAATGCCGCGAGAATTAGCAAGACGACGTCTCGACGACGTACCCGCCCTTCATACAACCGGTGAACGCCCTTGGCGTCCACGAGCACGGGCCCGAGACGCAGCCTCGTAAGAAATGTTGATGACATCCCGCGACGGCCCTTGTCGAGAAACTCGACCATCGTCGCGTGCGTACCGACGGCAACGATGAGCGTCGCGCCCGCCTCGTATGCCAGCAGCATGGCCACGTCTTCACTCATTCCGTCAATGACGAATTCCTCGTACTCAACACCGAAGTCTGCAAGTTCCTCACGACCCGGAGCACGACCATCGCGATGCACGTGGTGAACAAGGTCTTTCGCTGTGCCAAGGGCCTCTGCGCTCACCGAGTCGAAATCGCCAATGATGATGTCAGGCTTGAATCCGATCTCGAGGAGCGCATCAGCTCCCCCGTCGACGGCGATCAAGGCAGGAGCGAACTCTCGAATGTATGGTTTGAGCGCGCGGAGATCTTC
>JBARPG010000170.1:0-15085 GCA_049642885.1 Acidimicrobiia bacterium | reverse complement strand
ATGGTGTTCATGGTTGGTATGCCGATGGCGGTGGCCTTCGGCAACTACCTCGTTCCGCTCATGATCGGGGCACGCGATGTGGCCTTTCCAAGAATCAACATGCTCGGATACTGGGTATTCCTTTTCGGCGGGTTGTTCATCTACTCGGGACTGTTCCTCGGCGGTCTTCCTAACGGTGGGTGGTTCGGATACACACCGCTGACATCGACTCCGCTCTCCCAGGGTTTCTTGCCCGGCCGCGGTGTGGACTTCTGGACCATCGGTCTGATCATGATGGGTATTGGGTCAGTGACTTCGGCGCTGAACTTCATCGTCACGATCTTGAATATGCGAGCGCCGGGAATGCGCATGATGCGCATGCCGATCTTCGTGTGGATGATCCTCATCATCGCGTTCTTGACGCTCTTTGCGATGCCGTGCGTCACCGCCGCACTGATCATGGTGTACTCGGATAGGAATTTCCTTACGAGTTTCTTCAATCCGACTGCGGGTGGTGATCCGCTGCTGTACCAGCACCTCTTCTGGCTCTTTGGCCATCCGGAGGTGTACATCCTCATCCTTCCCGGCATGGGAATGGTGTCTGAAATTCTTCCGACCTACTCGCGCAAGCCGCTGTTTGGATACTCGGTGGTCGTGTTTTCCGGTATTGCGATCGGCCTCTTCGGGTGGGGCGTGTGGGCTCACCACATGTTCACTACGGGACTCGGATCAATGGCTGTCGGTGCCTTTGGTGTGGCGACCATGGCGATCGCGGTACCAACCGGAGTGAAGATTTTCAACTGGGTAGGTACCGTCTGGGGCGGCGCGATCCGTCTCACCACGGCCATGCTCTATTCGCTCGGGTTCATCGTGATGTTCACCATCGGTGGACTGTCTGGTGTGATGCACGCCGTTGTGGCTTCCGACACACAGCAGACCGATACATATTTCGTTGTCGCTCACTTCCATTACGTTCTGTTTGGCGGTTTGGTCTTCGCGATTTTCGGTGGCATGTTCTACTGGTGGCCAAAAGTGTTTGGGCACATGCTGAACGAGAAACTGGGCAAGATCGGCTTCTGGGTAATGATGGTCGGATTCAACTTGACCTTCTTCCCGATGCACTTTGCTGGCCTCTGGGGCCAACCCCGACGTGGATACACCTACCCAGCATCGCTCGGCGTAGAGACGATGAACCGGATCTCCAGTGTCGGTGGTTTCATCGTGGCTCTCGCGACCTTGTTGCTCGTTGTCAACATCGTTGTTTCGCGCAAGCACGGTGAGAAGGCGTCGTCTGATCCCTGGGACGGGCGAACCCTGGAATGGTCGATCCCGTCTCCGGCACCGGCATACAACTTCCTTGAAGTGCCGAATGTGAAGTCCCTCGATGATTTCTGGCACCGCAAGTATGCCGAAGACGAATCAGGCCGGCTCGTGAGACTCCCAGACGCGGACAACGCGGCCGAAGAACGCCCGAGTCACGTCGACACCTCGACGATGCATCTCCCTGACCCTTCGTACTACCCGCTCCTGCTCGGTGCAGGACTTCCGGTCCTCGGATACTCGTTCGTTTTCAACAATGCCGGCATGCGCGTTCTCGGTGCGCTGATCATCGCTGCCAGCATCATCGGTTGGGGACTTGAGCCCTACGCAGAGGAGCACGCATGAACACGGCTGTAGCAACCGTCGAGGCTGAAGATCACGGCCACGGTGACCACGGTCACGGCACGGGAATCTCCAACGCCAAAATGGCGATGTGGATGTTCCTTTCCTCGGAGGCACTGTTCTTCGGTGCCTTCATCGCCTCGTACCTGCTCTACCGCTCGCGTCGCGTAGTTGTCGAAGGCGCAAAGACGCCGAAAGAGATCTTCAACATTCCGTTCACCTCGGCGACCTCGTTCATTCTGTTGATGAGTTCCCTGACCATGGTCTTGGCCCTGGCGGCGATCCAGCGAAATGACATTCGAAGATTCAAACTCTGGTTGTTGGCGACGGCGATCTTCGGTTCGATCTTCATTGGCGGGCAGATCTTCGAGTTCACCGAGTTCTACCGTGAAGGCGTCGAGCTCAGCTCGAGTCTTCAGAGCTCGACCTTCTTTCTGATGACGGGGCTTCACGGCGCACACGTCACCGTCGGAATCATCTGGCTGATGTCACTTTTGGGGCTAGCAAACTCGAGGAAGTTCACAGCAGCCGATTCGGAGAAAGTCGAGATTGCCGGTCTGTACTGGCACTTCGTCGACATCGTATGGATTGTGATTTTCACCGTCATCTACCTAATGCCCCAAGGACCAGGGAAATGAGCGAAGCAACAGCAGTGCTGCAGGCTGATTCAGTCTCGGACGAGCACAAGGGCAAGCCCTTCCAATACGTGATGATCGCCATCGCATTGATGGTTGTCACGGCACTTGAAGTAGCGCTCTACTACGTCGAGAAGGACCATCCCGACGTCGCGAAAGCAGCAATCGTTGTTCCGCTGTTGGCGCTCGCTGCGTCGAAGTTCGCCATCGTGGTTCTTTTTTTCATGCATCTCAAGCACGACCAGCCGATCTTCAAGCGCTATTTCGTTCTCGGGCTTTCTGCGGCGTTCGTCTTGTATCTCGTCGTGTTGTCGTCGCTGCGAATCTTCGGATAGGCGTGGTGCACGTTGAATAGCGTGCTCTTGGCTTCGAACCTTCCTCCGTGGAATGCGCACCTCGACGTGTGGATCGTGCTCTCATCCGTCACGGTCGGCTACGTCGCCCTGCTCACGCGGTGGGCGCCGGTCGCGGATCCGGCCCATCTTCGGCTGGTGTGGCCACGGTTGCAACAGTTCAGTTGCCTTGCTGCGGTCCTCGTCCTCTGGGCTGGCGCCGATTGGCCCGTCCACGACGTTGCCGAAGGTTCGATGTATTCGATGCACATGGTGCAGCACTTGCTCTTCACACAGATCGCAGCGCCACTGCTGCTGATTGGTACTCCGGGATGGTTCCTCGTTCGGGTACTGCATCGCGTGCGCGCGATGCCCGTGGCTCGCAGCATGACGCGGTTCTTCCCGGCATTGCTCCTGCATTCATTCATGGTTGCAGTGACACATATCCCGTGGTTTGTTGACAGCTCGCTGAAATATGGACTGTTCCATTTCGCGGCGCATGTGATGCTGTTTGTCTCTGCACTCGTCGTGTGGTTGCCAATTCTTTCAACCTCGCGTGACCTGCCCAGGCTCAATCCACTACCGAGGATGATGTTGATTTTTCTGCTCGGCGTAATGCCGACTCTTCCCGCGACGTGGCTCGCCTACGCGGACGATCCGGTGTATTCGCGCTATACAGGCCTACCGAAGCTTTGGGGTTGGTCGGCGCTCGATGACCAACAAATGGCGGCGTTGATCATGAAAACGGCCGCAGGGGCGATCGGCTTTCTCCTGATTGCGGTGATCTTTTTCCGATGGGCAGGGAATGAGGAGCGCCGGAGTCGTTTCACAGGCGCTCCGGCGTGGCAAGATCGGACTGAAACTACGTAGGCACACTGCTTCGAGGGGATCAATGAGTACCACTGATACTGAGGTCAGCGAACAGGACAGCACCGATCGTGCATCAGATGTCGTCGAGCCAGCCGCCCCGGCCTCGCCGGTAGAGAAGCGTTCTGGGATGCATCCCGACGTGCGCAATCGCCTTGTTCTGCCAATCCTCATCCCGGCAGGCGCCGCGCTCTTGGTGATCGGGTCGGCAATTGCCATCTCGAGGTTGTTCCTTTCCGGTCACAGCATCGATGTTGCGCTCGCCGCGATTCTGACGATCGGGGTGCTCGCCCTCATGGCCTCGTTGAGCGCCGCCAAGAAGATGCAATCCACGGGCAATCGCCTCTGGATCGGACTTGGAATCGCAGTCGTACTGGTCTCGGGCCTGATCACGACCTCGTACACCGGCGATGAGCCGGAAGGGGCAGCGTTCATTGAGCCAACGGGTGAAGCTGGAGCGTCGATCGATGTCACGGCGATCAATGCGGGAGCCCCATTGGAGTTGAGTGCGAGTACCGCGCCCGCTGGAATTGTGGAGATGGTCGGAAAGAACCTTCCTGGGCACATCCTTGAGTTCAAGAATCCCGAGTTCAAGGGTTTTCTGCTCGAACCGGGGAAGGAAAAGGGCAAAATTGACCTGCCGGCTGGCACGTACACGATCTTCTGCGTCATCTCGGGTCACCAAGCAATGGTCGCTGACCTGACTGTTGAGTAGGAACCTCATCGTGGCGCGCGGAGCGCAGCGCAATGATCAGCTCGACCTGAAGGCAATTCCCCGTCACGTGGCGCTCGTCATGGACGGCAACGGTCGATGGGCAACGAGTCGAGGGCTCAAGCGAACCGACGGTCATGCCGCGGGGGAAGAGGCGCTGTTCGACACGGTGAATGGCGCGCTTGACCTCGGTATCCGATGGATGACGGTCTACGCGTTTTCGACGGAGAACTGGCGACGACCAATCGATGAAGTTCGGTTCCTTATGAACTTCAACCGGTCGCTTCTGGTGCGACGTCGCGATGAGCTCAACGACCTTGGAGTACGAGTGAGGTTCATCGGCCGGCGTGGGGGGCGAGTGCCGCCCCGGCTTCGTAAGGAGATCGAGGAGGCCGAGGTGCTCACTCGAAAGAATCGCAAGCTCACGCTCACGTTCGCTTTCAACTATGGAGGACGTGCCGAGATTGTTGATGCAGTGCGGGCGTTGGCTCAGCAAGTGCGCTCGGGCGAAATCGATCCTGCCGATATCGACGAGAAAGCCATTTCTCGTGCGATGTACGCGCCAGACATGCCCGATCCGGACCTGGTGATTCGCACCTCCGGGGAGTACCGCATCTCGAACTACCTCTTGTGGCAGTCTGCCTATTCCGAATTCGTCTTTCCAGATGTGCTCTGGCCTGACTTCCGTACGAAACACCTACGGGAATCGATCCTCACCTTTCAGCAGCGCACTCGTCGCTTCGGTGGAATCTAGGACTTCAGGTCGCCGAGAACTGTTCGGACATATTTCGACACCGCCGCAATTTGTTCGGCAGTGAGTTGGCCTTTGAACCCGGGCATCACGCCGCCACCGTTCTCGATCCAAGTGATGTCATCCTCCTCAAAGGCGAAGCGCTTAATGGCCGCACTGTTGTGGAGAGACGGACCAGCTCCACCTGCCCCTGTTGTTCCGTGGCAGCGCGCGCAGTTCGCCGTGTAAACGCTCTGACCCAATTGCAACTCGGCGTCAGTCCCAACCGCTTTCGAGATGGCTGTCGCATCATCAGGATGTGAGTCTCCGCAGGATGTCACGAGGCCAACGAGCAGTAGCGCCGTGCTCAGCATTCGTCGATTCATGACCCCAGTCTAGAAAGCGCGCCCCGTAACCTCAGCGCATGAAGTTGTATCGGTCTCAGGGTGTTGTGCTGCGCACCACCAAATTGGGAGAGGCAGATCGCATCATCACGCTGTGCACGGAAGAACACGGGAAGGTGCGCGCGGTGGCCAAAGGCGTGCGGAAAAGCGGGTCGCGCTTCGGCGCGAGGCTGGAGCCGTTGGCGGAAGTTCAGCTGCAGCTTTCGCGAGGACGCAACCTTGACATCGTCACCCAGGTTGAGACCGTCGCCTCTCCTCACGAACTTCGTGAGCACTTGGGAGCGCTCGGCCACGCCAGTTGTATGGCGGAGGCGGTGGACATCGTCATGCACGATCGCGAACCACAGCCACAGGTGTATTTCTTGTTGACGCGTGCGCTGACCGCGCTCGCTGGCGATCCGCGGCCCGTTGTCGCGGCAGCGTTCTTGTGGAAGCTGCTTGCCCTCGAGGGATTCGAACCGCTCTTGTTGGAGTGCGCTCGGTGTGGCAACGCGGGCATCGATCGGCGCGGGTTTTCTCCTGGGGAGGGTGGGGCGATCTGTGAGAACTGCATTTCGGTCACGGGATGGCGTGTCGAACCGGGAACATTTGAGGCGCTCGAGGCGGTGCTCGGCGGTCGTGTTGCGAGCGCGTTGAGGGAGAGCAGTGCTGCTGTCGGCGCCGAGCTGGAACGTTTTGCACTCGCAACCTTCGAGTATCACTTTGAAAGACGGCTGAGATCGAGTGCTCTCTTGCTGTGAGCATCGCTTCCCGACCCGCAGAGCAGCTCCTCTCTGGAATGGTCGGCCCGGTAGCATGCGACACTCCACTTCTGGCAAGGCAGCAGGTATGGCTCAAGACCCCATGGACCGAATTGTCAATCTGGCGAAGCAACGCGGCTTCGTATTCCAATCCTCCGATATTTATGGAGGGTTTCGTTCAACCTGGGATTACGGCCCGCTTGGGGTACTCCTCAAACGAAACGTAAAAGATGCGTGGTGGCGCTCGATGGTGCAGCTTCGCGAGGACGTCGTCGGCCTTGATTCGGCGATCCTCATGGCGCCGCAGGTCTGGGAGGCCAGCGGTCACCTCGCGACCTTCACCGATCCTTTGGTGGACTGTAAGAAGTGCAAAGCGCGACACCGTGCCGATCAGCTACCGGAGTCTGGAGCGTGTCCCAACTGCGGCGCAAAAGACAGCTTCACTGAGTCACGCAACTTCAATCTGATGTTCAAGACGCATGTGGGTCCGGTGGAGGACAGTTCCTCGGTCGCGTATCTGCGCCCCGAAACCGCCCAAGGCATTTTCGTGAACTTCAAGAATGTGCAGCAGACCTCGCGCAAGAAGCCGCCATTCGGAATTGCCCAGATTGGGAAGAGCTTCCGAAACGAGATCACTCCGGGCAACTTCATTTTCCGCACGCGTGAGTTTGAGCAAATGGAAATGGAATTCTTCACGCCAGAGGCAGAAGCACAGCAGTGGTTCGAGTACTGGTGCACGGCGCGGTACGACTGGTACCTCGATCACGGCATTCCCGCTGAGTCGCTGCGCATGCGACCGCACGCAACGGACGAACTCTCGCACTATTCCTCTGGTACTGCTGATGTGGAGTTCATGTATCCCTGGGGTTGGGGAGAGCTTGAAGGTGTCGCGAATCGAGGGAACTACGACCTCACCCAGCATGCGAAGTTTTCGGGGGTCGACCTCAGCTATTTCGACCCGGTCACCAATGAGCGATACCTGCCCCATGTGATCGAGCCTGCTGCTGGCGCCGACCGTGCCACGCTCGCTTTCTTGCTTGCAGCTTTTTCCGAAGAAGAGGTGAATGGCGAGACGCGCTCGGTGCTCAAATTGCATCCACGCCTCGCTCCGTACAAAGTCGCGGTGCTCCCGCTGTCGAAAAACGAGCAACTCGTGCCGCTGGCGAATGGAATTGCCGCAGACCTGCGCGGGCGCATGCAGATCGACGTGGACGTGACCGGGTCGATCGGCAAGCGATATCGGCGCCAAGACGAAATCGGCACCCCGCTGTGCGTGACCATTGATTTTGACAGCCTTGAAGACCGTGCGGTCACCGTACGCGATCGGGACACGATGGAGCAGGTGCGAATTCCGATCGATGGTTTGGGGCCGGCTTTGGTCGACCGTTTGGGCCTGTAGCGACTCCGGGCCCTAGTTTGGGGCGATGGCAAATCTCTATGAAATCCTCGGGGTAGAGCGCGGCTCCAACAAAGATGAGATTCGCGCCGCGTACCGAGCCAAGTCAGCGACGAGCGCCGGTCCAGAGCGCATGCAGTTGAACAAGGCCTGGAACGTGTTGAGCGATGATTACCAACGCGGTCGCTACGACAGTGACCTTGAATCAGGTGTCGCGGAAGACTTTGCCGCACCTGAGGGCGTGGCCGCAGCGCCAGCCTCGCGTGGTCGCGATGCCCGAGGTGGTTCAAAAGCAGAAGCGCGGCAGCGGTCGATGGAAGCGCGCATGGAAGCGATGAAGAAGCGTTTCCCGCCAATTCCTCTGCCAGCCGGCTATGAGCAAGCACAGCCGAAAGCCCGTGGTATCGCCTTCGCGATTGACGCCTTCATCGTGTTCCTCTTCCTTGTGGCAATCGCCCCGCTTTCCGCCAATCTGGCAACGGCGAAGACTCCTGCGGAGGAGGCGAAGTCCAAGGGTTACGAGTGTGTGCAATACGTCGGGAATACCGAGATTGCGTATGTCGACAAGAAGAAACCCGATGTTGTTGCCAAGCTCGATAAGCAGTGCGCCAGTTCGCTGCGCTCTCTCGATCAGAACTCATTGAAATCACTGTCAGCAGCGGAGGGAAAGAAGACGAAGGACGCCGCGAAAAAGCGCGTGAATAATGCGGCGGAAGCGAATGCCAAACTCACACCTCCGCTGAACAGCTCGCAATATGGAGCGCTGATTGGCGGAGCGTTCCTCATTCTTTTGGTGCTTGTTCTCCCGGCATTGAAGAACGGACAGACGATTGGAAAACGGGTGAAGGGCATCATGCTCCGAACCACCTCGGGAGAGGTTCCGAGGCGGTCGACGTTGCTTCGTCGGTATGGGCTGGCGCCAGTTGCGGTGATCGGCTTGCTTCTGATCCCGCTGTTTGGACCGCTGGTGATGATCACGCTCATGTTCATCGGAACCAACTGGTCGAACAATCCGAACCTGCAATCGACCTTGGATCGCTGGGCAGGCACGCTCGTACTGGCTCCAACAGAACAGCAATAGGGAGGCGCAATGTCAACGCCGATGGTCTTACTCGCAGCCGGAATGGGTTCCCGTTTCGGCGGCCCAAAACAACTCGTACCGGTGCGACCTGATGGAGCGTCACTGCTCGGTATTGCGGCTGAAGAAGCCGTGGGAGCGGGCTTTGATCATCTCGTCATTGTGACGCGCAGCGAACTTGTCGATCAGGTCAATGCAATGTTGGACCTGACCGCGCCGAGCATTCAGCGCACAATCGTTCTTCAAGACAAGTACGGAACACCACGCGATAAGCCGTGGGGGACGGCTCACGCGATTGCGGCCTGCGCTGATGCGCTTCACGAGCCGTTTGGAATTGCAAATGCCGATGACCACTACGGGGCCGAGAGCTTCGTGGCGTTGAAAGCGCTGCTGAGCGAGGAGCACGGGGGGATTGTGGCATTCCCGATTCGGGCGACCCTTTCAGCGAATGGTGCGGTCACTCGTGGGCTCGTCCAGACGGAGAATCACGTCTTGGTCGACATAGACGAACGAGGTGGACTGCACGTAGATGGCTCGAGAATCCTCGACGGCGCCGGCGCCGTAATTTCGGACGACGCCGTGGTGTCGATGAATCTCTGGGCGCTCCCGAGCAGGGTCGCTGCAGAATTGGTCGGCATTGTGGAGGGATTCGTTGACTCCCACGGCGATGATCCAGGAGCGGAATGCCTGCTTCCAACCGAAATCGGCCAGATGGTCGAAGACGACCAACTCGAGGTGCGAGTGGTGGATACGACATCCAGTTGGGCCGGTTTGACCCATCCAGATGATCTTGAGCCCCTGCGCAAACGATTTGCCGCCCTCTGACCAGTAGATTGATGCGCCGCAAAGGAGCGACTTGATGAAGTATGTGTACGCGTTTGAAGAAGGCAATCGGGACCAGAAATATCTGCTCGGCGGCAAGGGAGCCAACCTCGCCGAAATGACCAGGATGGGACTGCCCGTGCCTGGTGGATTCACGGTGAGCACCGACGCGTGCAAGGCCTACATGGCGGCTGGCGACGCGATGCCCGACGGCCTGATGGATGAGGTCAAGGCTGCTCGTGCCGAGCTCGAATCGAAGATGGGTAAGCGCCTCGGTGACGGCGATGACCCGCTGCTGGTGTCTGTTCGTTCGGGTGCCGCATTTTCGATGCCAGGGATGATGGACACGGTCCTCAACCTCGGTCTCAACGACACCTCGGTCGAAGGCCTCGCGAAGCAGACTGGTAACCCCCGGTTCGCCTACGACTCCTACCGCCGCTTCGTGCAAATGTTCGGCAAGATCGTGCTCGATGTCGAAGGTGCCGCATTTGAAGACGCCCTCCATGAATTGATCACGGCCCGCGGCGTCGAAGACGAAACCGCGTTGACCGGAGATGATCTTCTTGGCCTCGTCGCGACGTTCAAAGGAATTGTGAAGGCGAAGTCGGGTGTCGATTTCCCCGATGAGCCGGGTGAACAACTCGCGTACGCGATTGAAGCGGTGTTCAAGTCGTGGAACGGGCGTCGCGCCAAGGACTACCGGAAGATGGAGTCCATTCCCGATGACCTCGGAACGGCTGTCAACGTGCAGACCATGGTCTTCGGCAATAAGGGTGAAGATTCGGGTACTGGCGTCGCGTTTACCCGCAACCCGTCTTCAGGGGAGAACCTCGCATACGGCGATTTCCTGACCAACGCGCAGGGCGAAGATGTCGTTGCCGGTATTCGTATCACCGAACCACTCGACGCCATGGGTGGAACATTCCCCGAGTGTCACGAGCAACTCATCACGGTGATGTCAACGCTTGAGAACCACTACCGCGATATGTGCGACATCGAATTCACGATCGAACAGGGCACGCTGTACATCCTCCAGACGAGAGTCGGCAAGCGGACCGCTGCGGCAGCGCTCCGCATGGCTGTCGAGATGGAGTCAGAAGGGATGATCTCGAAGAACGAGGCGGTGCTTCGTGTGCAGCCCGCGCAGCTCGACCAACTGTTGCACCCGCAGTTCGACCCGAAAGCAACATTTACGGTGCTGGCGAAAGGGCTGAATGCCTCCCCGGGTGCAGCGGTTGGCAAGGTGTATTTCACCGCTGACGATGCCGAGGCCCGGCGTGAAGCAGGGGAGCGAGTCATCCTCGTGCGTCCCGAGACTTCGCCTGACGATTTGCACGGCATGATCGCAGCGGAAGGCATCTTGACGAGCCGTGGTGGTCTTGTCAGTCATGCGGCCGTGGTGGCGCGTGGCATGGGTACCCCGGCGATCTGTGGTGCGGAAGCGATCAAGATCGACCTGAAGGGCAAGACGTTCAGCTCTGGAGCGGTGACCGTTCGCGAGGGCGATGTGATTTCCATCAACGGCTCCACCGGCGAGATCGTGGTCGGTGAAGTGCCAGTGGTGACCCCCGAACCAAGTGGTCCGTTTGGGATCGTGCTCGGATGGGCCGATGAAGTGCGCACGCTCAAAGTTCGCACCAATGCCGACCTTCCAGAAGATGCAGAAAAGGCGCGGAGTTTCGGAGCCGAAGGAATTGGGCTGTGTCGCACGGAGCACATGTTCCTCGGCGATCGCCTGCCGCTCGTGCAGCGCATGATTCTGGCCGACACGCCGGAGGAAGAAACGGCTGCGCTGGACGAACTCGCGGTGCTGCAGAAGTCCGACTACCTCGGCATTCTCGAGGCCATGGACGGGCTGCCGGTGACGGTGCGTTTGTTGGACCCGCCGTTGCACGAGTTCCTGCCGGACCACGAGGAGCTGGTCGTCAAGCAGGCGACCGTTGGTCTTGACGCCGCTGAGGAAAAGCTCCTCGCTGCAGCAAACCTGTGGCGTGAGGCGAACCCGATGCTCGGCACTCGTGGATGCCGACTGGGGATCCTCAAGCCCGGCCTCTACCGCATGCAGACCCGCGCCCTGATCGAGGCCGCGGTCGAACGAAAGGCGGCAGGCGGAAATCCGATCGTCGAGATCATGATTCCGCTGATCGTAAATCGCGAAGAGTTGCAGCTTCTTGAAACCTGGTGTCGAGATGAAGCCGAGAAGGTGTTTGCCGAGAAGGGTGCTCGCGTCGACTACCTGGTTGGCACGATGATTGAAACGCCGAGAGCCGCGCTGGTGGCTGGCGAAATCGCCAAGACTGCCGAATTCTTCAGCTTCGGAACGAATGACCTCACACAGATGGCGTTTGGGTTCTCCCGAGATGACGTCGAAGGTCGTTTCATGAGCGATTACCTCGAGGCCAAGTTGCTGCCGATTTCGCCGTTCGAGGCGATCGACCGTGATGGTGTTGGTCGTTTGATGAAGATCGCCGTAGCGGAAGGTCGGGCAACACGTCCGAATTTGAAGCTCGGCATCTGTGGTGAGCACGGCGGTGAAGCGGCGTCGGTGCATTTCTGCCATGAGATCGGCCTCGACTACGTGAGCTGTTCGCCGTACCGAGTGCCGTTGGCTCGCCTTGCCGCGGCGCACGCTGCGCTCGACGCAGCAGGGCCGGGCAGCACCGCATAGCCTCCGTAGAGCGGGAAATACCTTCCCGCGATGCAGCGTTGATGGGCGCCCAGACGTCCTATTGTTAGGCGGGCGTTCTCCGGAGGCATCAATGGCCACTCTCAAGCGTTCTCCACTTGCACATATTGCAGCGATGACATCGGTCGCAGCAGGACTGGTGCATGCTGCTGCTGCCGGTACGCATGCTGAGCATCGCCAGGCGGGATTGCTCTTCGCTTCCGCTGCGATTCTTGAGATTGGTTGGGCGGCGTGGGTCTGGAATCGACCGTCTCGAACGGCGTTCTTTGGCGGTGCGGTTTTGAGCATTGCGTCGGTCAGCGCGTGGGTTCTTGCGAAGACTCGTGGCATCAGCTTCATCGTCGGTCTTGAGTCGAAAGAGGCATTGCAGTTCGCGGACGGCTGGGCCACAGCGCTGGAAGTCATGATCCTGGTTCTGTGTGTCGGGATGCTGTTTCGTTCAGACGTGGAGCGGTCGGCCAACTCGGAGGCTTCCGGTCTCCGATCTCGGATCGCCATTGGCTCTGGAGCAGTGCTCATCCTCGGATCGCTCCCCGCGATGGTGGCTCCGCACGAGCACGCTGATGCGACCCATGACCATGGGACCGCCGCCGCCACTCACGACCATGGGACCACCGCCGCGACCCATGACCATGGGACCACCGCCGACGCGGTCGCGGATCCCGCCGCCGCATTGGGCACGGTGCACAGCCACTTGTCTCCCGACGGCACGATGCCGGTCGCGAAGCCAACCAAGGAACAGCAGGACCGCGCAGATCTGCTCGTTATTGAGACGGAAAAGGCGTTGGCACCGCTCGCCAACGTGAAGATCGAAGAGAACGAGACCGATGGCCGGTTCTTCCGCGAACCGTCAACGAATGAAGTGTTCCGATCCATTCGTGACGGAGAGGGAGGCTACGAACACTTTGTAGCGTGGCGTCGCCTCGATGATCGCAGCATCGTCGACCCGTCCGCGATCGAATCGGTTGTCGTGTCACGCAAAGAAGGCCCGCCGAAGGTCGTTGCGGCGATGTACGTACTGCCGAGTGGAACCTTGGACGGGAACGTTCCTGATGTTGGCGGACCCTTGACGGGTTGGCACGTTCACGAGGATCTGTGTTTCAACGACAAGCGAGAGGTTGCAGGAACCTGGTCCAAAGCTACCGGGTGCCCCGAAGGCTCGGTGCGGTGGGTCACCGCGCCGATGCTTCACGTCTGGCTGACGGACACAAGCTGTGGGCGGTTCGCAGAAATTCATGGTGCAGCGCTTGCCGGAGGCACGTGTGGGGCTTCGACTCATACGAATTCGCACAGCGCAGCGAGCCACGATCCCGATGCGATATCCACGCCGGAACCGTTGGCGGAGGAAGCGGAGTTGATCCGTGATTCAAAGGCTGCAGTCAAGCGGTACGTGACGACGGCAGATGCCGAGGCTGCTGGGTATCGCTCGATTGGTGACGCCATGACGGGGTTCGAGCATTTCGTGAACACGCCCTATCTCAACGACGGATACGCGATGGATGCCGCGCA
Source organism: Acidimicrobiia bacterium (assembly GCA_049642885.1). GTDB lineage: Bacteria > Actinomycetota > Acidimicrobiia > IMCC26256 > JBARPG01 > JBARPG01. Next base: position 1,533 of record JBARPG010000170.1, on the reverse strand, counting down.
CGTGGAATCGCTTGTCTTCAAGGTCGAAGGCGCAAAGAAGACCTTGGTCTCTGCGATGTACATATTGCGCGATGGATCAATGATGTCGGACGTTCCGGACTTTGGAGGACCACGAGTGATGTGGCACAACCACACGGATCTGTGCTGGGTGGAGGGCGGACGCGTTGCGGGGGTTCACCGAGGCGGTCGGTGCGTACCGTTCGGCAAGCTGAGAGTCACGGCTCCGATGCTCCACGTGTGGGTCATCGAGAACAAGTGCGGACCCTTTGCTGGTGTCGAAGCAATCAAATCGACCGGATGTGCTCACGAAACGCCCGAATTCACCGGAGCCCTCGCGTCCGAACCGTTGAACTGAGCTGTTCGGGCGCGGGCACTCCCAGCTTCGGGCACGGGGACACGAGCACTGTCACACCCTCCCGGTACAGTCCGGGCATGCTCGCACACGAATTTCCCTTCACCAAAGGCGACGAACAGACGCCGAGGCCGTCGCTATGGACCGGCTCGACGGTTGTGTCTCGCGAAGCACGCGAGCGCGAACTCGACGCATGGATGGCGCCGGGCGCAACCAGGCCTTTCGGTGCCGGACAGCGAGCTGTAGGCGAGGTGCCCGATGAGTTCCGCCTCTGTTTCGAGCGGGATATCGGTCGCATCAAACATTCGCCGGCGTTCCGTCGCCTTGCGGGCAAGTGCCAGGTGTTCATCGCGCCAGAGGATGATCATTTGCGGACACGGTTGACCCATGCAATTGAGGTCGCGCAGGTCGCAACCTCAATTGTTCGGGCCGCTCGGCTCTGCGAGCCCTTGGCCGAGGCGATCGCGCTTGCCCACGACGTTGGGCATGGTCCCGCGGGCCACACCGCCGAAGACGCGTTCAGTCCCTATCTCGAAGCCGGCTATGACCACGCACTTTGGGGCGCGGACGTCATTCTTGCACCGCTCAATCTCTGCACCGAAGTGCTCGATGGTGTGCGCAACGGGCCGTGGCGACGTCCCGCACCGACGACACCTGAGGCCGAAGTGGTGTCGTGGTCCGATCGCATCGCGTATTTGGTTCACGATTTCGATGATGCGTGCCGTGCAGGGATCATCCGTCACGAAGAGCTGCCGAACGAGGTGCGGTCCGTGATCGGCACAGCAACACGCGATCAACTCGCCGCGTTCGTGCATTCGGTCTTGCGGCATATTGATGCAACCGGTCTCGTGGGCATGGAAGATGAATATGGCGAGGCGCTGCTTGCATTTCGTGCTTGGAACTATGAACGCATCTATCTGCGGCCCGCAGCGCGCCAACAGATGGAACGAGCAGTGCGCCTCTTGCAGGGACTGGTCGAGTACTACATCGATGCACCAGGGCGCTTGCCAGACGTGCACGATGGCACGGTGCCTGTCGTGTCGAGCGGCTCGAAGGAGGCGGCCGTGTTGGCCGTGACCTATGTGGGCGGCATGACAGACCGTTTTGCGCTGGGCAAGGGTGTCGAGCTCTTGGGATGGCGACCAGAAGATCTCCCGAAAGGCGTGTGAGCGGGCATGCAC
>JBARPG010000169.1:0-6010 GCA_049642885.1 Acidimicrobiia bacterium | reverse complement strand
CGCGTGCAGCACTCGGCGGTCGAGCGCTCGGAACACTCCTTGCTGATCCTTCGACCTGGGATATCGAACAGCCTGCACTCAATGTGCTCTGCAGCAGCCGTGGATTGGCAGCGCTCTACGACTCGATTGCTGCGGATTCAAACTCGCCGTTGGCCCGTGGCGTGTACCAAGCACTCCGGTATCGATGCGATAGTCGCGATCGGGTGCTTGGGTTTCCAATGCACTGGCAGGGTGGTTACCAAGCGATTCTTTCCCGTCGCGGCTATGAACCGAATCTGATTGGACATCGCGGATTTGGTGGTTCAGGTGGTTGGCTCGATACGGAGCGCGGTCTCGCGTGCGCGTTCATGACTCCGCGAATGACGGCAAAACCGTTCATGGATTTCCGCTTTGCCGACGTGACGACGGCGGTGTGCGAAGCGTTCAGCCCGTAGCGGTGTGCCGTGCGAATCGTTCGCGCAACTCGAACTTCGTCACCTTGCCGGTCGCGTTCATCGGCAGCGACTCGAGCACCTCGAAATAGCGGGGCACCTTGTAGTTCGCCATCTGATCCCGCGCCCAGGTGCGCAGCGTGTCAACATCAATCATGAGGTTTGGTTTTGGCACGACATATGCCGCGCCCACTTCACCCATGCGTTCGTCCGGGACTCCGATCACCGCAGCAAACGCGATATCGGGATGGAGAAGCAGCAGGTTCTCGATCTCGGCGGGGTACGCATTGAACCCGCCAACGATGAACATGTCTTTTACGCGGTCGGTGATTCGGAGATTGCCGTGTTCATCCATGACACCGATGTCGCCGGTGTGGAGCCAACCGTCGCTGTCGATGACTTCTGTGGTCGCAACGGGATCATCGAGATATTCCCGCATCACGTTGTATCCACGGATCACGACTTCTCCTGCTTCGCCAGCGGGTACGGATACGCCCGACGCGTCGATGCAGCACACCTCAACGTCTGGAATCGCGCGACCCGATGTTGCAGCGATGATCTCGGGAGCATCTCCATCGCGACACATGGTGGCGATGCCACACGCCTCGGTGAGCCCATACCCGGTGATCACCGTTTCAAATCCAAGTCGCTCGCGCATCGCAATGATCAGTTCGACCGGGATTGAAGCGGCACCGGTCACAGCGAGGCGCAGGGACGACAGGTCGAAACTCGAAAGGTGGGGATGCACGAGCATCGATTGGAAAAGGGTTGGTGGTCCCGGAATCGATGTGATTCCTTCGTCTTGGATGCGGGTCAGAACTGCGCCAGCGTCAAAGACCAAATGGGGAAGGCAGGTAGCGCCAGCGATCAAGGAAGCGAGCCAGCCCGCCTTGTAGCCAAACGCGTGAAAGAACGGATTGATGACGAGGTGCGTATCGCTCGCATCGAGACCGATGACCGATGCCCATGCTTGAAACGCGGCAAGGTTCTGTGCGTGGGTTGTGACCACGCCTTTGGGCGCGCCAGTCGTGCCGGAGGTGAAGAGGATGTCCGACACTGAGTCACCAGAGACACGGCCATGCGCAGCGGCCAACTGCTCGTCGGATATCGACCTCCCAGTAGCGACGTAATCAGCATATGAATCGCTTGGGCCTGCTGCATCTCCGCGAAGTACGACGCGGCGTCGCAACGACGCGAGTGGAGCGCCGGTGCGTTCAATGAGCTCGAGATAATTCGTGTCGAGAAAATCGGTGACGGTGAACAATGCCGAAACGTTTCCGCGCTCGAGAATGTCGACGGCTTCTGCACCTTTGAAACGGGTATTGAGTGGGATGAGGACGGCCCCGATGGACTGCGCTCCGAGGGCAACGACGACCCACTCCCAGATATTCGGAGCCCAGATCGCAATCCGATCGCCAAAGCCAATGCCAGCCGCAAGGTGTGCTCGTGACATCTCGTCGACTCGTTCGGACAACGCGTTGAAACTGAGGGTGACTTCACCATCAACGAGGTACGCCCGATCGCCGTGTGCGCCAGCGGCAGCGCGCACAAGTTCGAGATAGGTCTTCCATGGCAGAGCATCGATCGCAGTCACGAACAGCAGATTAGGGCGCGGGAGCGATCGAGCCCTACGCTGGGAACGCGAACCGAGGAGGTAGTGATGTCGACCACGACGCTTGTGTTGCTCCGTCACGGAGAGAGCGAATGGAACAAGGCCAACCTCTTTACAGGCTGGGTCGATGTCGATCTGACAGACCATGGTCGCGACCAGGCGATGCAAGCGGGCCGAGACATGATGGCCGCGGGACTGTTCCCCGATGTGCTGCACACATCGCTACAACGACGAGCGATTCGTACCGCGGAACTCGCGCTTGCGGAAATGCAGCGATCGTGGCTTCCGGTCCGACGACACTGGCGCCTGAACGAGCGGCACTACGGCGCGCTTCAGGGAAAAGACAAGAAGGCGACTGCTGAGGAGTTCGGGCTCGATCAAGTGAAGGTTTGGCGTCGCAGTTATGACGTGCCGCCCCCGCCCCTCGACGTTCACGACGCGAGTTGGGGATACGACGGTCGCTACGCGGATCTTGCACCAGAGGTACTGCCGGCTTCCGAATGTCTGGCGGATGTCGTCGACCGACTCGTGCCGTATTGGGTCGACTCAATTGTCCCTGACCTGCGCGCTGGGAACGTGGTCCTCGTCGCTGCACATGGCAACTCATTGCGTGCGCTCGTGAAACATCTCGATGGCATTAGCGAAAACACCATCACCGAACTGAATATTCCGACGGGAATACCACTCGTATACGAACTTGGCGAGGATCTTGTGCCGGTCGGCTCGCCAGATGCGAATGGAGTGCGGGGCCGCTACGCGGGCGATCCAGCGGCTGCCGCGGCCGCTGCCGCTGCGGTCAGCGCACAAGCTGGCTAGTCAGCCAATTACTTGGAGTTCGCTGTAACGCCCCAAACCTCTCGGTACGCCGCTTTGAAATCCACGGGTGGAACGTACGGTCCTGACGCTGGCAGGTTGTGGTCCTTGTCGACCAGCTGCCATGAGATCCCCTGATTCACCGTCGGATCGGCTTTCGCAAAAATGCGATTCGTGATGTCGACTGCCGACCACGCCATCCATTCGTGCGGATATGCCAAGGCAACCGCCTGGTCTCCACTGCGGATGAGATCCATGTTGGCAGTCAGGCCTTCACCGCCTACGAGTTGGGCGGAAATGTCGGCTCCTGATGACCTGATCGCCGGAAGGACCAACAAGGGAACGATCGCGTCGATTGGAGCGTGAATGAACTCGGTCTCGGGATGCTGCGAAATCGCAGTCGCACCCTTTTGGAGCGCCGGAGTGAGCTGCAGAATATCGGAATCGGTGGCTTCGACGCGACCAAGCTCTTTGCATCCGGCGCAGCGAGCGAACTCCGTATCGAATCCTTCATTGGTGTGGCGAATCACCAATCGTTCGTTTGCGTTCAACTGGATCAGCGTGGCTTTTCCATTGGAATTAGCAATGATCCAATCTGCCTTGATCTTTCCCCATTCGCGCTGCTGCTCGGCGGCGTTGCCCGGAAAGGTCGCGAGCGCTTGCGCATCGAAGAGCGACTTGCCGTTTTCGATCGATGGATCGTTACAGTCGAAGGAGTAGATGCCCACGAGTACGACACCAGCGTCATGTGCTTCTTGGAGAGGGCCTTGCACCTGGGGACAATCGCTTGCAACGAGAATGATTGCGTTCGCACCTGCGGCAACAGCAGAACGGATGCGCTCTGCAGTAACACTGGCTTGAAGCTGACCCTCGGCGTAGGTGACATCCCATCCGAGCTCCTTCGCTGCTTCGACAGCGTGGTGCCCCGGCACTGAACAGCTCTCAAGAAGATCGCTGCAGGATATGACCCACAGCTTCTTGCCGCGCACCGCTTTCGGTCCGGACTTTGGGGGAGTGCCGTAGCTGCCCTTGTACGCGAGCTCGACCGCAGCTTTTGCCTCACTCAGGACATTGGCCGGTTTCGTCGGCGCATTGGATGTCGAAGGAGCGCTCGTCTTCGGAGCGGCTTTTTTTGCGGTGTCACACGATGCCACACCGAGACTCACGGTGACTGCAAGCGCAGCTATAGATACAGAGTTGACCTTGACGAAACTCAACTTCGACACCGATAACTCCTCTAGCTCGAGCCGGTTCGGCGTCGAGCCAGCAATGTAGAAACTGCAACGGCAGCGACCAGCGCCAGACCATTGATCACCTTTTCGACCCACCCCGCGTAACCAGCTTGGCTGAACGCTTCGTTCGCGAGTTTGATCAACAAGATTGCGATGACGACACCGGGCACGTTGAATCGCCCGGCCTTCCACGTGGTTGCCCCCAAGAACACCGCAGCCAATGCTGGAAGAATGAATGGCACACCGCCCCCTGGGAACGTCGATGCCCCGGTGTTCCCACTGTTCGCTAGGGCCATCACGCCAGCGACCCCGGCCAGCAGACCCGAGGAAAGAAATGCAGTGAACACCGTGCGAGGCACGCGAATGCCGACGAGGCTCGCCGAAGATGGATTCGACCCGATTGCGGCGATCTTTCGCCCGAGCGGAACGAACTCCGTGATCACCCACGACAACACGGCGAACGCGATTGCCAGAAGGAACACCGGTGGCATGCGAACCACCGGGATTTCATTGCTGAAGAGACCCAAGAGGGGAGATTCGCTGTGGAGTGACGTTGAGGTCGGGTTGTACCAGGAATACCAGCCCTCAGCAGCGATCGCAATGCCGAGCGTTGTGATGAACGAATCCACCCCGACATAGGCGACGAGGTATCCGGAAACGACAGAAATCACGACCGATGCAAGGATTCCGAGAATGACGCAGAGGAACACCGGCTGGGGGTTGCCTTCGAACCACTGGGTGCCTTCTGAAGCGGAAACACAGACCATTCCAGCGACCGCGATTTGCGCTCCGACCGCAAGGTTGAAATGGCCAGCAATAAGGGGAATCAAGAGTGCGAGCGAGGCAACGATGAGCGTTGAAGTGGATTTCGCGACGTTTTGCCATGGGGCGAGATTTTGAAACGCCTTGGGAGCACCGAGGAAGAACAAGCTGGCGCCGAGGACGATCAGAGCGCCGAGCATTCCAAGGCGTTCTAACGCCTGCCCGATTACGCCGCGCGCAGTAGGGGCCTCTCGCGACTCTGTTGCGACGGTGTCACTCATGTGGGGCCTCCGATTCTCCATATACGAGTTGGGTGCATGCGTGTGCAGTGATGTTGGGTGCCTTGAGTTCGCCGGTCACCCGTCCGTCAACGAGCGCGATCACTCGATCGGAGACCCGAGCGAGTTCTTCAAAATCTGAGGTGACGAGGATGACGGAAGTGCCTTCTTCGACTTCTTGTCGCACGAATTCGTAGATGTCCGCGCGCGCCCCGACATCGACACCTTGGGTCGGCTCATCGAGCAAAAGGATGTTGGGCCGTTCGGCCAGCCAGCGCCCGACGATGACCTTCTGTTGATTGCCGCCCGAAAGCGATCCCATTGCGGCACCCTGGCCGCTGGTCTTGACTCGAAAGGTTTCGATCGCCGTGGTCGCGGCGACACGTTCACGCGCGGGCCGTAAGAAGATTCCCTTGAGTGCACAGAATGATTTGAGCGTCGCGGCCGAATAGTTCTCGCGGACGGTCAATTCCAAGAACGCTCCGTCGCCCGGTCGATCCTCGGGCACGTACGCGATTCCACGGTCGATCGCGTCTTTTGAGTGACGGAAATCCACCTCGCTTCCGCCGAGACGAACCACGCCTCCCGCTCGCTTGTAGGCGCCGAAAATCATGCGGAGGAGTTCGCTTCTGCCCGAGCCAAGCAGGCCCGCGATGCCGAGCACCTCTTTGCGGGCGAGGGCGAAACTCACGTCGACAAGCGGGCCCCCAGACAGATGTTCGACTTCGAGCACGCTGAGGTGGGTCTGCGTTTCGGGCATTGAGGGGAATACTGCGGTTAAGGAGCGGCCGACGATCAATTCGATGAGTTGGTTTTCATCGAGCCCTTCCGCCGACCGCGTGACGACATGCTTGCCGTCGCGCAAGATCGTGACATCGTCGG